>NZ_JBEXKB010000052.1:0-71148 GCF_040609455.1 Kitasatospora sp. NPDC004669
CCCGGCCCCGCCCGCCCCCCCCCGCCCCCGCCCGCGCCCCCCCCCCCCCCCCCGGGCGGGGGGGGGGGGGGGGGCCCCCGGTTCCCCCCCCAAACCTTTCCCGTGGCTGGGGGGGCGCCGCCCGCGGGGCGCCCCCCGACCCGGCGCGCCGCACCCCACCCGGGGTGCGGCGCGGCACGAACTGGCAGAACCCTGCGAGGGTGCGGCCAGGGGACCCCGACCCGGAGAGCACGACCATGAGCGACACCTGGCAGCGCCTGCGCCGCGACCACCCCCGGCTGCTCGACGCCGTCGGCGGCGCGGCCATGATCGCGATCACCGCCCTCGGCGCCATGGTCGACCAGACCAGCGGCCGCTTCATCCCGGTCGGCCCGGCCACCGGCGTCCTGGCGCTGATCGCAGCCGCCGCCGTGTTCCTCCACCGCCGCCACCCGCGCGCGGTGGTCGTCGTCACGCTGCTCTGCACCATGCTGCTGACTCCGACCAGCCCCCGGCTCACCCCGATGCTGGCCACCCCCCTGCTGCTCGCCCTCTACTTCCTCGCCGTCCACACCGACCGCTCCACCGCCCTGCGCGCCTCGATCGTCACCGCCGTCCTGCTCCTCGGGATGTCCCTGCTGGCCGGCCCGGGCGGCCCGATCGGCGAGCGGATCAGCGTGCTCGCCTGGGCCCTGCTGCCCGGCGCTCTCGGCGACTCCATCCGCAACCGCCGCGCCCAGCTCGCCGAGATCGAGCAGCGCGCCGAACGCGCCGAACGCACCCGCGAGGAGGAGGCCCGTCGGCGGGTCGCCGACGAGCGGATCCGGATCGCCCGCGACCTGCACGACGTCGTCGCCCACCACATCGCCCTCGCCAACGCCCAGGCCGGCATCGCCGTCCACCTCATGGACACCCACCCGGTCCAGGCCCGCGAGGTGCTCAGCCACATCACCGACTCCACCGGCTCCGCCCTCCAGGAGCTGCGCGCCACCGTCGGACTGCTGCGCCGAGCCGAGGAGCCGGCCCCGCTGGAACCCACCCCCGGTCTGGACCGCCTGCCCGAGCTGATCAACACCTTCGAGCGGGCCGGCCTGTCGGTGCGGCTCGCCGTCGAGGGCGAGGCCCGGCCGCTGTCGCCCGGCGTCGACCTCACCGCCTTCCGGATCCTCCAGGAGTCGCTGACCAACGTCGCCAAGCACGCCCACGGCGCCGACGCCGAGGTCACCCTCTCCTACAGCGGCAGCCGGGTCGCCGTCAGCGTCGTCAACGGCCGCCCGCCCGCCATCGGGCGCCCCCGTACCGCCCTGCTGCCCCAGCCGGCCCCCGGTGAGAGCGGCTTCGGCTTGATCGGCATGCGCGAGCGGGCCGGCGCGGTCGGCGGCCGGCTCACCGCGGACCGGCGGCCCGACGGCGGCTTCCTGGTCCTCGCCGAGCTGCCGCTGCGCACCGGCGCCCGGGACGACGGCGCCGTACAGGCGGAGGACACCGCCCGGCCCGGCGGCGCCGCCCGGCCCGAGGAGCCGGACCGCCCCGGCGAGCCGGCCCGACCCGCCCCCGCCGTCCGACGGGACTGCCTGGTGCTGCCCGACCGCTTCACCCGCCCTGACCGCGCCGCCCGCCCCGACCGTTCCGTCCGACAAGATCGCGCCATCCGAAAGGACAACGACCGCACATGACCATCCGCGTGCTGCTCGCCGACGACCAGGCCCTGCTGCGCGGCGCCTTCCGGGTGCTGATCGACGCGGAGGAGGACATGGAGGTGGTCGGCGAGGCCGCCGACGGCCGGGAGGCGGTGGAACTCGCCCGGGCGACCAAGCCCGACATCGTCCTGATGGACATCCGGATGCCCGGCGTCGACGGCCTCGGCGCCACCGCCGAGATCTGCGGCGACGAGGAGCTGTCCGGCACCCGGGTGCTCATCCTCACCACCTTCGAGATCGACGAGTACGTGGCCCAGGCGCTGCGCGCGGGCGCCGGGGGCTTCCTCGGCAAGGGCGCCGACCCGAAGGAACTGCTCGCCGCCGTGCGCACGGTCGCGGCCGGCGACGCCCTGCTCTCGCCTGCGGCGACCCGGGCGGTGATCGACCAGTTCCTCGCCCAGCCCGATCCGGCCGCCGTCGCGCCCGCCGAGCGCCTCGCCGTGCTGACCGCCCGCGAGCGCGAGGTGATGTCCATGGCCGCCACCGGGCTCACCAACGAGGAGATCGCCGAGCGGATGTTCGTCAGCCCGTTCACCGTCCGTACCCATGTGCACCGGGCGATGTCCAAGCTCGACGCGCGTGACCGGGCCCAACTCGTCGCGATCGCCTACCAGTCCGGCCTGGTCCCGCCCGGCCGTCCGTCCTGACGGCCGCTCACCCTGCGTGCCGACCGGCCGCAGCTGTGCGGCACTCGATTGCTGAGCTGTCGTCAAAACATGAATCGGAGAAGCAGTTCAAGATCTCACCTGGCCGAAAACGACCTCCGAACTGGTGTATCGGCGAGTAGTCTGCCGATGACTCAGAATGAGGAGGACGTTCGTGGAAACCAAGGACACGGCAGGCGAGGTGCGGATTCTCCAGCCGTTGCCCGGACGCACGGAGGGCGGATCGCGGGCGTTCGAGCTGCGGCTCGCGCGGCTGCTCCTCCTGCTCGGGGTCGAGGTCGCGCCGGGTGCGGACTACCCGGGTGCGGCCCGGTGGGAGGTCCACAAGGCGCTCGCCGGGCGGTCCGAGCTGCCCGAGGAGTACTTCGAGGCGCTGATGGAGGCCGCGGTCCACGACCCCAACCCGAGTTTCAACCGCCGCTTCGTCGAGCCCGCCATGATCGCCTTCGGCCAGCGCCGGGTCCGCCTGGCCCTGCTCGGCTACCTGCAGACCGGCACCGACCCGGAGCGCGCCGGCGCCGCCCGCGCCTGGTACTGGACGGCCCTGTCGGTCGGCAGCGGCCGCAACGCGACCGCCGACGAGGGCGCGATCGTCCGGGACAGCTGGAACGAGGCCGCGCTGCGGGAGTTCGTCGCCAACGATGACATCGACGTCCGCCGCTGCATCCTCCCCGGTCTCCCGCTGGTGCCGCGCGCCTACCCGGCCGAGCTGCACGCCCTGGTGGAGACGGCCATTGCGATCGCCCAGTCGCACCCCGACGAATACATCCGCCACCGCGTCGAGATCCAGACCGGCCTCTGAGCTTCGGGCACGCCCGCTCCGGGTGCGCCCCCCAGGTGCGTACCCGGAGCGGCGGATCCCCCCGGATTTCCGTTTCGCCGACGACCCGCCGAATTCGGACGCCAACTGGCCGTTCCCGCCGAATGATTCGTGGGCTTGTCGTCCGATCGCGCCAATCCCGATCGACCGCCATCCACCGTACGGACTGCCGCCATGGCGTCATGACCGAGCCCCGGCCCGCCGCCGTTCGCCTCCTGGAGCCCGACCGGCTCCGCCTGGTCGAGACCCCGCCGCCGCCCCTCCCGCCGGCCGACCGCGCCGCGATGGACCACGCCTGGGAGAAGGTCGCGAGCGCCGGCCCGGGACTCTTCGACGGCCCGGTCGTCACCTGCACCGGCCTCGCTGCGGATGGCCCGGACACCCCGGTCCTGCACCGGGCCCGGATCCGCTACCGCCGCTTCGCGCTCGGGCCGGCCCCTTCAGCGCCTTGCCCCCGGGTGGTCGGGTCGCCCTCGCAGGTCCCTTTCGTCGTGCCGCGGGGCCCGTCCCGGCGCAGGATGGAAGCTCCGGGCTGTGCAGCCGGCGGCAGCCGCGACACGGGAGGTCCGAGGCCGTGGGGATCGCTATGGCAGACATCCGCGAGTGGCGCGGCCACGCCGTGGTCGACGAGAAGGGCCGCCGCGTCGGCACGCTGGAGTCGGTCTACGTCGAGACGTCCACCGACGAGCCGTTCTTCGCCACCGTCGTGGTCGGCATGATGGGCAGGCGCCGTCTGGCCTTCGTCCCGTTGGAGGGCGCGGTGGCCGGGCCGGGCTATCTGCGTGTGGCGTACCCGCGGAACAAGGTCCGGCAGGCCCCCGCGATCGGCACCGACGACATCCTGCCGGCCACCGACGAACCCGGGGTGTTCGCCTACTACGAGCTGTCGTACGCTACCGGCGCCGGAGGCGAGCGCCGCCTGGCCCGGCGCTGAGCTCATCGCCGAGTCCGTCGGCGGACTTCCGGGCCGCCCGGGAATGAATACCCCACCGGGTACACTTGTCAATCGACAGTCGATGTGAAAGGCGGCCCGGACATGCAGGTGGACGAGGAGGCGGTTGGCGCGGTCCTGAACCGACTGCGTCGCGCCCAGGGTCAGTTGGCCGGGGTGATCGCGATGATCGAGGCGGGTCGGGACTGCAAGGACGTGGTCACCCAGCTCGCCGCCGTCTCGCGCGCCCTTGACCGGGCGGGGTTCAAGATCGTCGCGAGCGGGATGCGCCAGTGCATGGCCGCCGCCGACGAGGAGGCCGCGCCGATGAGCGAGGCCGAGCTGGAGAAGCTGTTCCTCGCCCTGGCCTGAACCGCCGGCCCGACCCGGCGGGTGCGGCCGACAGTCCAGGAGGGCCGTGACGGATCGTCCGTCGCGGCCCTTCCGCATGTCGCGATGACGGTTCCGCCACGGAGTTCCCCGACCGCCCGACGCTCGGTCACGTGTCGTTCACGCGCCGGTCGCTGGTCTTCGGGTGAATGAGGGCCGCCCGTAGTTGTACAGCCAACTGTGGGCGTTCTCCCTCCCAACCTCCGTGACCAGCCGCGCGCGGCCCCGGCACCGTCCCCCGGCGGACCGGACCCGTTGGCGGCGGACAGGACAACCGTGGCCGCAGGCAGCGCCCTGACCCTGACCTCATCCAGCAGCCCCGCCGAAGGCGACCGGCTCAGCTTCCACTGGACCACCGACGCCCCCGACGCCAAGAACTGGGTCGGCATCTACGACGGCAGCCGCCAGCCCGGCAACGGCGCCTCGCTGCTGTGGAAGTACACCCCCGGAACCTCCGGCGACCTCCAGCTCGACACCTCCGCGCTGACGGGCGGCCCGTACACCGCCTACCTGCTCGCCAAGGACGGCTACGGCGTCCTCGCCCAGACCGCCCCGTTCAGCTTCCTCCCCAAGCCCGCCGTGGTCCGACCGCACGCCGCCGTCGACTCCTTCACCGCCACCCCCGTCGCCCCGGGCGCGGCCGTGCGGATCAAGCTCGGCGGCCTCTGGTCCCGCCCGACCGGCAACGCCCCCGGCTCCGCCGCCTACCGCAAGCTCGGCGGCGCGGCCTGGGCCTCGGTCGCCGCCGACGGCACCCTCACCGGCACCGCCCCCGCCACCCCGGGCCGGAACCCCGAGCTGGTCGTGGTCGGCGTCAAGGACAGCACCGGCGCCACCGACACCCTCACCGTCCTGGTCCCGGTCGCGGACCCGGCCGCCCCGCCCCGGCTCAAGGCCGCCAGCTGGAACCTGCACAACGCCGGCGCCGCCTACACCGACGCGCTGGAGAAGCAGCTGCGCGTCGTCCTGGCCCAGGGCCTGGACGTGCTCGCCCTGCAGGAGACCGCCGGCGAGCGGGCCAAGGCACTGGCCGACGCGCTCGGCTGGTACGCCCACCAGAGCCCGGGCAGCGTCGGCATCCTCAGCCGCCACCCGCTCATCGACCTCACTCCGGCCACCGCCGAGCTGCCCGCCGTCGCCGCCACCGTGCAGCTGCCCGGCGGCCGCGGCGTCCGCTTCTGGGCCGCGCACCTCGACGAGGCCGGCTACGGCCCGTACGCCGTGCAGGACGGCGGCAGCGCCGCCCAGGTGACCGCCGCCGAGAACGCCTCGCTGCGCTTCAAGCAGGCCAAGGCGCTGGCCGAGGCCGTGCGGGCGGACCTGGCCCGGCACCTCCCGGTGGTGCTGGCCGGCGCGCTCTCCTCGCCCTCCCACCTGGACTGGACGGCCGCCACCGCCGCCGCCCACAACGGTGTCGGCGCGCTCGACTGGCCGGTCACCGCGGCCCTGCAGGCCGCCGGGCTGACCGACAGCTTCCGCGAGGAGAACCGCGACCCGGCCAAGGTCCCGGGCTCCACCTGGTCGCCCACCCGAAAGCGGCGCGGCGACCGGCCCGAGCCGCAGGACCGCATCGACTACGTCCAGTACGCCGGGCCGCTGAAGCTGATCGAGGCGCACACCCTGGTCGCCGACTGGCCGCAGCCCGAGCCGAACTCCGCCGCCAACGAGTGGCCCTCCGACACCGCCGCCGCCGTCGCCACCTTCCAGCTCTGAGAGGCCAGTTCGTGATGCCCGAACTCTCCCGCCGCACCTTCGTCGGCGCCACCGCGGCCGTCGGTGCCACCGCCCTGACCGGCCTGTCCGCCACCCAGGCCCAGGCCGCCCCCGCTGCCGAGACCGACAGCGCTCTCACCGGCACCGTCAAGGACGTCAAGCACGTCGTCGTCCTGATGCAGGAGAACCGCAGCTTCGACCACTACTTCGGCACGCTGAACGGCGTCCGCGGCTTCGGCGACAAGCAGGCGCTCCAATTCCCGGACGGCACCGACGTGTTCCGCCAGCCCGACGGCCGTCGCAGCGACGGCGGGGCGATGCTGCCCTACCGGATGGACACCGCCAAGTACAACGCTCAGAACGCCGGCGGTCTCGCCCACGACTGGGCGACCGGTCACCAGGCCATCAACAACGGCGCGATGAACAAGTGGATCGCCGCCAAGGGCGAGCGCACCATGGGCTACTTCACCCGGGACGACATCCCCTACCAGTACGCCCTGGCCGACGCGTTCACCATCTGCGACGCCTACTTCACCTCGCTGGCCGGCCCCACCGACCCCAACCGGCTGTACCTGTGGACCGGCACCGCCGGGCCCGGCCGCGACGGCACCACCGGCCCCTGGATCGACAACACCCCGGTCACCGACAACCCCGTCGCCGACTGGACCACCTACGCCGAGCGCCTGCAGGCGGCCGGCGTCAGCTGGCGCGTCTACCACAACCCCAGCAAGGACGACCGCACCGGCGACTACGACGACAACGCCCTCTCCTACTTCAAGCAGTTCCACAACTTCCCGCACGACGACCCGCGTTACATCAACGCGATGACCAAGTTCGACCCCACCGACTTCGACCGCCACTGCAAGGACGGCACCCTGCCGACCATCTCCTGGCTGGTCGCGCCCTACCTGTTCTCCGAGCACCCGGAGGCCGGCCCGGCGTACGGCGCGCACTGGGTCAACCAGGCGCTGCAGTCGCTGATGTCCAACCCCGACGTCTGGCGACACACCGTCTTCCTGGTCATGTACGACGAGAACGACGGCTACTTCGACCACATGGTCCCGCCCACCCCCGAGCCCGGCACCCCCGAGGAGTTCACCCACGGGCGCGCCATCGGCCTCGGCAACCGGGTCCCGCTCTGGGTGGTCTCGCCCTGGTCGCGCGGCGGCTGGGTCAACTCCCAGGTCTTCGACCACACCTCGGTGCTGCGCTTCATGGAGCTGGTCACCGGCGTGGCCGAGCCCAACATCTCGGCCTGGCGCCGGGCCGTCTGCGGCGACCTCACCAGCTGCTTCGACTTCGCCGCCCCCGACGACTCGCTCCCCCAGCTGCCGGACACCAACGCCCTGATGGCCAAGGCGGACGCGGGCGCCAAGCTGCCCGGCGTCGCCCTCCCGGCGATCGGCGCCCAGTCGATGCCCGTCCAGGAGCGCGGCGAGCGCCCGCACCGCCCGCTGCCGTACCAGCCGTGGGCCGACGTGTCGGTGGACCGCAAGACCGGCAAGGTCAGCTGCGTGATGGGCAACGACGGTTCGGTGGCCTTCCCGTACACCGTCTACCCGAACATCCTGCTCCCGTTCGCGGGCACCCCGTACACCGTCGCCCCCGGTGCCAGCGCGACGTACGTCTGGGACGCGGCCGCCACCGACGGCCGCTACGACTTCACCGTGCACGGCCCGGACGGCTTCGTGCGCCGCTTCGCCGGCACGGTGGTCCGGGACGGTCAGGACGGGCAGAACGACATCGGCGTGCCGATCGTCACCGCCGACCTGCACGGCGACCTGAAGCTCACCCTCCAGGTGGCCAACGACGGCATGACCGACGTGGCCTTCACCGCCGCGCCCAACGACTTCGCGGGCACCGCGCAGACCGTGTGGGTCAAGCCCGGCAAGCAGGTCAACCTGCCCTGGCCGCTGGACAAGCAGGGCCGCTACGACGTCGTCGTCACCGCCCACACCGGCCAGCGCTTCACGCAGCGCTACGCGGGCTGGGTGCACTGACCCGCGGCCGGCCCGGCCGGGGGCGCCGATCCGGTGACCCCCGGCCGTGGCTCGGCCGCCGTGGCAGAGCCCGCCGCTACCGTCGGGCGCATGCAGAAAATCACCACCTTCCTCTGGTTCGACGACCAGGCCGAAACGGCCGCCGTCTTCTACACCTCGCTGTTCCCCGACTCCGGAATCACCGAGGTCACCCGCTACGGCGAGGCCGGCCCCGGAGAGGCCGGCTCGGTGATGACCGTCGACTTCGAACTCGCCGGCCGGGAGTACACGGCCCTCAACGGCGGCCCCGAGTTCACGTTCACCGAGGCGATCTCACTCCAGGCGGAGTGCGAGGACCAGCAGGAGATCGACGAACTCTGGGCCAAGCTCACCGCCGACGGCGGCCAGGAGGGCCCGTGCGGCTGGCTCAAGGACCGCTACGGCCTCTCCTGGCAGATCACGCCGCGCGTCCTGCGCGACCTGATCGCCGACCCGGACCGGGCCAAGGCCGACCGCGTGATGGCCGCCATGCTGCGGATGCGGAAGATCGAGATCCAGCCGCTGCTCGACGCGGCCAGGGGCTGAGGCCGTGACCGCCCACACCCACCGCGCCACCGTCTACCTGCGTGCCACCCCCGAGCGGGTCTGGCACGCGCTCACCAACGCAGACGAGTCCGGCCTCTACTGGGGCCACCGCAACGTCTCCACCTGGCTGCCCGGCGCGCCCTGGGAGCACCAGCGCGCCGACGACTCCGGCATCGCCGACGTGATCGGCGTCGTCGAGGTCGCCGAGCGCCCGCACCGGCTGGTGACCACCTGGGCCGGGCCGGAGGAGCGGCGCCCGGGCGGGCCCTCCCGGGTCAGCTTCGACATCCAGCACTGGCAGGACCTCAGCCGCCTCACCGTCACCCACGAGAACCTCGCCGACGAGACCGAGCGGGCGAACGCCGAACAGGGCTGGTCGGCGGTGCTGTCCAACCTCAAGACCTACCTGGAGACCGGGCACCCGCTGCCGCAGCAGCCCTGGCTGATGCCCTGACGTCCTGATCTCCCGGGCCCGCGGCAGGATCAGCGCCCGGCCTCCGCCGCCGGGCGCTCCGCCTGGGCGGACGTCCGACGGCCGGGTCCCCGCTCGCCCCGGATGTAGCGGCGCAGCCCGGCGAACCGGGAGAACCGCTCGCGGTTCGCCACCGAAGCCCGGTCGAGCTCCTCCATCAGCCGCCGACTGCGGTGCTCCAGGTCCAGTTCGTCCAGGATCCGGTCCACCTCGGCCAGCATCGAGCCGTGCAGCTGCCAGGCCTCCGGGTGCTCCTGGACCCTGCGCAGCAGCACCTGGGCGACGTTCTCCCGGGAGGCCCAGGCCGCCGCCAGTTCGGCGGTCAGCCGCTCCTCGGCCTCCTCGGCGTTGCGGCTCACCTGGGTGGTGACCAGCACCGCGAAGCTGACCATCGCCCCGCCGACGTGCGCCAGCAGCTCCTCCAGCCCGACCGCGACCTCCGGCGGGAAGAGCCGCTCGCCGGGCCCGCGCCGCTTGGCCAGGTCGGTCAGCGAGCGGGCCAGCACCCGGATCACCACCACGCAGATCTCCAGCGTGTCCAGCCCGGTGCGCAGCACCAGCCGGGAGAGCAGCCCCTCGCTGATCCGGGGGTTGAACCGCAGGCTGTCCTCGGCCTGGCGCAGCGCCGCGTCCACCTCGACGATCGCCTGGTCGAGCCGGCGGGCCTCGTGCAGCCGCTCGGCGGCCCGGGCCACCGGGGTAGGGCGGCCCAGCTCCTCCGCGATGTCCAGCAGCAGCTTCCGGGCCCGCCGGGCGAGGTCCTCGATCGACTCCCCGGCGGTGTCCACCCAGACCGGCGGGGCGAAGAGCAGGTTGAACAGCAGGCCGACGGCCGCGCCGATCAGCGTCTCCAGCACCCGGTCCCAGGCCTGCGAGGCCAGCTTGGTGACGCCCAGGATCAGCATCGCGCTGATCGCGACCTCCTGGACGAACTCCTCGACCCGGACGAACCGGCCGATGACCAGGGAGGCCAGGATGATCAGCCCGAGGCTCCACCAGGAGAGCCCGACCACGGCGCTGAAGCCGATCGCGATCAGCACCCCGACCACCACCGAGTTGACCCGGCGGATGCTGGTCTTGAGCGTCGAGTAGACGGTGACCTGGACCACCAGCAGCGCGGTCAGCGGCGCCGTCAGCGGCGCGGGCTCACTGCTGAGCCGGGTGGCCACCGCGTAGGCGAGGGTGGCGGCCACGGTGGCCCGCACGGTCTGGACGACGAAGGGCTCTCGGGCGCCACGGCGGACCAGGGTCGTGAAGGACTCCGGGAGAAGGGCCATGACGGCCTTCTTTCCCCGCGGCCGCCGCTCACACCGCCACCCGGCCGTCCTACTACCCGGATGACCGCGCCGGAGGCGCCGGTCGTTGCGTTCGGCCCATCGGCGTCAGTCGAGCTCGCCGGGTCCGTTCTCGCGGTTGAAGCGCAGCTTCCAGGGCGCGAGCGCGGACTCGACCTGCACCCCGATGCTCATCTTCGAGGCGCCCTCGATCCGCTCCTCGAAGCGGATCGGCACCTCGCGGATGGTCAGCCCGCGCTGGACGACCCGGTAGTTCATCTCGACCTGGAACGAGTAGCCGTTGCTCTGCACGGTCGGCAGGTCGATGGCCCGCAGGGTGGTGGCCCGCCAGGCCTTGAAGCCGGCGGTGGCGTCCCGCACGCCCAGGCCGAGGATCGCGTTGACGTAGAAGTTGGCCCAGGCGGAGAGTGCCTTGCGGTGCCAGGGCCACTCGGCGGCGGTCGAGCCGCCGGGCACGTAGCGGGAGCCGAGCACCACGGCGGTGTCGTCGGTGAGCAGGGCCCGCACCATCGCGGGTATCGCGGAGGCGGGGTGGGAGAGGTCGGCGTCCATCTGGACCACGACGTCGGCGCCCTCGTCCAGGGCGCGGGCGATGCCGGCCAGGTAGGCGCGGCCGAGGCCGTTCTTCTCGGTGCGGTGCAGGACGCCGACGGTGCCGCCGGAGTCGGCGGCGAGCTTGTCGGCGATCTCGCCGGTGCCGTCGGGGGAGTTGTCGTCGACCACCAGTAGGTGCAGGTTCTCCAGCGGGAGTTCCGCGAGGAGCCCGGCGAGGACCGGAAGGTTCTCCCGCTCGTTGTACGTGGGGACGACGACAACGACCTTGGGGGAGGCCTCGACCATGTTCTGTTTCCCTTGTGCCCTCGCCGGCGGGCACCCGTGCCGTACCGGTCGGTTGTCCTGGACGACCTTCGCTACTGACGACCTTCGCTGCTGTTAGACCGTGTGAGTCTAGCCGGGCCGACGGCCTCCTCCCGCCCGGGGCGTCCGGCCGGGGCCGCCCCACCGGGGTACGGAAACCAGTTCGACTGTGATTGGTCGCTGTGGCAGGCTTCCGGATCGTCTCGAACGGCCGACCCGGAGCATTCCTTTGACGATTCGTCGTACCGCCCTGCCCCTCACCGCGCTGCCCGTCACCGCCATGGCCCTCGCGCTCACGGCCGTCGCGGGCTGCGGCCCGGAGGGTTCGGCGCACCCCGCCGCGAGCCCCGCCGTCGGGGCACCCGCGGACGCCGCGGGGGCGTTCGACCCGGAGGTGGCGGTGGCGCACGCCGATCCGGCGCCGTACGCCGCGAGCCTGAAGATGACGACCACGGCGGGCGAGGGGGACGAGCGGGTGCTCATGAACATGAGCGGCCGGGTCAACGTCAACACCCCGACCCTCGGCAGCCATGTGGAGGGGACGACCACCGTCGGCGGGTTCCTGACCCTGAACTCGACGGAGTCGCTGACCGTGGACGGCACCACGTACATGCGCGACAAGGCGAAGGGCACGCCCTGGAAGAAGGCCCCGTCCACCGGGGACGACGGCGCCGACAGCAACCACTACGGCACGTACGCCAAGGTGCTGCTGGCCGCCGGCCCCTCCGCCCGCAAGGGCATGGAGTCCGAGGGCGGCGTCCCGGTGTTCCACCTGGCCGCGCGCCTGTCGGTGGAGCAGGTGCGCCGCGCGGACCCTTCGAACGCCGATCGGATGGCGTCCAACGGCGTGGACGGGCTCGACTACCAGCTGTGGATCGACCGGCTCGGCCGCCCGGTGCGGGGCGAGCAGTCGATGACGGTGAACGGCAAGCTGACCGTGGTCAAGGGCGTCTACTCGGACTTCGGCCCGCCGGAGACCTTCGTCCCGCCGATCACGGCGAGCTGAACCGGACCCACCGGCCGGCCCGCCCGGCCCGCTACGCCGTGCCGTAGACGGCGGCGAGGTTGTCCTGGGCGGGGTGGGTGCGGCCGGCCGGTCCGGCGGCGAAGGCGCGCAGGACGTTCTCGGTGGCCTTGCGGACCACGTCCCCGGCGTGCGAGTCGATGCCGTGGTCGGCCTTGCCGCCGCCGGGGCCGCGCGCGTCCAGCGTCTCCACCCAGCGCATCGTCCCGCTCGCGAAGACCCCGGCGCCGCTCGGCACGGTGTAGTACGCGGTGTCGGAGTGGGAGTGGCGGCCCTCGCAGACCACGGGGGAGTGGGCGATGACCTCGATCGGGCGCGGGGTGGGGAAGCCGGTGTCCACCCGGTCGTACTCGACGCCGACCAGGTGCGGGAAGGACGCCCCAGCCGCGACGCCCGTCCCCTCGAAGGCCCAGTGCCCCGGCGAGGTGACGACGTACGGGGCGTCCACCGGGTAGCCGTCGTAGATCACGCCGAGCATCGAGCTCTCCGGGTCGGCGCCCGGGCCGACCCGGAAGTCGGTGGTCGCCGGGGCGCCGGCCTGGTGGCCCGGGTCCTGCTCCCAGGCGTCCTTGTAGCAGACCACCGTGCGGTCCGGGCCGAGGTCGGTGGGCTCGAAGCGGACCCGGCGGAAGCAGCAGTTGGCGCCGAGGATCGCCAGGTTGGTCCCGGCGTCGCGGGCCGCGACCACGTTGGCCCGCTGCTCGGGGGACCAGTACTCGTCGTGGCCGAGCGAGAGGACGGCGGCGGCGCCGTGCAGCAGCCCCGGGTCGCGGGCCACGTCGATCCCGGTGGTGTAGGCGAGCGGCAGCCCGAGCCGCTCGGCGAGCGCGACCAGCGGCGCCTCGTAGACCAGGAACAGCCCGGCGCCGTGGTCGTAGTCGTACGGCCGGTCGAAGACCACCCGCAGCGAGCGGGTGGCCAGGGTGCCGGTCGGGCCGTTGTAGAGGCTGTAGCCGCCCCACTCGTTGTAGGCCTGCCAGGTCGCCGGGGCGCTCATGACCACGGTCTTCCCGGCGGTGCTCGCCGAGCGGACGGTGAGCGGGACGTAGCGGCGGCCGGGGCCGCCCTCGACGTCCAGGCGCAGCAGGTAGGCGCCCTCGGGCCAGCCGGTGGTGTCCACGGTGAGGGTGCGCTGCCAGCCGGTCAGCACGGTGCGGGTGGCCTGGTCCACGTGCGGCGCGGCCTGCTTGCTGCCCGGGACGTGCTCGCGGCGCCAGACCAGGCGGGCGCGGGCGCCGTCGTACCAGCCCATCCGGTAGGCGGAGACGGTGAAGGTGGCGGCCGGGGTGGAGACGTGCAGGCCGAAGGACTCCCCGGGCAGCACGCTGACCCGGTCGGCGAAGCCCTCGACGGCGTCCGCCGGGCCGGCGTCGGTGATCTCCCAGTCGGGGTTGCCGGGCTGGGACTGCTCGCTCTTCAGGCCGACGTGCTGGGCGGCGGTGGGGTCGGCCCCGCCCGGGGTGCCCTGGGCGTCGGGGGAGGGGTTCGGGGCCGCGTCCGGGTGGTGGGTCCCGCAGGAGGCGACGGTGGCCGCCATCAGGCCCAGGCCCAGAATCCCCCGCCGGCTCGGTTCCGCCACCACGGCCTCCCTGTCGTCCGTCGCTGCACCCCGCGGCCGGGGGGTCGCCGTCAACCTCGTGTGTCAATGCACGCGGTCATCCTCACCCGTTTCGGCCGGTTCATGCCGACCGCCGCGCCGGAGCCGCGATCACGGCCGGACGGCGGCCGCCACCCGGGAGGGCCGGACGGACGGACCCTGGCGTGTTGGCGCGCGGTTCCCGGTCGGCCGCGATCCGGTCACCTAGCCTGACCAGGCCCGCCGTCCGGCGGCCAGCAGGGGGCCCGGAGCCGCGCGCGGCCGGCCGAAGTCGTGGACAGGGGTGTACGTGGTTTCGTCGGGTTCGGCCGAACCGGGAATGGCTCCTGTGACGCGGGGCGCGAGATTCCGGGCGTGGATGCTGGAAGGCCTGTCGGACATGGCCAAGCAGCACCCCGGCCCGCACGCCCAGGCACCGGAGCACGAGGGCCAGAGCTGGTGGCGGGTCATGTGCCTGACCGGTGTGGACTATTTCTCGACCCTCGGCTACCAGCCGGGCATCGCGGCCCTGGCCGCAGGCCTGCTCTCTCCGGTGGCGACCGTGGTGCTGGTGGTCGTCACCCTGCTCGGGGCCCTCCCCGTCTACCGGCGGGTGGCCCGGGAGAGCCCGCACGGGGAGGGCTCGATCGCGATGCTGGAACGGCTGCTGTCGTTCTGGCAGGGAAAGCTCTTCGTCCTGACCCTGCTCGGCTTCGCGGCCACCGACTTCATGATCACCATCACCCTGTCGGCTGCCGACGGTGCCGCGCACCTGGTGGAGAACCCGCACGTGAGCAGCGTGCTCGGCGGGAGGCAGATGCTGGTCACGCTGGTGCTGGTGGCCCTGCTCGGCGCGGTGTTCCTCCGCGGCTTCGGGGAGGCGATCGGGGTCGCCGTCGTGCTGGTGGCCGTCTACCTGGTGCTCAACGTGGTCGTGGTGGTCAACGGTCTGTGGCACGTCCTGAAGTCGCCGCACGTGGTCACCGCGTGGTCGGACGCGCTGACCGCCGAGCACGGCAACGCGATCGCGATGATCGGCGTGGCGCTGACGGTCTTCCCCAAGCTCGCACTCGGCCTCTCCGGTTTCGAGACCGGAGTCGCCGTGATGCCGCACATCAAGGGCGACCCGGAGGACACCGAGCAGAGCCCGACCGGCCGGATCCGTGGCGCCCGCAAGCTGCTCACCACCGCTGCCGTGATCATGAGCATCTTCCTGATCGCGACGAGTTTCATCACCACCGTGCTGATCCCCCCCGACGCCTTCAAAGCCGGTGGGCAGGCCAATGGTCGCGCGCTGGCCTACCTCGCCCACAAGTACCTGGGCAGTTTCTTCGGCACCGTCTACGACGTGTCCACCATCGCGATCCTCTGGTTCGCCGGCGCCTCCGCGATGGCGGGCATGCTCAACCTGATGCCCCGCTACCTGCCGCGCTACGGCATGGCCCCGCACTGGGCGCGCGCGGTGCGGCCGCTGGTGATCGTCCTCACGTTGATCGCCTTCCTGGTCACCTGGCTCTTCGACGCCAACGTGGACGCCCAGGGCGGCGCGTACGCGACCGGTGTGCTGGTGCTGATCAGCTCGGCCGCCATCGCGGTGACCATCGCCGCCCACAAGATCGGGCAACGCCGCTGGCGGGCCGGTTTCGCGGTGATCGCCGCGGTGTTCCTCTACACCACGGCCGCGAACATCGCCGAGCGGCCGGACGGCGTCAAGATCGGTGGCTGCTTCATCGCGGGCATCGTGCTGGTCTCCTTCCTGTCCCGGCTGAAGCGTGCCTTCGAGCTGCGCGTCACCCACGTGGAGCTGGACGACGTGGCGGAACGGTTCGTGCGGGACTACATGCACCGCCCGTTGCGGCTGATCGCCAACGAGCCGAACAGCCGGGACCTCGCCGAATACCGCGACAAGCTCCGCCAGATCCGCAAGGACAACGACATCCCGGCCGAGGACGACCTGGTCTTCGTCGAGGTCACCGTGCTCGACCCGTCCGACTTCGAGGCCGCACTGACCGTGCGCGGCGAGGTGCTGCACGACCGCTACCGCGTGCTGTCGCTGGAGAGCTCCAGCGTGCCCAACGCCCTGGCCGCGCTGCTGCTGCAGGTGCGCGACCTGACCGGGCAGCAGCCGCACATCTATTTCGAGTGGACCGAGGGCAACCCCTTCGCCCAGTTCCTGCGGTTTTTCCTGTTCGGGCAGGGCGAGATCGCGCCGGTCACCCGCGAGGTGCTCCGCGAGGCCGAGCCGGACCGCACCCGGCGGCCCGCGGTGCACGTGGGCTGAGACGGTTCAGTCCTCGTCGCCGAAGGGCTCGTCCGACCAGCGGAACGACGCCCGGTCGTCGCGTATGTGCAGCAGGAACTCGGCGACCGGGCCCTGCGGGGAGGCCAGGGTGAGCGTCCTGTCGATCCGGCCGTACGCCGGGTCAGCGGGGTGGGCGGGACTTGGTCCAGGCGGGTGCGACGAAGGCCACCAGGGTGACGGCGAAGCCGAGTTGGAGGAAGTGGCGGATCCAGTCGATGCCTGCGGTGTGGCGGACGCCGATCCAGCCGGAGACGGCGTTGCCGAGCCAGGCCCCGGCGGCGCCGAGCAGCATGGTCAGCCACCAGGGGATCGACTGCGGTCCGCGCAGGATCAGCTTGGCGAGCACGCCCAGCACGAAGCCGATGAGCAGAATCCACAGGAGCTGGAACATCGCGGTCCACCTTCCCGGCGCGCCGGAGGGCACCGGCGTGCCGAATCGCCGAAGACGCGGTTCGTCCCATGATCACCCGGTTCGGCCGAACGGGCATGTCGGCGGGGCACCGGAGGTGACGGCCACCGGCGCTGACCGGTCCTGGTCGGACAAGGGCGAGAACCCGCCGCCGGTGGGGCCGGAAACGCACTGTTCGGCGGGTTATTCGTACCGGTAGGAATGGGCCCTGGCGCGGACACGCCGCGCCACCCGAGAGGAGCCGCTCCAGTGACCCGACTTCGTGCCGCCGTCCTCACCCTCGGCTGTACCGCCGCCGCGCTGACCCTGACCATGGGCACCGCCCAGGCGGCGCCCGGCGACACCAGCACCGTCTGCTCCTCCTCGCTGACCCCGGGCGGCTATGTGGACGTCCAGTGGTGGAACAGTGCCGGCTGCGGCTCCGGGTTCAACCCGAACACCAAGAAGATCATGCAGCTCACCGGCTACCCGGTCGGCACCGTGGTCAACGCCTGCGCGTCCACCTGGCCGCCGGCCGGCTGGACGATCGTCAGCAGCTTCTACAGCTCCGGCTGCCAGTACTCCTCCGTACCGAGCTTCAACAACAACTCCTGGCAGTTGAAGCGCGTCTCCTGACGGCTTCCGACAGCGGCCGGTCGCAGCGGTTCGCGGGGCCTCAGGGCTCCCGGACCGCCGCGACGGCCTCGCGGACCTCCTGGTGCGGGTCCTCGGCGAGGCCGTCCAGCAGCTCGGCGACACCCGGGGTGGACCAGCCGCAGACGGCCCAGACCAGCTCCTTGCGCACGCCCGGGTCCGGGTGGTCGGCCAGCCGGGCGAGGAGGTCCACCGGGCCCCGGCGGCGCAGGCCGAACCAGTGCAGGGCGGCGCGCAGCTCGGCCGGATCGCCCGCGTCGCCGGCCGCCTCGATCCGGGCGAGCAGGACGGGGACGGGCGGCGGCGGGCCGTCCAGTGGGTGCGGGTGGCGTTCGCGCATGCGCCGGTCGCCGTAGCCGCCGCGCAGGCGGCAGCCCGCGCAGGTGCAGGGGCGGGTGCCGGGGGCGTTCGGGAGGTAGCGCCAGCCCGCGACCTGCGGCACGGCGCGGATCCGGTGCACCTCGCGGGCGCCGAGGGCGCGCGGTACGACCACCTCCCAGCCGCGCGGATCCGTGAGCGCGCCGACCCTCGCGACCGCCTCGGCGGCCGAGAGCCACTTCTGGGCCTCCTTGGCGCGGTCCCGGTAGTGCCCGACCGACACCTGCTGGGTGTCGTCCAGCCGGACGTGCACCGCGACCAGCGACCCCTTCGGGCCGAACCGGGCCAGCTCGCGCAGCCACTGGTGGGTGAGCGTGTACGAGGGCAGCACCGGGAAGCAGTACACCCCGCGCACACCGCCCTGGCCCCGGCTGTCGGCCCGGATACCGGCGCGGCGGATGCGCGGCGCGTTCGCCGCGGCGGTCAGGTGTACGAACATCGCCATGGGGCGGGATGCTAGCCGTCCCAGGGGGTGCCGATCGAGGGGTTATCGCGGCGGTCGGGGCTCCGTCCGGCGGTCGATCAGGGCCGCCAGGCCGTCCAGGATGCGGTCCAGGCCGAAGTCCAGGGCCTGGTCGTGCCCGCCCGGCTCGGCCATGGCGGCGGCGAGGGCGGGGTAGCGGTCGGCGTGCCGGTGCACCACGGTGCCGAGGGCGGCGAGGAGTTCGGCCTCGGGGGAGCCGTTCGGGCCGACCGCGCGGGCCTGTTCGGCGATACCGCGCACGTGTCCGGCGAGCAGCACGGCGGAGTCCATCCGCTCGGCGCCGGTCAGCCCGTAGCCGTCGAGGGCGGCCACCACCCGCTCCAGCCAGGCGAGTTCCTTCGGGCCCGGCACCCGGGGGCCGACGGTGGCGTCCAGCAGCCACGGGTGCCGGGTGAAGGATGCGGCCAAGTGGTGGGCCCAGGCGGTGAGTTGCCCCCGCCAGTGGGCGCCCTCGGCGGGCGCCGGCGGCTCGTCGACGGCTGACTCGACCATCAGGGCGATGAGTTCGGTCTTGCCGGGGACGTAGCGGTAGAGCGACATCTTGGTGAAGTCGAGCAGTGCGGCCACCTTCTGCATGGAGACCGCGCCGAGCCCCTCCGCGTCCGCCACCTCGACGCCGGCGGCGGCGATCCGCTCCAGGCTGAGGGTCGGCTTCGGCCCCCGGGTCGGCTTGGCCGGCGGGCCCCAGAGCAGCCGCACCGTGTCGTTCGCCGCCTCGCCCATCGTCCGCTCCCGTCCTGGGGGTTGCCTGTCCGCGCCAACTGCGTCTACCGTACACAGCAATGAACAGTGTCCGCGAGACACAGTTACTCGGCTCTCGACGCTCGACTCCCGAACGTCGACCCTCGGACGGAGTGGTTCCCATGAGCGGCTTTGCGCACGGCGCCTGGAGTGGTTCCCCGCGCGATTCCCGTCGCACCAAGGTGCTGATCTCGGGCGCGAGCATCGCCGGTCCGGCGCTGGCCCACTGGCTGAGCCGGTACGGCTTCGAGGCGACGGTGGTCGAACTCGCCCCGGCGCTGCGCGGCGGCGGCCAGAACGTCGACTTCCGGGGCCGCACCCACCTGACCGTGCTGGAACGGATGGGCGTCCTGGAGGAACTGCGCGCGCTCGACACCGGCGGCAGCCCGATCACCTTCGTGAACCAGGACGGACGGCAACTGCTGCACCTGCCCGCCGAATTCGCCGGCGGCGAGCTGGAGGTCCCGCGCGGTGAACTGGCCCAGCTTCTCCACCGCCACAGCAGCGCCCGCGCCGAGTACCTCTTCGGCGACTCGATCACCGACCTGGCGGAGACCGCGCACGGCGTCCGGGTCGCCTTCCGGCACGGCGCACCCCGTGAGTTCGACCTGGTGATCGGCGCCGACGGGCTGCACTCCAACGTCCGGCGGCTCGCCTTCGGCCCCGAGCAGCGGTTCGTCCGCCACCTCGGCTACTACGCGGCCACCTGGCAGCTGCCGAACGACGGCGGCCTGCCGGCCGGTGGGGTGGGCCTCAACGCGCCGGGTCGGCTGATGTCCGTCGGGGCCGACCATCGCGACCCCGCCCGGGCCGGGGCCTTCTGCCTGTTCGCCTCGCCCGAGCTGCGCTATGACCGCCACGACCCGGAGCAGCAGAAGGCGTTGATCCGGGACGCTTTCGCGGGCCTCGGCTGGCGGGTGCCGCAGCTGCTGGCGAGCCTGGACGCCGCGCCCGAGCTGTACTTCGACTCGATCAGCCGCGCCGACGTCCGGACCTGGTCCACCGGCCGGACCGCCCTGCTCGGCGACGCCGCCTGCGGCGCCGCCATCGGCGGCATGGGCACCGGGACGGCCGTGGTGGCCGCGTACGTCCTGGCGGGGGAGCTGGCCCTGGCCCGCGGCGACCACCGTGCCGCCTTCGCCCGGTACGAGCGGCTGCTGCGCGACTACGCCCAGGGCTGCCAGAAGGGCGGGGACCGGACCGGTCCGTTCCTGGCGCCGCGCACCGCGACCGGGCTGCGGCTGCGCAACGCCGTGCTGAACCGGCGGTGGGCGCTGGACAAGATGCTGGAGCTGGGCAAGCAGGTGTCGAGCATCGAACTTCCGGACTACGGGCAGGCGTTGGCCGACCGGGTCGGTGCGGCGGGCTGATCCGGCCGCCGTTGTCGAGGAGCGCCTCGACCTGGACGGCCGCCCGGGCGGGGCGTTGGAGGGTCAGGGCGCGGTCGGGGCGGGGCGGTCGGCCGACCGGTCCGGGCCCTCGACGGTGATCCGGGTGACCCGGCGACTGCCCACCGCGAGCAGGTACTCCGTCGGTTGCGGGGAGTGCCACCACGTTCAGACCACGGTGTCCCGCTCGAGCCGGCTGCACGCCCGGCCCGGACCGCCGCCCGGTGCGCTGCGGGCCCCGGGGCCCGCAGCAGCACGGCGGTGGCCGCGCTGCCCTCGCCGGTCCAGCGGTCGGAGCGCAGGCGGAACCAGGCGGCCGGGCCCGCGTTGTGGGGCAGCGGCTGCACCGCGACGGCCCGCAGGTTCAACTGCTTCACGCCCGGGCTGCCGTCCGGCACGGCGCAGCCCGCCCGCGCCCGGGCCTGTAGGGCGGCCAGGTCCGCGCGGCGCACGGGTCGAACGCGGAAGGCTCCGGCGTCGGCCCGGCCGGGAGCTCTGCGGCCGCCGCGACCGTCTCGCCCACCGTCCGTTCTGCCAACGGGCCCTCCCGGGGCCGTGCGTGCCGTCGTGGTGGATGGTCCAACGAGTCGATCACGTGATGGTTGCGCCGTCCGTGGCCCCGGCGCGCCCCAGGACGGCTCGCTCCGGCTCGTCGGCTCCGTGTTCGCAGGTCAGGGCCATTGGTCCTACCCGCTCAGCCCCTTGGCCCCTGGCGATCTGCGCCGTTCGGGGCGATGCTGCGGGTACCGGCCGGGACGATCCGCGCCCGGTCCGACCAACACCGTTGGACGAGGTGAACCGGCGTGCGGCATGCCACCGTCGAATCCGTGATGACCAGCCCCGTGGTCCGGGTCGCGCCCGAGACCGGTTTCCGGGAGATCGTCGCGCTGCTGACCGACTACGACATCACCGGCGTGCCGGTGGTCGATCCGGAGGGGCGGCCGCTCGGCGTGGTCTCGGAGGCCGACCTCCTGCGCACCCTGGCCGCGCAGGAGGACCCGGGCGGTCTGCTGCCCGCGCCCGAATCGGCGAAGGCCGGGCAGGGCGGCGAGATCACGGCGGCCCACCTGATGACGGCGCAGCCGGTCTGCACCACGCCCGACACCAGCGTGGTCGCGGCGGCCCGGCTGATGAGCCGGCACGGGCTGAAGCGGCTGCCGGTGCTGGACGAGGAGGGGCGGGTCATCGGCATGGTGAGCCGCGGTGACCTGTTGCGGGTCTTCCTGCGCGAGGACCGGGTGATCCGGCGGGAGATCGTCGAGGAGGTGCTCGGCCGGATCGACGGAGTGAGCCCGGCGGAGATCGGGGTGGAGGTCGACCAGGGTCGAGTGGTGCTCAGCGGCACCGTGCCCGAAGCGCACCTGGTGCCGGTCGTGCTGAACCTGTGCCGCTCGGTGGACGGGGTGGTCTCGGTGACCGACCGGCTCCGGGCCGGGGGTGCCACCGCGTCGGTCGGCTGATCCGGGCCGCCCGTCCGGCTGCCGCTTCGAATTCGGCGGACGTATCCCGAGCCTGCTCCGGACGTATCCCGAGCCTGCTTCGGACCCAGACGGTCCGCTTCGCATACTGCGTAACGTATCGGGTAACTCACTCTGTGTGCCCGACGGTTCGGACTGTCGGGGTGCCGGAGCATTGGGGAGGCTGCCGTGGCAGTCGTGTTCGACGCGGACTTCACTTCGACCAGGCAGTGGATTGCCGGGCGCAGCAGCGCCTACCCCCAGATGGGGCCGACCAATCGGAGCGACCACAAGCTCGACTACCTGAGCCGCCAGTACTGTCCCGGTGGGGTGTTCGCCGCTGTCCGGCGGCCCACCGGCGGGCTGTGGACCTGCAATCTGCTGACCACCGAGGGCAGTCCGCAGGGCTTCCAGGTCCGTACCGGGGACGTGCTGTCCGCGCAGGTCACGCTGCCCGTCGAGCTGGGCGCCTGGCCGGCGATCTGGACCTGGCGGGACGGCGGCAACGAGGTCGACGTGTTCGAGTACCACCCGGACAACCCGGACCTGTTGGAGATCTCCAACCACGTCCGGGGCGGCTTCCGCTACTGGCACGGCGGCGGCGTCGGGATCGAGCCGGGGGCGACCTTCGACCTGCGGGTGGTGCTCGGCGCGCACTCGCTGGACTGGTACGTCGAGGACGAGCTGGTCTACGCGGACCTGCACGGCGTGGGGACCGGTTGGCACGCCTACCTGATCGTCAACCTGTCGGTGGCGGACGGGACCTACCACGACCGGCCGCCCTTCGACGGACCGAACCGGCTCAGCTGGGTCTGCCACAGCCTGCAGGTCGAGCGCTGACCCGTCGGTCTGGGGAATTCTCGGTGCTCGTCGGTTTCGCAGCGCGCTCGCTGGTCCGCAGCGTGCACGTTGGTTCACGGTGTGCGCGTCGGTTTCACGGTGCGAACGATGCGGTGATCGGGCCGCCCGGGCCGGAGCGCTGGAACCAGACCGCCTGGCGGTGCGGGCCGATGTGCGCGGGGTCGGTCACGTACAGGTCGTCGCGCGGGGCGCGCTCGTTGCCCGGGGCGAGTGCCGCGTCCACGGCCCGGTCGGCGATGGCGCGCAGCAGGGCGGTGGCGGTGGCCTCCGCAGCGGCGGGGGCTATGGCGAGGGCGGTGAGTTGGGTCCAGAGCGAGACGGACACGTAGGCGATCGGGGAGCGGCCGAGCGCCTGGTGGGGGCCGTGGTCGGTGTGGCGGCGGAGCGTTCCGGCGGCGACGAGCTGCTCGGGGGAGCGGTGGTCGTCCGACGGGTGGTAGCTCATGGGCGGCAACGCTACCCCGGGGTCGGGGGTGCGAGCACCGTGACGTTTTCTCAGCCTCTCTTCACAGCGCTTTGACCGGTCGGGGGCGCACGATGGTGGTAGGGCGCTGATCGCCCCGGGCGGTCCTGCTTGCTCTGCGGCGCTGCTCCTTGGCGCGACGGCGCCTTGGGCGGCCCGGAACCCCGGGCGGTACGGCGCCTTGGGCGGCCCGGAACCCCGGGCGGTACGGCACCGGTCACCTCGGTGGGCCCCGACGGGCCGGAGGAGGAGGTCTTGATGAGGCACTGGCACGGGTACGGGCCCGGCCATGGACCGGGTGGTTGGGGCATCGTGGTGATGGCGATCGGCTCGCTGCTGATCCTGGCGCTGCTGGTGCTCCTGGCCATCGCCCTGTTCCGGTACATCTCCCGCTCGCGGCAGCCGGTTCCGCACGGCCCCGCGGCTGCGGGCGCCGCCGGGCCGGGGCCGGGCGGACCGCCCGGTTGGGCGCACGGCCCGACCCCGGAGCAGCTGCTCGCGGAGCGGTTCGCGCGGGGTGAGATCGACGCGGAGGAGTATCGCCACCGACTGGAGACGCTGCGATCGGCGGCCGGGCCGGGCAGCGGCTGACCGGGGGCACGGAGTGTGTCTGAGGCCCGCCACGTGTGCGGCGGGCCTCGGTGTCTGGCTACTGGGTGTCGGTGCTCGGCCGGCTCGCCCGGTGTACCCGGCTTGCCCGACCTTCCCGATGCGCCTGACTCATTCGACTTCGACGTATTCGGCTTATTCGACGACCAGCTCGACTGGGATGTTGCCCCGGGTGGCGCGGGAGTACGGGCAGACCTCGTGGGCCTGCTCGACCAGCAGCTGGCCGGTCTCGCCCGCGAGGGAGTCGGGCAGCTCGACGCGCAGCACGACGGAGAGGCCGAATCCCGCGCCGTCCTTGCCGATGGACACCTCGGCGGTCACCGAGGCCTCGCTGGTGTCCACCCGGGCCTGGCGGCCGACCAGGCCGAGGGCGCTGGCGAAGCAGGCGGCGTAGCCGGCCGCGAAGAGCTGCTCGGGGTTGGTGCCCTGGCCGCTGCCGCCGAGCGCGGGCGGCATCGCGAGGGCGAGGTCGAGCTGGCCGTCCGAGCTGACGGCGCGGCCCTCGCGGCCGTTGGCGGTGGCGGCGGCGGTGTAGAGCGCGTCCATGGTGGTTGTCCCTTCGTGTTGATGCTCGTCTCGCGGGGTGCGGGTCGTGGGTCGTCGTGCACGGGTGTGCCGCTCCGGCGGATTCCCGGCGGCCCGCTGCCTGCTCGACAAGTAGAGCACGCAATTTAATTGCGCACAACTCAATGGTGTGAGTGTCATCGGTACCATGGGGTCATGACCACGCTCCCGGGCATGGCGGACGAGGAACTGCTCCGTCTCGACCAGCAGATCTGCTTCTCGCTCAATGCCGCCTCGCGCGCCTTCGGCGGCGTCTATCGAGTCCTGCTCCGGGACCTCGGGCTCACCTACCCGCAGTACCTGGTGATGCTGGTGCTCTGGGAGGACGGCGACCTTCCCGTCAAGCGGATCGGCGAGCGCCTGCGGCTCGATTCCGGCACGCTCTCCCCGCTGCTCAAGCGGCTCGAGGTGGCCGGGCTGGTGCGGCGTGAGCGCAGCCCGGAGGACGAGCGGTCCGTCACGGTCGGTCTCACCTCCGAGGGGTCGGTGCTGCGCGAGCGGGCCGGGCAGGTGCCGCGCCGCCTGCTCGCGGCGACCGGGCTGCCGGTCGAGGATCTGGCCGCGCTGCGCGAGCTGCTGGAGCGGGTGACCGGCGCGCTGGACTCGGCGGTGGTGGAGCCCGCGCCGTAAGTCTCGGGGGTGGGGCCGGGATCGGGGGCGTTGCCGGTGGCCGGTGTCGGCGTCGGCGGCGCTCCTGGTGGCGTGGAGCCGCCGTGCGGGGCTGCCGCGAGGCTTTGTCAAGCCCGACTTCATCGGGGTGTGATCTGGGTCACGCCATGGGCGTCGGGTGGCCGCCCGAACGCTCGAATGGGCAGGTCAGCGGCAGTGTTCGGAAGTGAACGGAAACATTCGCCAATTGTCCGCCCGATCCGGTCAACAACCCGGGCCTCCCGGACGGTTACAGCACGAGCCCCCAAAGGGGGTCGTCGGTGTGCCACCCGGTGGGCCGGCCAGCTGACCCAGGAAAGAGGGGGCGCGTGTGAACACTCCCGGGCCGGGCGAGGAGCGGAGTCTGCGGGCGGACCCGCTCGACGACTTACCGGCCGACTTCGAGGCCTTCTTCACCCGCGAGAACTCCGGCTACCTCCGCTACGCCCAGCAGCGGCTGCGCCACCGCGAGGATGCCCAGGATGCCGTGCAGAACGCCGGCACCACGCTCTACCGGAACTGGCGCCGAGCCCTGGCCAGTGAGGACCCGCAGGCCTTCGCCTTCAAGATCGTCAAGGATGCGGTGATCGACGTCATGCGCGAGCGCCGCCGCACCGAGCGCAAGCGGCTACGGGTGATCGCCCAGCGGCGCCCGGACACCAGCCAGGACGAGCTGGAGGAGCTCGCCGAACTGGACGCCCTGGACTGGGCGATGGAGGAGCTCGCGCGCGCCGCGCCCGTACAGGCCGACGTGGTCCGGTTGCGTCAGGCGGGCCTGTCCTACCACGACATCGGCCGGGCGCTCGGCATCGCGCACACCACCGCCCGCACCTACTACAGCCTTGGGCGGCGCCACCTGGAGTACTTGCTGGAGCACCCGGACGACGAGCAGGCGACATGAGGATCACCGAGCTGCTGCGCGCGCACGCCGCCGAGCTGGACCGGGAGTTCCGCGAGCACGACCCAGCGGCGTTCACCCGCCGACTGGCCGAGCGGCTGGCAGCCGCCCGCCGGTCCGCCCCGACCGCGCGGGAGCGCCCCGCCCGGCCGCCCGCCGCCGCACGGCCGCCGCACGTCCCGGTGCCGGGGGAGCACGCCTGGGCCGGGGGCCGGTCCGAGTTGCGGCGCGACCTGCGGTACCTGTGCGCGGGCGTCGCGGGCGCGGTGGAACCGGCGGAACTGGCCCTGGACCTCGAACTCGCCGAGAAGACCGCTCTGCGCACGCTCGGCTGCCTGCTCTACGGCATGGGTCGGACGGCGGACGGGGTCTTCTGGTGGCGGATCGCCGTCCAGTACGGCGACCGGTTGGCCGTCCACTGCCTGGCCGTGCACTACGCCGCCGAGGGCGAGCGGGGCGACGCGGCGCGCTGGGCAGCCGAGGCCGAGGACCTCAGCGGCCCCGGACGGCTGCCGGAGCTGGCCCCGGAGGCCCGGCCGAGCAGCACGGCCGAGTTCGCGCGGCGGCTGGCGGAGCGGTACGACGGGGAGATCCTGCTGACGCTGCGGGACGCGGTCGGGGCGGGGCCGAGTGCCCGCGGCGACGGGGGCGCCGACGGCGGGCGGCTGGGCGTGCGGACGGTGCGGGGGAGGGGGGTGGTGCGGATCCGGTGAGGGCGCCGGGGCCGTTGCGGCGCCGGGCCGTGCGGGCGGCGCCCCGGGTGCGCGGATTCCGGTTCAGCGGGTTCAGCCGAGCCCGGTGAGGGCGTCGCCCAGGTAGGCGGCGCCGAGGACCAATGGGACGGCGGTCGTGATCGCCGCGTTGTGCGCGGCCGTCCAGGCACGCCACTCGCCGAGGGTGCGGATCGAGTGGTCGTTGCCGAGCCGGTGGACCGTGAGCGGCAGCAGGGTGCCCAGCGAGCCGAGCAGGACCATCAGGGCGGCGGCCAGCGCCTTGGCCCCCGCACCGGTCGGACCGGCGGCGATGGACGCGGCGCCGCCGATCGCCGGGAGCAGGGTCTTCGGGTGGGCCACCACCAGGGTCGCGGCGAGGCCGACGGACCGGGCGGGAGTGAGGCGGTCGATGCCGAGCAACCAGGTCGGCGGCGCGGTGACATGCCCCGGTCTCGGACGGTCGCGCCACTGCTTGGCGGCCAGCAGGAGGAGCAGGGCGCCGAGGGCGAGCTTCAGCCAGAGCGACCAGGTCGGCCCGCCGCTGTCCGGGCTCAGCGCGCTGCCCGCGGCCAGGACCGCTGCCACGACCGCTGCCAGGCCGAGCACCCAGCCGGCGGTGAAGGCGAGCCCGTTGGTTCGGCCGCGGGGCGAGGCGAGGATCAGGAGCACGGCGATCAGCGGCAGCGGGCTGAGCGCGACCGCCACCGCCGAGGCCAGCATCGGGCCGATCGCCTCACCCATCCCCGGACCTGCCTTCCCGTCGCCGGGTGCCGTCCGCCATTCAGCTACCGCTGGGGGCGGTGCGCACGGCCGGTTCGGCCGTTCGGGTGAGGCGAGCGGAGCGGCGCAGGGCCGCCGCACCGAGTGTGGTGCGACGGCCGTGCGCCGGGTGCGTCCCTCGACGACAGTCGCCTGACTCCGTCGGCTGGGTCACGCGACTGGGTCAGTCGGTGCCGGACTCGATCGCCGCGTGATCGAGCGCGGTGGACTCCGCCTCGTCACCGGTGCCGGCGGCGATCGGCGCCGCGCCACCCGGGGCGAGCTCGCCGATCAGACCGCTCCAGGGCGCCAGCTGGCCGTGGCCCGCGTACTGCTCCAGCTTGCTGCGGGAGTCGGCGATGTCCAGGTTGCGCATGGTCAGCTGGCCGATCCGGTCGTCCGGGACGAACGCCGCGTCGACGCTGCGCTCCATCGACAGCTTCTCGGGGTGGTAGCTGAAGTTCGGGCCCTGGGTGTCGATCACCGAGTAGTCCTGGCCGCGCCGCAGTCGCAGGGTGACGCTGCCGGTGACAGCCTGGCCGACCCACTTCTGCAGGCTGTCGCGCAGCATGAGCGCCTGCGGGTCGAACCAGCGGCCCTCGTACAGCAGCCGACCGAGCCGGCGGCCCTGGGTGTGGTAGGTGGCGAGGGTGTCCTCGTTGTGGATCGCGTTCAGGAGGCGCTCGTAGGCGGTGTGCAGCAGCGCCATGCCCGGGGCCTCGTAGATGCCGCGGCTCTTGGCCTCGATGATGCGGTTCTCGATCTGGTCCGACATGCCCAGACCGTGCCGCCCGCCGATGACGTTGGCCTCGTGCACCAGCTCGACGGCGGTGCCGAAGTCACGGCCGTCGATCCGGACCGGGCGGCCGAACTCGAACTCGACGGTGACGTCCTCGGTCTGGATCTCCACGGCCGGGTCCCAGAAGGCGACGCCCATGATCGGGGCGACGATCTCCATCGAGGCGTCCAGGTACTCGAGCCGCTTGGCCTCGTGGGTGGCGCCCCAGATGTTGGCGTCGGTGGAGTAGGCCTTCTCGGCGGAGTCCCGGTACGGCAGGTCGCGCTCGGCGAGCCACTCGGACATCTCCTTGCGGCCACCGAGCTCGGTGACGAAGGCCTGGTCCAGCCACGGCTTGTAGATCCGCAGGTTGGGGTTGGCCAGCAGGCCGTAGCGGTAGAACCGCTCGATGTCGTTGCCCTTGTAGGTGGAGCCGTCGCCCCAGATGGACACCCCGTCCTGCTGCATGGCGCGCACCAGCAGGGTGCCGGTCACGGCGCGGCCGAGCGGGGTGGTGTTGAAGTACGTCTGCCCGGCGGAGCGGATGTGGAAGGCGCCGCAGGCGAGGGCGGCGAGGCCCTCCTCGACCAGCGCGGCCCGGCAGTCGACCAGTCGGGCCTGCTCGGCGCCGTACGCACGGCCGCGGGCCGGGACGTCGGCGAGGTTCGGCTCGTCGTACTGGCCGATGTCGGCCGTGTAGGCGTAGGGGACGGCGCCGTGCTCGCGCATCCACGCGACCGCGACGGAGGTGTCCAACCCGCCCGAGAATGCGATGCCGATCCGTTCACCGACCGGCAGCTTGCTCAAGACCTTCGACATGCATGCACCCTTGACCCACCCGCGCGGCGCGGGCTCCTGATTTAGCGACGTGTGAGGGGATTCGGCGTATTCGATCCGATGCCCGCACTCTGGCATAGGTTTGCAGAGTAGCGCAAGAGAATACGGAGGGGTCGGTTGGGGTGGCGGTTCGCGGTGTCGCCGTCCGCCGACGGTGGATCGAGTCAACTCGGCCGAGAATGGGGGCGGTTGGGGTGGTGGCGGGGTCGAAACGGCGCTTGGGGGATGGGTCGGGAGATCGGCTGGATTTTTTCGGGGTGGATGGCGTGGATGGGGTGGATGGGCCGGGGCGGCCGGGGCCGGCTCGGCGGATGTGCGGGGAGGGGCCGTGGGGATACGGGCACGGGCCGGACTCCCACGAGTGGGGGAGTCCGGCCCGTCGTGGTCGGGGCGGTGGGGGCGTCAGCGGGTGCGGCCGCCGTTGTGCGCCGGCTCGCGGCCGGGGTCTCCGCCGGATCCGCTGTCGCTCGGCAGGGAGGCGCGGGCGCGAACCCATGCGGTGCGGGAGGCGAGGACACCGAGCCCGAGGGCGACCAGGTGTCCGGCGTCGGCCAGCTGCTGATTCACTGTCCAGGCGGTGGCCAGCGCCACGGCGAGGGCCGGCAGGCCGTACCGGCGCAGCGGGCGCGGGCCCAGGGCGAGCAGACAGGCGACGGTGGCGACGAGCCCGTAGCTGATCCCGACGTCCCGGGCGCGGGAGAGCGCGCCGGGGATCCGGGCGGTCAGCATGACCCACATGGCGCCCTCGGTCAGCAGAGTGGCGCCCAGGTGCCCGAACGCGAAGACCGCGATCGCGCGGGCCGGGCCCCAACGCCATTCGGCCAGACCCAGGACGACGGCGACCGCGGCGATGCCCGCCCAGGCCGGGACCCCGTCGACCACCAGGCCGCTGGTGAACATCGTCCACCACTTGCCGACCTCCATGTGGTGGACGTTGCTGCTGTTGTGCCGGACGAACCGGGCACGCTCGGCGTGGCTCTGGTTGGCGAGCCAGGAGGCGGTGACGGTCAGGAGGATGACGTAGACGGTGGTGAGTCGCAGGCGGAGGGCGGTTCTGAGCGCCGGGTGCCGGGCGGTGGCGGTGTCGGTCGGTCTCGTCGTCCTGAGGCGGTCCCTCATCGTGCCTGGCGCCCTTGCTGTGTGGTTTCTCGGATGCCGGCAGCTCCACGGGAGGCCGGAGGCCCAGCCTACGTCAGTCGGGGGTGGTGGCCGCGCCGGCTGCGCCCGGCGGCGAGGGGCGACGGGGTCGGATCGGATCACCCGAACGGGCCGCCGCGGCGGCGGGCGGCGGCGGAGGCGGGCGAGGGTGGGGAGGGACCGTCGAGGAGGCCCCGATGACCGGCAGCACCACCGAGGTGCCCGAGGCGCACCGGCGGCGCTGGTGGGCTCGCGCGGCCCGAGCGGTGTGGGCCTATGTCCGGCGGGCCCCGGGTACCTACATCTGGCTGGCGATCCTGCTGATCACCACCCAGGTGATCCGGCACGTCGACACCGTGACCGCCGACCGCATCCTGGAGCGGCGCTCGACCAACCTGCACCACTTGCAGGTCTCGCCGGTCCGTGTGCTGGCGACCAGCGCGCTGTGGATCGCGGGCGGCGGCTGGCTGAGCTACTTCGCGCTCTACAACATCTTCCACGTGCCCGCCGAGCGCTGGCTCGGCACGCTGCGGTGGATCTCGGTGGCGATGCTGGCGCACGTCGGCGCCACCTACCTCAGCGAGGGTGTCCTCGGGTGGGCGATCCATCGGGGCCTCGCCGCGCCGAAGGCCGTCTACACGCTCGACTACGGCGTCAGCTATGCGCTCGCCGGGGTGGTCGGGGTGCTCACCTACCTGATCGTACGGCCCTGGCGGTACCTGTACGTGGTCGGGGTGCTCATCGTTTACGGCGTTGGCGTGTACCAGAGCCGGGACCACACCGGCATCGGGCACCTGAGCGCGGTGCTGATCGGGATCGCCTGTTACCCGATCACCCGGGACCGGCCGGGAGCCTTCGACCCGGTCGTCTCGTCGCGGGCGCTCCGGCGGAGGCCGCGCACGAGGTGAACAGCCGTCAACTGTTCTGATGCGTGAGGGCATTCGGTGAATTCCAACTGTTCGAAACGGAAACGCTCTTAACCGTTTCTTACCGAATGGACCTTCCCCAAGTCGGGCCGACCGGACAGGCTTGCCCCCTGCTTCGCCGGGGCCGCGCGACCGCGCGGCCGGCCACAGGGGAGGACCGCACTCGTGCCCACCAGGCAACGACGACGGCTGCTGCTGAGCGCTGTCACGTTCACCGCCGTCGGACTGACCACCACCCAGGCGCTCGCCGCGCCGTCCACGCCGCCGACGCCGCAGCCCTGGCAGGTGCGGCACCAGGCGGACATCGGAAAGCAACACACCCAGAAGGTCCGGGGCGAGAGCGCCCTCTCGACCTTCAGCCCCAAGGCCGAGACGGCGGCCGGGGACGGCGGCGACGAGGCGGAGAACTCCGCCGAGGGCACCGCCCAGTACACCGAGGCCCGCACCGCCCCCGGCGTGGTCGCGCCGGGCGCCTACGGCGCGGCGTGGTCGCAGCTGCAGTCCATGCCGCACACGGACGGCCACTGGGAACATGTCACCGACAAGCCGTACAACTCCGACGACCCGCGCTACCGCGACGTCAACTCCAACTCCAGCGGCGGCGCCGGCCTGGTGACCGGTCGGATCACCGGTATCGCGGCCGACAGCGACGGCTACGTCTACGCGGGCGGCGCCAACGGCGGGGTGTTCCGCTCCCGCACGGGCGGCGGGCAGTGGGAGCCGATCGCCGACAGGCTACCCACGCTGTCGACGGGCACGCTGAACCTGGATGGGGGTGGGCGGCTCTGGTACGCCACCGGCGAGTCCAACACCGGCGCCACCTCCTACGTCGGCACCGGCGTGTACGTGCTCTCGGACCCGAAGCGCGGGAAGTTCCAGCCCGGCAACCGCGTCGGCGGCGCCGAGCTGGAGTCCACCATCATCCACGCGCTGCGCTTCGGTGGCGGCAAGGTGTGGGCGGCGACCAGCCGGGGCGTGTGGAGCCACTCCACCACCGACCTCTCCGGCCCGTGGACGCTGGAGTTCGCGCCCAACCCGGACTACCTGCCGGGCGGTTCGAAGGCCAAGGACCCGGCCGCGCCGTACAAGAACATCGCCAATGACATCGCGATCGACCCCAAGGACCCGGCCAAGGTGATCCTGGCGGTCGGCTGGCGCGGCGGCGACACCTACAACGGCTTCTACAGCAAGGCGGCCGACGGCAGTTGGCAGCGGGTGGCCTCGCTCGGAGACCTGCCGACCGACGCCGCGAACGTCGGCAACGTGACCTTCGCGCGCTCGGCGGACGGCTCGCGCTACTACGCGATCGACCAGTCGCCGGACGTGATGGCGCACAACCCGGACACCGGCCTCAAGGGCATCTACGTCTCCAAGTCCGGTTCGCCGTCCGGTCCGTGGGCGCTCATCGCGGACAAGGACAAGCTCAAGGGATCGGGTTCCGCCCTCCAGGACCCGGGCTACCAGCCGGGCATCCAGGCCTGGTACAACCAGTCCCTCCAGGTCGACCCGGCCAACCCGGACCACGTCTACGCGGGACTGGAGGAGGTCTTCGAGACCACCGACGGCGGCTCCGATTGGGCTACCGTCGGACCGTACTGGAACAACGGCTTCCCGTGCTGGAGCATCGACCCCACCAAGCAGACCGGTGACTGCTCACCGACCACCCACTCCGACCAGCACGCCGTCGCCTTCGGCAGCTACCGGGGCAAGGTCAACGTCTACGTCGGCAACGACGGTGGCATCTACAAGCGCCCGGGCAACGGGCAGTTGGACGCCTGGGGGCACGGCAAGGACTGGACGCCGCTCAACGACGGCACCATGGACACCTTGCAGTACTACTCGGTGGGCATCGGCAAGGACCCGGCGGACCGCTCCGGCAAGGGCGTCATCGTCAGCGGAGGTCTGCAGGACAACGGCGAGTCCATCCTGCGCGCCCACGACAAGGTGATGGGATCCAACTTCGGCGGCGACGGCGGCGACACGCTGGTCGACCCGGCCAACGGCTGCAACATCGCCGAGGAGTACGTCTACCTCGACATGTGGGTCACCCAGAACTGTGCTGTCAACGACGGCAGTTGGACGAAGGACCCGAGCAAGGCCACCTCCTACGAGGTCGCCCCGCCGGACAAGGACACCAGCTCGGCCCGCTTCATCGCGCCGATCACCAGTGACCCCAAGGACGTCAACACCTGGATCGCCGGTGGCCGGCACGTCTGGGTCCAGCACAAGGGCTACGCGATTCGCAGCGGCAGCGAGTGGACCAGCGCCTACGACCTCGGCGCCGGCCACGTCGCCACGGCGGTCTCGACCGTCAACGGCACGGTGTACGCGGGCTGGTGCGGCCCCTGCAACAACCAGGGCTTCAGCCGCGGCATCGCGGTCGGCAAGACCGACGGCACCGGCTGGCACCAGCTCGACCTGCCGGTCGACGGCACCCTGCCGAACCGGTACATCTCCTCCTTCGCGGTGGACGAGAACGACGCCCAGCACGTCCTGGTCGCCTTCTCCGGCTTCTCGCGGACCTGGACCGAGGGCCCCGGCGCAGGCATCGGCCACCTCTTCGAGACCCGTGACGGCGGCGCCACCTGGACCGACGTCTCGGCCAACCTGCCGGACGTCCCCACCACCTCGGTCAAGATCCTGCCCAACGGCGGGCTGGCGCTGGGCACCGACCTCGCCGCCTTCTACCGCGCGCCCGGGCGTGCCGACTGGCGCGTCCTCGGTCGCGACCTGCCCACCACCTCGGTGCAGCAGCTCAAGACCGGCCCCGACGGCCGCCTCTACGCCGCCACGTTCGGGCGCGGTATCTGGTCCATCGACCCGCGTGAGCTGTACCAGGACAACGACAACCAGTACTGACCGCTTCGCGGTTTGATCGGTGCCCGGCCCGCCCTCGACGAGTGCGGGCCGGGCACCGGCGTTGTGGGACTCTCGTGGGCGGGGCCGGTCCTGCCACGCGGGCGGGAGACGCGAGACGGGCCGACGGGCGCTTCCCCGGGCGGCGCCCGTCGGCCGAGTGGGTGGTGGGCTACTGGCCGAGGCGCTGGGCCAGGCAGAGGATGTTGTCCTCGCTGTCCTTGAACCGGACGGCGCGGATGTCGTCGCGTTCGGCGACGCCGTTGACGGTCTTCGGTTCGGGGAAGTCGTACTCCTCGAAGGTGATGCCCCGGTCGCGCAGGGCGGACATCTCGCCGTCGAGGTCGGCGACCTTGACACTGGCGAAGGTGTGGGAGGGCTGTCCGCCGCTGGGGGCTGGTAGATGGTGAGCTCGGTTCCGCCGCAGTCGCAGGTCGGCTCCTCCTCCGCTTCCTCGGTGAGTTCGAGGCCGAGGGTGTCGGTGCCGAGGGTGTCGGTGCAGAAGGCCTCGGCGTGGGTGAGATCGGTGGCGGGGATGGCTGTTTGCAGCGGTCCGTCTCCAGGCGTGGTGTTTCGCCTCCTCCCTGTTGCCGGGCTGGGGATGTGGGGTGCCGGTCGCCCGGTGAACGGGAGGTGGCTTCGGGGCGTGCGCGCCAGGGTGTCGGGGGTCATGGCGGAGGTCATGCGAGGGTGAGGCTCCAGAGCGAGGTGATCTCGGCCGCGCGGGCCGCGTGGAGGGGGTCGGACCGGTCGGGGGCGGTGGCTCGGGGGTGGCGCGGGACGGTGTCGAAGCGGCCGGTGACCCGCAGGCCGGCCGCGGCGATGGCGGTGAGCAACTCGGCGCGAGTGCGCAGGCCGAGGTGCTCGGCGAGGTCGGAGAGGACCAGCCAGCCCTCACCGCCCGGGAGCAGACGGTCGGCCAGGGATTCCAGGAAACCGTGCAGCATTCGGCTGTCCTGGTCGTAAACGCCCTGGTCGAGGGAGGAGGAGGGCCGGGCCGGCAGCCACGGTGGATTGCAGACGATCAGGGCGGCTCGCTGGTCGCCGGGCGGGTAGAGGGCGGTGCCGACGGTTTCGACGCGGTCGGCGAGACCGAGGCGCTGGGCGTTGTCGCGGGCGCAGGCGAGCGCGCGCGGGTTGGCGTCGGTGACCAGGACCCGGCGCAGGCCGCGTCGGGCGAGGACTGCGGCGAGCACGCCGGTGCCGGTGCCCAGGTCGAAGGCGGTCGGGTGGTCGAGGGCGGCCACCGGGAGCGGCGCCCGGGCGACGAGGTCCACGTACTCGCCGCGGACGGGGGAGAAGACCCCGTAGTGGGGGTGGATGCGGGCGCCGAGGGCTGGGACCTCGACGCCCCGGATGCGCCACTGGTGGGCGCCGATCACCCCGAGGAGTTCGCGCAGGGACACGATGCTGTTGTCAAGGAGCGGTCCGTAGGCGGCCAGGCAGGCCGCGCGGACGTCGGGAGCACGGTGGAGTCGGATGCGGTGCTCCGGGTCGAGCGGGACCAGGAGCATGCCCAGGACGCGCGCGTGGCGGGCGCGCTGCCGCCGGTGCTCGCGGAAGGCGTCGACGGGGTTCACGGGGGCGGATCGGGGTCGGCGCCGCTCGGCGCGGCGGCGCATGGCGTGTAGGAGGCGAAGCGCGTCGGGGTAGTCGCCGTGCCACAGCAGCGCGGTGCCCTCACAGGCGAGGCGGTAGGCGGCGTCGGCGCGCAGGGTGCGGTCGGCGGCGATCAGGCGGCGCGGCGGGGGCGTGCCGTTCTCGCTGCGCCAACGGGCGGAGAGGGTGGACAGGCTGAAGGTGGTGGGCCGGTGGATGTCGGACACCGGGGCTCCTCGTCGTCGAACGTGCAAGGGGGCACGAAGAGCACTTCGACGAGGAGGTGAGCAGCGGGTGCGCCGAGTGGTGGCACTGCCGCAGTGGCGAGCGCTGACGTCAGGGCAGATGCGGCTCACGCGTCGAAGCGCGAGCCGGGGTGTCGCCGAGCACGAGGCCCGGCACCGCGGCGTGTCGTATGCCGCTGGTCATGGCGGGCCTCCTTTCTGAACGTCCTTGTCCTGCGCGGTCGTTCGTACGCTTTCACGCCGAGTGGCCGGTTCGCAACCGATATATCACCCGCCCGTCGGCCAGGCCTGCGGCACCCGCTCCAGGACGCCCGTGCCGAACAGCTCGTACAGCGGCAGGGTCTCCAGGCGGACGTAGCCGATGTGGCAGTCGCATACCGGCAACGGTACGTCTACACCTACCAGGAGCCAGACACCTCGGCCTGGAAGCGCAAGCGGGTGTGCCTGGACGACGGCCGGATCGTCTACCGCCTCCCTCGCCCCGTACTTGAAGGCGCGTTCGAAGACCTCGAACGAGGACTCGCACCCAACGGCGCCAGGACCGACGGGCTCATCGTCCCGGATCCCGACCGCCTCACACGAGACAACCGGCATTTCGAAGACGCCATCGAAGTGGTCGAGAAATTCGGCCGGCCCATCATCGACAAGAATGACTGCGGCGCGCCACTGCGAGCAATGAAGGCGCCAAAGAGGGCAAAGAAGCCTGCCGACTTCTTCTATTGCACCCTCGTCGCCGTGTTGGTTTCCCCTGCGACGGGACGGAACCGCCCGGTACGCGAGCGATTGAATCCGGTGTACCGGGACGGTTCCTGAGGCGCTCCGCTCACCACAAGCGGGAGCCTGGCGAGTCTGTCATTGGCTGCGGCGCGGGTCATGAGCGGAAACGTGAAAGGAATCCGGTACAGTGTTTGACCCGCGCCACTTGCGCGGCCGGCACCAAGTTGTGGCAGACAGGCTCGCACCTGATGGGTTGAACGGAATCCTAGAAGGCCAAAGGCTCCAGGATATGGCAGAGCAAGAACTCGATGAACTCGCTGAGGATCATGATGTCCACCTTTCCAGGGCGCTAGAGCGGCGACAGGGTAGGCGGGGCTCCGGAGCGTCAAGGTCCGGTGCTCGAACCTTCCGCCGACCTACCGGGCGTCACCTCAGGACTTCCTAGTCTCCGGTAGGCATCGGAGAAGCGCTCACGGCGATCGGCCGAATGGCCGGTGGTTCCCACTGTCAGGTCACGACCTCGGGAGCGATTGAGGTCGGCGCGTGCCGGCCCGGCGGGTCGACTGGTGGGTGATCAGCAGGCGGCCTGGATGGCGTCCCGCTGAGTGGTGCAGCAACGATCTCGGAGTGAGACCTGGTCAAACCGGGTGCCGTGCTGGCCCCGGCTCGCAAGGAGTCGCCTCACTCCAACCGGAGTGACCTTCCCCGAAGCGCGGTTGGCCAGTTCCGCCCCGACCGGGCTCCCCACCGCCGTTCCCCTCTCTAAGGGAAGGTCAGCACGTGGACTTTCCAGCAGGGCAGGGGACGGGACCTGTGGCCCCGGCGTAGGCCGCTGCTTCGACGGCCGCACGGTGGGCGACCCTTGCTGCACGGGCAACGGCGTAGTAGGTGTCATCGGCATAGTAGCCGTCGCGGTAGTAGCCGTAGTCGTACCAGTCGTACCAAGAGTAGGCCGCTTCGACGGCCGCCCAGTGGGCGACGTCCGCGGCACGGGAAACGGCATAGAAGGCTTCCTCGGTGGCGCGGACGGTGGCAGCGGCGCTCGCGGTGCCACCGACGTTGCGCGCTCTGGCGTCCGTGTCACCTACCGGGACCGCGGCGGCACCATTTTCGGCCGCAGGCAGTGCCCCGGCCCGGGCTGCGGCGCCAATGGCCACACGCCCGGATGGGACGCCGACGGCCGGTACAGCGGAAGCCAGAACCCCTCCCAACACAGCGGAAACCACACCTACCCGCACAACGCGGGCTGAACACCTTCTCATTGCCAAACCCTTCCACTCTTCCACGAAGCTCATGGGGAGACGGGCACCAGGCCCCGGCGCGACAACCGCACTCGGGAAAACGCCGAGTCACACCGCCGCAGGCGACTGCCTGCTGTTCCACTCTCAAACACCGCGCCTGCCCCCGCTATCCCCGCCACCCATCCGGGGTTCGGACCTGGCCCGAACGAGGCCGGCCGTGATCGCGGCCGAGCTGGTGAGCCGCGGGGTATCCGGGCGCAGGTGCCGTCGAAACCGGGAAGGCGTCCCGTGGGACTGGTCCTACGTTGTCAGTGGGTCGGACGGGTCGGCCGATCGCTCCCAAGGTCGTCAGTCCCGGAGGACTGACCCAAGAGGCAGGGGCTGCGGTGATACGGTCGCTGCCCGTGACAGAGCAGCTTCCTGTATTCCCGTACCACCCCGACCCGGTGGCCACCGGCGCCATCGTCCGGTCCGACGCGGAGTGCAGCTGCTGCGATCGGGCCCGCGGCTACGTCTACGTCGGCCCCGTCTACGCAGCCGAGAACCTCCGGAACCGGCTCTGCCCATGGTGCATCGCCGATGGAAGCGCGGCTGGCCGCTTCGAGGCTCAGTTCACAGACGTGGTCGACGACGTCTCGATGGATCGGCTGTTCGCGATCACGCAACGCACTCCAGGATTCAGCGGGTGGCAGCAGGAGCACTGGCTGATCCACTGCGAAGACGGCGCTGCCTTCCTCGGCTCCATCGGAGCCGCCGAGCTTGCCGCCTACCCGGATGCATCGGCATCACTCCGACAGGAACGTGCCTCCTGGCCGAAGTCGCAGGCCGAGCAGTACCTCAACACGCTGACCAGGGACGGTCAGCCGACCGCCTATCTCTTCCAGTGCCGAGCATGCGGCACCCACCTTGCGTACTCGGACGCCACGTAGGCCCGGCTCCGGGCGAGAGGTTCAAAGAGCCGGCTGAGTGAACGTTGGAGGCCTGTCGTTCACCTCTTGTCGGAACGACAGACTGTCCTGGTTTCCACGTTCAACCCGAGGAACAGTCGGGGGTGCGTCCGCACCGTCTCCGGAATGCCTTTGCCACCCATGAGACCGGAGCGGCCGCGGCCGCGGCGGCGGCCACCGGGCTGGGCGACCGGGCGGCGGTCGAGCGCGCCGTCCGCGCCGCCTACCGGGCGGCCGGGCTGGCTGAGCCCACGGCCGTCCGCTGGTTCCGCTCGCCGCTCGCCGCTCGCCGCTCGCGGCGACGGAGGCGGCGCTGGAGCTGCGGGCCGCGGGTGCGGTGAGCGTACGCGAAGCGGTCCGGACCCGGCCCCGGGAGCAGGCCCGGCGGCGGGTCGTCGAACAGGTCGGCGCGGCCGACTGGGCGGCGCACTGGGCACTCACCGGCGGCGAACTCGGTCACCACGCCGCTCGCGGACCGGGTGCGCAACGCCGTGCTCGACCGGCTCGCCCCCGAGGCAGACCGTGCCGAGGTCTCCTCCGACGCGGCCGCCGAGGCGCGGGCCCGCCGCACCACCGTCCGGCTCGCCCTGCTGGACGCCGTGCGCGGCCGGCACGACGCGCCCTGGTTCGCCACCTTCGAGGCCGCCGGGGCGGGCGCCGAGGCCGTCGCGCCGCTCGCCGAGGCGGCACGGGAGGCCTGCTGGTGGTGGCCCTACCAGGACGTCGCGCTGATCAGCGAGCGGCCGGTCGCGCTGCACCGCGACGAGGCCGGGCGGCTCGACCGGGCGGACGGCATGCACGAGCGGCACAACCGGGGCAGTCCTCACACCAGTCGCAGCCGGGATGGTGAGCCGGCCCGCCCGGCTGTCCGGTCGCCGAGCGGGTCGGCTCACCGAGTGAGGCGTCACACCACGGTGTGCTCCAGCCAGTCGAGGATGACGGCGTTCCGCAGCTGCGGTGCCATCGGGGCACAGTGATCGCCGGCACCCTGGACCGCAGTGAGGACGGTGTGCTGTTTGGGGCACCGGAGGAGGTCGTAGAGCAGGGCGTCCTGGCCGGGGATGAGGGCTTCGTCCTCGTAGCCGAGAACCAGGGTGGGGCAGTTCACCAGGTGGGCCACGTCGTCGCAGCGGAACCGGCGGATGGTGTGGGCGAGTTGCCAGAGGTCCTGGGGTGCCCGGCCGGTGCGGGCGTCGTGGAGGAACTGGGGGCCGAAGATCTCGGCGCGTTTGGCGAGCAGCGGGGCGGCGGGGCCGAGATCCGGGAGGACGGTCTGCTGCCAGTGGCGGTTGACGGTCTCGCGGTCGGGGCCGTCGGCGAGACGGCGCCAGATCTCGGGCCAGGCGAGCCAGTTGTTCACGGCGCCGGGGTCGGCGACCACGGCGGCGAGGCGGGGCTCGAAGGCGGCGGCGCGGATGACGAGGATGCCGCTCATGCTCCAGCCGGTCAGGGCGATCCGGTCGGGGTCGACCAGCGGTGAACGGAGGAGGTGGTCGACGACGGGGCGGATGACGTGTTCCCAGTCGGGGCGGAACGGGATGCCGCGCTCGAACAGCAGGCTGCCCTGGCCGGGGCCTTCCAGGATCACGGCGTTATAGCCGCGTTCGACGGCAGCGTACGCACCGAAGGCGTACAGGTCGATGCTCTGGGCGTCACTGCCGTTGGCCAGGACGAGGGTGGGTCGGTGCCGGGGACGGCCCGGGGGAGTGAGGAGGTAGGCGGGCAGCCCGAGGTCCTGATACGGGATGCGCAGTCGCTGCACGGGCGGGTCGAGGAGCTCGCCGGCGCGGTGCCAGCAGGCCTGCATCTCGGCGAAGACGGTCGGTTCGTCGGCGGGCCGGGTGCTGCCGAGGACGGAGAACAGTGCCAGGGAGAGGTACTTGGCGGCGCGCAGGTAGCCGTCGCGGGCGCCCGCCGAGCGGCCGGAGCGCAGGGCGGACTCGGCGGTGGCAGCGGTGCGGCGGCCGAGGGCGAGGAACTCCTCGTGGTAGCTGCGGCCGGACAGCCCGGCCCGGTTGATGCGGTCGACGGCGGCCAGGACCTCCCCGGCCTCGGCGACGCGGTAGGCGGTGGCCCCGAGGGCCGCGCGGGTCTGGAGGTCGAGGTTCGGTTCGGGCAGGAGCAGTAAGCGATCAGCGGCAGTGGTGGTCAAGGGAGGTCCGTTCCGGTCAGGCCCGCAGGCCGTGGCGCTTGGTGTGCGCGAGGTGGAAGAGGAACAGCGGTACCGCGATGACCGGCCAGCAGGCCTGCATGGCCGCCGGGGCGGCGTCGACCGGCAGCAGGTAGGCGAAGGTGAGCTGGGCGAGGGCGTTGAGCAGGCTGGCAGTGCCCCAGACCACGGTGAGCACCCGAAGGCCGTGGCGGAAGGAGGCGTCCTGGTCCCAGCGGCCCTCCCAGGCGCGCAGCCCGTCGTCACCGGCCTTGAGCTGCACGAACGAGCGGAAGACCACCATCAGCGCCGGGCGCCCGTAGCCGACCGAGGCGAGCAGCCAGACACCGATCAGTCCGCCGAGCATGCCGGTCCAGGCCTCGCGGATCAGCAGGGTTCGCGGGTCACCGGTGAGTACGGAGAGGACCAGCCCGAGCCCGATCATGCTGAGGATCAGCAGCGCGAGGAAGTCGACCCGGCGGGTGCGGACGAGCCGGACGACGACGGTGGCCGCCGGCACCGCGGCCGACCAGAGCAGGGCCCACCACTGGTCCACGCCCACGAGGCGCAGGCCGTAGTAGAGGCCGAGGGGCAGGAGGAGGTCGAGCAGCAGCGGTAAGAAGACCGCGGTCCGGCGGGGAGCGGCATGGACGGTCATGACGCGGCCTCGTTCCTGGTCGCGAGGTCGAAGAGGGTGACCAGTTCGCGGCCGTAGGCGCGGGCGTCGAAGTCGTCCTCGACGGCGAGCCGGTTGGCGGCCGCGTCGATCGAGGCGCGGATCGCGGTGGCCATCGCCTCGGCGTCGAACGGGCGGAAGGCGCCGCTGCGTTGGCCGTCCCGCAGGTGCTGCACCAGTAGGGCGACGGGGGTGTCGAAGCCGGCCGTGCCGATCAGTGGGGTGCCGTCCTCGCGGCGGGCGTTGCTGAGGACGTCCACCAGCGCCCGCACCTCGACCGGGCGTTCGGCCATGAACTCCAGGTTGGCCTCGATGTAGGCGGCCAGCATCGTGCCCGGTTCGGTGTGGGCGCGGATGCGCGGCTGCATGAAGACCCGCGCCTGCTCCTGGACGGTGTCGACGAGGGCCTGGAAGAGGTCCTCCTTGTCGTCGAAGTGGTACGAGATCAGCCGCACGCTGGAGAGCTTGGCCCGTTTGGCGATCTGTGCGAACGAGGCGCGGGCGTAGCCGAGTTCGGCGACGGTCTCGATCGCGGCGGTGACGATCTGGCCCCGCCGGGCGTCGGTGATGAAGCTCCGGCCACCGGTCGGAGGGGCGTCGTTGGGATTTACTCGCATGAGTAAAAAATAACACGAGTCGGCAAAGCGGTGGGCGTGAAACAGCCCCGCCGCGTCCGGTCAGGGGCGCGGCGGGGCTGGGCACGTCGGGGCCGGGCGTCAGGCGCAGCCGGCCGGCAGCGGGGTGGTCAGGGTGCCCGGGCGATCAGGACGGGCTGGAAGAAGCCGGTGTCGGCGGGCTGCGCCCAACCGATTCCGGCGAGGCCCGCCTCGGTGGCGAAGCCGCTCAACTGCTCCTGGGTGAGCGCCCAGTAGCTGGATCGGCGGACCACGACCTGCCACTGTCCGCCGTCGTCCGGCAGCAGCAGGAAGAGCTCCAGGTCGTACCGTTCGCCATCCGCGTGCCACTGCCAGAGCTGGAAGATGACCGACCGCTGCCCGTCCCGCTCGGTGGTCTGCGGCGGGGTGGCGGCCGGCCGGGCCCGGCGCAGTTCGTCGTACGGGCGGGTGGTGACCAGTAGCACCCCGCCCGGACGCAGGACCCGGCGCATCTCGCCGAGTGCGGCCCGGACGTCCTCGGCCGTGAGCAGGTGCGGCAGCGCGTTGTCGGCGCAGACGACGACGTCGAACCGCCCGGCCGGGAAGGGCAGTCCGCGCATGTCGGCGGCCGCCGTGGGCAGTCGGAGCCCGCGTCCGGCGGCCTCGGCGGTGGCCCGGGCGGCGGCGACCGGGCTGAGGTCGGTGCCGGTGGCCCGGTGGCCGAGCCCGGCCAGGCTGATCGCCTGGGTGCCGATGCCGCATGCGCCGCCGCAAGGCAGCCCTCTGCCCGCCTCGGACCGTCCCTCCGCACTCTGGCCATCCCAGGATGGCCGATCCCGCCTGAACGCCCGAGAGCGCGGCCACCAGGACGTCGACGTCCTGCACGCTCGTGCGGCCGTTCTGGCCGAGGTCGCGAACGAACCCGCAGTACGTCCAGCCCGTCGCGTGCAGCACGTCACCGCGGCGCTCGAACGCGATCGCCCGGGTGTAGCCGCGAACCTCCAGCGGAACCACCAGCGTTGCGCCTTCGGCGAGTTGGTGTTAACTGCACCAGTGCTCTAATCCTGGAGCGAGTTGATCATTGAGCCTCTGCCAACGTGAAATCACAGGTCAAAGAGCTGGTGTGACCGATTCTCGGGGTGCTCACGCTGGTCGTGGGCGACAGTCTGCGGAGTAGATCATCCGTCAGCGGTTGACTTCGAGGTTCGTCAGAACGAGCAGGGCGCGCAGGAGGTGGGTGGCGCGGGCGGGGTCGGTGCGGAGTTTGGTGAGGGTCCGCCAGTTCTTGACGTGGGCGAATCCGTGTTCGACCGGTGCGCGTCCGGTGGCGAGGACGCGATTGGCGGTCTTCTGGCCGGGGGTGAGCTTGTGAGCGCGGGTGGCTGTGAAGCCGGTGACGATCACGGGGTCGCGTACGTCGTTGTCGAGGCCGCGGAAGCCGAGGTCCGCCAATGCGCCGAGACCGGCGGCGCGCAGGTGGGCCAGAATGTGGTCGTGGCGGGCGGCCGTGATGTCGTGGGTGCGGCCGGGCCGGGCGGCGGATATCCAGATCAGGCGGCCTTTCTCGTCGGTCACGGCGAGGAAGTGCAGGCCGTGATGGCGGTATTTGCCGGAGTAGTTTCGTCGGTCGGCCTTTCCTGTACGGCGCCGGGTGGGGATGAGGGTGCCGTCGATCAGGACTACCTCCCCGCCCTGCTTGGCCACCTTCTTCAGGGCGCGGTCCAGGCGCGGAGCCTGCGCGGCGAGGAGGGCGATCAGCTCGTCGCGCCAGCGGTGGACGGTGGACTCGGACACATTGTTGCCGCCGGCCATGTCGGCCAGGCGCTGGTCGTGGCGCAGCACGGCCAAGACGATCACCGTGATCCTCCCGGGCGGCAGGATCCGCCACCTGGACCGAATCGCCTTCAGGTGGCGTCGCAGTAGATCGGCGAGGTACTTGACGGTGCTCGTGGACAGCGGCAGACGGCACTGGTAATCAAGCGGGCAGGTGTTCTCGGCGCGTTCTTTGGATCTCGTCACACAGTTCCAACGGACGCCGGGGGCAACCCGGTTACGCCCGCACCCCACCACTCCGGGCGCTGGCGTCCCTGGTCACAGGCAGGTGGTAGACCGGCCGTCGGGTAGTTTCCGCAGCCAGCCGCGATCGACGAGTCTGACCAGTCTCCCGCGCAGCGGTTCCAGCTTGGCCCGCACACTGACGTCGATTCCCAGCGCGTCACCGACCTGCCGGGCCATGACCGGTCCGGCGCGGCCTGCCGCACGGCGGCGAGAATGCGCTGGTAGTCCGGCGGGAGTGTGCTCGCCTCCACGCCTGACGTGCGGTGCGGGATCAGCGTCACCGCTCGTCCGCCCACCTGCCCGGGCGCCGGCGTGACCGATGCCCGTTCGTTGGCGAGCTGTTCGCTCACCCGTTCAAGGACGCGCTCGGCGACGGCGAGTTCGTTCCGCTCGGCCCGTACCTCCGCCAACTGCTTGGCCAGCTGTTCTTCGAGTTCGTCCAGTTCCGCGCGCCGCGCGGTGATCCGTTCCAGCAGCTCAGGATCCATGCACCGGATCGTAGAAGGCCGTCCAGCCGCAGCGAGCAAGAACCGGGGAGCTGACGAGGTTCAGGCCGTGTTCTACGGGTCTGGCGTTTGGTGAAGGGCGTCCCGTCGCGCTGTGCCTCGCTCCCACATGCTGCGTGCCACTGGTTCCAGCGCCCGGCCCTGGCTGGTCAGAATGTAGCGGACGCGCGGAGGCCAGCCCGGGATGCGGTGACGCTCGATGACGCCCGCACTGGTCAACTGGGTCGGCCTGTCCGAGAGAGCGGGCAGGGCGGCGGACAGTTCGGAGTATGTGGTCTGACCGCGGCGTAGGAACTCGCGGACTACCAGCGGCGTCCACCGACCTCCCAGCGCGGCGAGGGTGATGTCAACAGGGCACCGCGGTTCGTGGCCAGGCGGAACGAGGGCGCTGTCCGGGCAGTCCGCCAGCGGGCCGTCCTGATCACCCGTCGGTGCGTGTCCAACGGTTTGGTGCGTCACGAAAACCGTGAGCCGTCGGTCGGCCGATGGGCGGGGCGGATCAGTTGCGCGTGCCGGCCGGTGGGCCGACGACGGTGGTGAGCTGGAGTTTGGTCTCGTCCTCACTGCCCGGCGCGGCGGTCATGATGACAATCTTGAGCTCCGTGTCGCCGTCGGTCAGGACATCGCAGTCCACCGTGACCGGGCCCACCGACGGGTGATCGACCCTCTTGTGGACCTCGCGGTTCGCGGTCACCCCTCCCGTCGCCCACAGCTCGGCGAACCTCTCGTTGCCTGCGTTCAGGTCGCGGACCAGCGCGGCCAGGCGGCTGTCCCGGGGGAAGCGGCCGGTGGCGCGGCGCAGATCGGAGACGAGGGCGGCGTCGGCGGTGTCGGGGTCCGTCTCGGTGACCGGCCACAGCGCGAGGGGGGTGTGATCGACGTCCACCGGGAACCTGTCGCGGGCGAAGTTGCGCATCCGCGGCGGCGAGGCCAAGGGGTCTCCCAGCAGGGCGGCCCACCCGTGGTTCCACCACACCAGTTGCCAGTCCGCCGCGAACACGGCCACCGGTACGTCTCCGAGGCGGACGAGCACCCGTTGCATACCGGGCGGGAGATGGTCGCAGATCGTGCCGTCCGTCGGAGGCACGATCTGGGCCAGCCGGTAGAGGTGGTCCCGCTCGGCGGTGGACAGTTGGAGAGCGCGCGCCAGGGACGCCACCACCGACGCCGAGGGTGTCGTGGCCCGCCCCTGCTCCAGGCGCACGACGTAGTCGACCGACACTCCGGCCAGGTCGGCCAGTTCCTCGCGCCGCAGCCCGACAGCCCGGCGCTTGCGGACGACCGGCAGCCCAGAGGCTGACGGGGGCAGCCGGTTCCGCCACGTGCGGATCATCGCGCCCAGTCCAGCTCCGGGGGGTGTCGTCGTCATGCTCTCCATCCTCCCGCGTCCCCGATCACATGCGGGGGCGCGAGGGTGGTACTGGTCTTCCCACCGTCGAAGCGTCCCTGGTCCGGTTCCCTCGTCAAGGCAACTATCGAAGGCATGACGATCACTTTCATCACCGGAGCCAACAAGGGCATCGGCCGCGAGACCGCCCGCCGCCTCATCGCGTGCGGTCACACCGTTCTCCTGGGAGCCCGCGACCGTGAGCGGGGTGAGGAGGCAGCCGCCGCGCTGGGCGCACGCTTCGTCCCCGTCGACGTGACCGACGACGCGTCCGTGGCCGCCGCCGCCGCGGACGTCGCCGAGCACGAGGGCAGGATCGATGTCCTGATCAACAACGCGGGGGTCCAGGGTCCCTTCGGTGATCCCGGCGATCTCACCGCCGCCGACGCCCGCGCCGTCCTCGACGTCAACGTCATCGGCGTGGTCCGCACCACCACCGCGTTCCTGCCGCTGCTGCGCCGTTCGGACGACCCCGTGATCATCAACGTCAGCAGCGGCATGGGCTCCCTCGCCTTCACCCACGACCCCGGCCGGTCCGAGTCGCACGTCGTCGTGCCGCTGTACGCCTCCTCGAAGGCGGCGCTGACGATGTTGACCACGCAGTACGCCAAAGGGCTCAAGGGCATTCGCGTCAACGCCGCCGACCCCGGCTACACCGCGACCGACATAAACGGTCACAGCGGCTCCCAGACCGTCACCGAGGGCACGGACGCGATCGTCGCCCTCGCCACCGAGGGGCCCGGTGCCGGCACCGGACGCTTCATCGACCGCCATGGCGAGATCGCCTGGTCCTGAGACCGGCGGTGCCGGGTCACCGGCCCTGAAGAACAGAACGGGCAGAACATCGAGACCGGTCCCGGACAGGAGAACCGCTGCCGCTACTGGCGTCGGCGGAACCTCCGGCCGAGGTGATCAGGACGTACGAGCCGGGGCCCGGCACGTCGAGACGGTAGCCGCCGTCGGGCCCGGTGACCGCGCGGTCCAGACGGCGTTCCACATCTCCGCCGCCTTCTTGGTGGTCGCCGCCCTCGTCGCCGCGTTTGTACTCAAGCAGAAGGGCTGGGAGAGCCTCGCCGAGGCAGATGCCGCCGTCGGGATGGCGGAAGGATGACGATGCTGCGGCAGCTCGGGTTCCTGACCGGAACTACTGCGCGACGCACTGGACTTGCGAGTGAGCACGGAGACCACCCGCGCCACCCACCTCCTGCGCTCCCTGCTCGTCCTGACGAATCTTGAAGTCAACCGCTGACAGACGATCTACTCCGGAGACTGCCGCCTCCGACCAGCGTGAGAACCTCGGGAGACCGTCACGCCAGCCCTTTGACCTGTGCCTTCAAGTTGGCGGAGGCTCATTGAAGGAAGCTCCTCTTGTTAGACCTGCGCCACCAGCTGATCGAGGGCCGGGCCGCCACTCACCCGTCCCCGGCAGCGGTATCCACCCGCTTCGCCCCGGCTACCCCGCTGGGCGACGACCTTCGAGGGCGACGAACAGGGACGGCTCATGACCACCTTCACCACGCGTTGGTTCCTGGCGTCGACCCCGGCCACGGTCGGGGTCGCCCGCCACCGGGCCGTCGACCAACTGCGCGCCTGGGGATACCAGTTCGACCAGGACGTGGCTGGGACGTTCGCCCTCCTGGTCGGCGAGGTGGTCACCAACGCCGTCCTGCATGGCAAGGGCAACCTGCTGACCCTCGCCCTGGTCGCCCGCGGACAGGAGGTCTTCGTCGAGGTCCTGGACGCCTCCAACGTCGCACCCAGTCGCCGGGAGGCCGATCCGCAGGACGAAGGCGGCCGGGGCATGTTCCTGGTCGACGCCCTCACCTCGACCTGGGGGATCCACCCCACCCCTCGGGGCAAGGCCGTGTGGCTGACCTACGCTCTGCCCGAGCAGCCGGTTCCAGCCCGCGGGCGCCGAAGAGCCGAACACGCAGGTGCCGACGCGGAAGTAGTCGAGGATGCTGCCGGCTTCGCTGACCATCGCGAGCCGGTCGAGGTCGGAGCGGTACTGCTGTTCGAGCAGTCCGAACCTGGTGAGCAGATCGTGGATTTCGGCCAGACGGGACTCAACGGCAGCGAGCTCCCGTGCGGCATTCATGCGGTCGGCGACCGCGCCGACGTGGCGGTCGGTGATCACCCGCAGGGAGCGGGACTGGGCGTCGATGGTCGCCTGGATCCGGGTCAGCCGTTCGCGTAGTTGGGAGGCGTTCTCCCGGCTCGTCAGCTTGGCGGAGAGCTCCAGGACGATCTGGTCGAGGAGCCCGATCTGGCCCTTGTGGGCCCGGCGCTGATCGGCGTTCGGTCAGGTGTCGACCACCGGGTCGTCCTCGCCGGTAAGCAGGTACTTCATCACCGAGGCGGCAGCCGTCTTTCCGGAAGCCGCGTTCGAACGCAGGACCGGGGAGAGGGGGTCGCCCATGCGGGTCTCGGTTACCAGGGACAGGTGCACGAGGTCGGCCAGGGACAGTCCGCGGGTGCCGCCGGCGTCGTTCTTGCGGATCTGCGCGTCGGCGTATCCGGGTTCCGCGAGGAGTATGGCGCAGAGGCTGCGGGAGCTGCCCGAGCGGTGGACTGCAGTCAGTTCCCGGTCGGACCTCCGGGTGACCAGGTCGCGCAGGTCCTCGTAGTGGACGGCGACGGTGCCGGCGCCCGGTCGCCGGACAAGGGTGATCGGCGCTCCGTCGGGCATTTGCAGCCCGAGGAAGATCTGGCTGTAGCCGTCGGCTTCGGGGATGAGCGGCAGACGCGCACCGCCGAGCATGTACTCGATGGACTCGACGATGAAGGACTTGCCGGTGTCGGAAGCGCCGTAGATGACGGTGAGGTCAGGGCCGAAGGCCACGCGGGCGGTGGGCTTTCCGGAGCCGGCGTACGTGAGGTGGGTCAGTCGCAGGTCAGCCACGGGGAACCTCGGGGGGTAGGGGCGTCTCGGCAGGGCGGTTGAGGAGTGCACGAGTGGCCGCTCGCACGTCGGCGCCGGGCGCGTACTGGTGGACGGCCCATTCGGCGCGCTCGCGCAGGCGCTCGACGTAGGGGGTCTCGAGGAGTTCGACGAACGCGGGCTCCCGCTCCGTCGCGCGGTAGACAAGCCCGTCGGCGACGGGCTCAAGGCGGGCCAGCTCGGCCCGGATCAGGACGAGCAACGCCTGCTCCAACAATCCGCGCTTCATGCCTAGTTCGCCCGACCGGGCCGACAGGTCAGGGTGGAGGCTCGGCGGGCCGTCGAACTCTCCGCTGCGCAGGAGTGCGTAGTCGAGGAGGGTGATCTGGGCCAGGTCCAGGGGTTCGGGATGGCTCTCGGCCAGCAGGACCAGTGCGCGCATCCCGATTTCGAGGGGGCTGTTCAGCGGGTTCACGCGGTACCTCCCCGGCGCCAAGCCAAGCGGTCGGCGTTCACCAGGTGGTGGCAGACCCCCTTGCGGTCCAATGGCCGCACGAATTCGGTGAGGATCGTCTTGGCGAGTCCGACGTTCCCGGAAGCGGCCAGGACTGCTTGCATGCGGTCGTACCCGAAGTCGAATCTGCCGGCCGCTACCTCGACCACGATGTCGTGGACGTCGTCGAGGACGGCTTCGAAGTGCCCGTCCGTTGTCGAGTCACGGGCGAACAAGCGGAGGGATTCCGCACTGTAGAAGGCCTCGCGCTGCCTGCGCATATGATCACGTGCTTCTTCGTGTTGGGCGATGCGCTCGAGGGTGTCGGCCTGCTCTCCCCAGAGTTCTCCGTAGGCCCGTACCAGCTGCTTGATGTACCGGGCTTCCTTCGGGGCGTGTGCGTCGGGCGGCAGCATCCTCTGCGGTCGTGGCGCCGGTGGCTGGGGGAAGCGCACCGCCCAGTGCGGCGTGGTCTGGTGCAGCGACAGCATCTCGTCCATGTCGATGGTGGTGAATATGGAGAAGTCGGTGGCCTCGGCGAGTTCCCGGAGTTCGCGTCGCTTCTCGCAGGTGAGTGAGGTGATGACGGTGTCGCCGGTGGTTGAGGAACTCGGTCTTGGACTCGGTCCGTTTGGACAGCCGCCGGACCAGTCGGGGGCCGATGATCGGCGCGACGAGACGTACTGCTGGGGAACGGTGAAGTGTCCGCTCACCACCGAAGCGAACATCTTGCGCATCTCGGGAGCGGCCTTCGACCAGGTGACCATCCGGGGCATGGCGAGCTGTTCCAGCGGAGAGCTCGCAGATGCCTTCTCGCGCGGGGACAGGCGAAGTGCATCGGGGCGGCACCGCTCTATCCGGGATGGAAGCGGACCCTGGCCGGAACAACTTTCAGCCCTGGTCGAGCAGTTCGGCGACGAGGTTCTCCCGGTCGCGCTCGACCTGACCGACGCCGCTGCGGCTGGCGCCTCCATGAGCTTCCAGGCCGCCCCACAGGAGTAACGGGCGACAGCCGGTGCCTTCGCCGACCTGGCCTGCGGCAGCGGACCCGCCGTCGGCCCGGACCGCGCCATCCGGGGGCGTCCTCCCGGGGCAGGTATCCGACGAGGCCGCCGCCGATGACGTACCACATGGAACACGATCGTCGCGTCGTGGAATTGTTCGGCGAGGAGATTGGGGATGCCGAGTTGGTATTCACGCAGTACATCAACAAGGACAACGGGCGGGATGTGGCCCACAAGAACAATTTCCCCCGTGATTACAAGGATCTGGCACGGTGTGGATGAAACGACTGCGACTTCCCCACTGGGGACCTCCAGCCCGGGCAGCAAGCCACCAGTCCTGACCGGATCGTTCCGCATCCAGGCCCGATGGGGTCTACGCCCGGGCACCCCGCAGCGGCGAGGATCGGGGCATGACCAACGCACTCCTCGTCATCGACGTCCAGGAATCCTTCCGGCAGCGCGAGAACTGGGCGGCCGTCTCCAACCCCGGGATCGTCGGGCAGGTGAACCGGCTCGTCGAGCACACCCGGGCACAGGGCGACCTCGTCGTCTGGATCCTGCACTCCGAGCCCGGCACCGGGACGGTGTTCGACCCCGCCCTCGGCCACGTCCACCTGATCGACGGGCTGGTCCCGGCGGAGGGTGAGCCCGTCATCACCAAGACCTCGCACAACGCCTTCACCACCACCAACCTGCAGCAGCTGCTCACCCAACACGGGATCCGCGAGCTGGTGGTCAGCGGGATCCGCACCGAGCAGTGCTGCGAGACCACGACCCGGGTCGCCGCCGACCTCGGCTACGACGTCACCTTCGTGATCGACGCGACCGCCACCCACCCGATCGAGCACCGCGACGCCCCCGTCGGGCGCAGCCTCGACGAGATCCTCGCCGACCCGCGCACGCTCTCCACGGAGGAGATCACCGCCCGCACCGAGTACGCTCTGGCGGGCCGCTTCGCCACCGTCATCACCGTGAAGGAGCTGACCGGATCGTGACCCGCGTCGTCTTCCTGCTCGTCCCGCAGCTGCACCTGCTGGACCTCGCCGGGCCCGCCCAGGTGTTCTCGACCGCGAACGACCACGGACTCGGGTACGAGATCGGCTACGTCGCCGAGCAGGAGGACGTCCCCACCGCGCAGGGGATCGCGCTGCGGGCCGCCGCCGCGTGGCCGCGGCTGTCGCCCGGGGACCTCGTGGTGGTCCCCGGCTGGCGGGCACCGGTGCTGCGGGCCCACGGGGACCTGTCCCCGGCGACGCTGGAGCACCTGGCCGCCCACCACGCGGCCGGCGGCACGGTCGCCAGCGTCTGCGCGGGCGCGGACGCGCTCGGTCGCGCCGGACTGCTGGACGGCCGCCGCTGCACCACGCACCACGACGTGCAGGACGAACTCGCCCGCCGCTACCCGAGGGCGAGCGTGGTGCGCGACGTGCTGTACGTGGAGCACGACCGGGTGGTCACCTCGGCGGGCATCGCCAGCGGCATCGACCTCGCCCTACACCTCGTCGCTGTCCGGCACGGACCGGCGGCGGCCGCCCGAATCGCCCGGGAGATGGTCGTCTACGCCCGGCGCAACGGCGACGAGCGGCAGGCTAGCGCGATGCTCCGGCACCGCGCCCACCTGGTCGACGCCGTCCATCGGGTGCAGGACCTGATCGACGCCCGTTTCACCACCCGGCTGAGCCTCACCGACCTTGCCGCTGCGTCCGGCGTCAGCGAGCGCACCCTCACCCGCCACTTCACCGAGGCCACCGGGCTCACCCCGCTGCGTTACCAGCAGGAACTGCGCGTCGAGCGGGCCGAGCACCTCATCGCGCACGGCGCGACCACGGAGGCGGCCGCCAGGGCGGCCGGCTTCCAGGACGCCCGGATGCTCCGCCGCCTGCGTGCCCGAGCCGGGGCCGTCCGTGACGGGGCGGTTCGCGACGGCGCAGTGGCATGACGCGCTAGGTGTACTGGCCACGGAGGTTGGTGACAGGGTTCACGGCGTGGTGATCTTGAAATGAGTGAGGGCCTTCTGGCTCGGTGTGGATTGCGACATCTACCCGGCGACCAGAAAGGCCCTCATGCCACACCGTAACGCACCGCTGACCGAGACCGGACGCCTGCGCCTGGCCCGCTGCGTGGTCGACGACGGCTGGCCGCTGCGACGGGCCGCCGAGCGCTTCCAGGTCTCACCGACCACGGCCAAGCGCTGGGCTGACCGCTACCGCACGCTCGGCGAGGCCGGCATGACCGACCGGTCCTCCAGACCGCACCGCAGCCCGCGCCGTATCCCGACCCGCACCGAACGGCGGATCATCAAGGTCCGCGTCCTGCGCCGGTGGGGACCGGCCCGCATCGCCTACCTCCTGCGACTGAACCCGGCCACCGTTCACCGCGTCCTCACCCGCTACCGCCTGGCTCGCCTGGCGCACCTCGACCGCGCGACCGGCCGCGTCATCCGACGCTACGAGCGTTCCATGCCAGGCGAGTTGGTCCACGTCGACATCAAGAAGCTCGGCAACATCCCCGACGGCGGCGGCCACCAGGTCCTCGGACGCCAGGCCGGCCGCAAGAACCGCTCCGGTGCCGGTTACAGCTACCTACACAACGCCGTGGACGACCACTCCCGCCTGGCCTACAACGAGATCCTGACCGACGAGCGCAAGGAGACCGCCACGGCGTTCTGGGCCCGGGCGAACGCGTTCTTCGCCCGGGCCGGGATCACCGTCCAACGCGTGCTGACCGACAACGGCTCCTGCTACAAGTCACATGCCTGGCGCGATGCCCTCGCCGCCGAGGGCATCGCGCACAAGCGAACCCGTCCCTACCGGCCGCAGACCAATGGCAAGGTCGAACGCTTCAACCGCACCCTGCTCGACGAATGGGCTTACGTCAGGCCCTACCGAACCGAGCAGGAACGACGCGACGCCTACCCCGACTGGCTCCACACCTACAATCACCACCGCGGACACACCGCACTCGCAGGCAAGCCACCCGCCAGCCGCGTCCCCAACCTCGCGGGTCAGTACAGCTAGAGCTCCGCGTTCTCCGCCCGCAGCTCAGCGATCTCCGCCCTGGCTGCAGCCAGCTCGCTCCGCAACTCGCCAACGACTGCACCCAGTTCCGCATAGCTCGGCAGCGGCGGGGTCCCGGACACAAGACCCAACGATCAACCAGCAGAACGCCAAGATCAACTCGGCGTGCCAGAAGCACCAAATCAGTCACCGCCATTCAAGCTGTACCTGTCTGCTGTCTGAATGGGCTGTTGTGAGGCGCGAACGATCTGGGACTGGCCGGGACCTTGCGTCGGAGTGGTGGAGGGCAGTTGGCTCTGCGGAAGGAGGGCACCTGCCTGATCACGGTCGATGGCGTGGCGTACCGGTGGCGTGTGTACAGCGGGGCCCGTTGCTGCACAGGGTGCGCGTGGGGGCGGTTCGACTTCGTGGTTGAGCGGGCCGATCAGAAGGGCGCGGTGTTGATGGCCGCGACATCGGCCTTTCCCGTGGTTCCCTCCACCGTCGGGACGGGAGTTCGCGCCGCGCTCGATCACGGGTGGCAGCCGACGCGAAGGGGACCGGCTTTCCGGCTGACCGGGCTGGTGTAGCCCATCTCCCGACCGCCAGAGGCCCGCGATCGGAGGGCGCGCGTGGCGTCCCTACCCTGCGAAGATATCTGATTGATGGTCAGTCGAGGTCGTCCGGATGGACGCTGCGTATCAACTCCGCCAGCTGGGTGCGATCGTGGAACGCCTGGGACAGGAGCGTGGCGAGGCGTCGCAGGGCGTCCAGGTCATGGCTGCGGGCGACGAACATCCCCGCCTCGGAACCGTAGGTCAGGCGGTCCGCCACCTCGGGCGCGTGCGAGCGCACCGCCGAGCGGGCGACGCCCTCCCAGCCGTACCCATTGCCTTCCCGGCCGCAGGCCGTGAACTCGTCCTCGACGGCGACCATGGCGTCGTCCGTGAGCATCAGGTAGTAGGACTCCGGCTCGTGGTCGTATTCGGAGAGCGTCAGGGGTGCGTACGAAGTCTCGTCATTCATGGGCCCGATCGTAGGGGCCGGGTCTGACGACGGGGCCGTGGCGGAGCCTGGGCATGTTGTGCCCGCTCGCGTCCGCTATCCGCGGAAAAGACGAGCCCCCGAGATGCTGTCATATCGTCAACTCCGGTCCGACTGTCGCGCAGACCGTACTCGTACTGCTATCCGATCCGGCGGCGGCAATTCACAACGAGGACGACGGCCTTCTCCGGAATCTCGTCGCCCACCGCGATCCGGACCTCCGTGACCGTGCCGGGCCAGTCTGCGATCAGTTCCTGGTCGATCGCGTCGTTCGACAGGGTGGCCATGAGTTCGCCGGCCCGGACGGGCTGCCCGGGTTCCACTAGGACCTCGGCCACGTTCCACGGCACGCCAAGCCCCACGGTGGCCGCGGTGAACGTCACCGGCCCCAGCTCGCGCCAGAGCGGCGGTGCCAGCGGCTCGCCGATGCGCTGTTCGACCTGGTCCAGGGCCACACCTGCGCGCCGGGCGAAAGAGGAGTCGTCCGCTGTGTGCTCGCGCAGCAACGGTCCAACAGCACGGGCGTCACCCAGCCGCGCCAGCGTGTTCAGTGCTTCGGATCGCACCTCGGGGTCCGCGAGGCACGCGGCGATGGCCTCCGTATGATCGGCCGTCCCGTTCACGGCCAGACCCCGCAGCGCTTGACGGCGGTACTCCGGGCAACGGGACAGCAGTTGGCGTTCCAGGAACGGCAGAGCCCGCTGATCCTTGAGGTACTGCAACGTCTCCATGACCATCGGTTCGTGCGCGGGGTCCTCCGCCACCTCATCGAAGAAGGTGTCCGGGAAGGCGTCGGCCAGGTGTATTTGCAAGGAGGCCGGGCGCCGGTAGTCGTCCCGGTCGCGGCGCATGATCTCTGCCATGTCCCAGCCCGGCTCGGCCCGGCCCGCCCGTATGGCGAGAAGCCGGCGAAGGCTCGCCGGTCCTGCGGCAAGCAGGCCACCGAGGGCGCCGTCGTCCCCGTACATGTAATCCGTGAGGAGGCTGTCGATCTCTTCGAGCACCAGGTCCATCAGGAGTCGGCCAACTTTCGGTAGACCAGCGGGTCAGGGTGGCAGCTTCTCCGCTGGACGGCGTTTCCGGTTCGTTCCAGTGGCTGTCATTCCCGAGCACGTGACAATGGATCAGCCTGGTTCTCCCGAGGGTGCCATGCGTTCGCCCCGCCTGAGTCGGTCCCCAGGAGGCCTGGATGAGCGTATCCCGTCGCCTGACAAGCACCTTGGTGCTCCGGCCTGCGGACAGCCAACCGGACCATACCGCCTTTGCTCCTGCTCGGATCGGACGAGGACGAGGCACTTCCGGGCCCGGCCGGCAGCGCGGCAGCGCGCGCTGCCGGCCGGGCCGTGGCGGCGATCAGTACGGGATCGGGCGGTTTTCCCGGGCCCAGTGCTGTTCGGCCTCGCTCTGCGGCGGGGGCGGGGCGATGCCGTCGATCATCCAGAGGTCCTGCGGCGTCTCGTCGATGTGGAACTCGCAGTACAGCCCGCGGTCCTTGGTGTGCGGCGCGAGCAGCGCGGCGAGCGCCTCCCGGGTGCGCCGGCGCATGTCCGGGTCGCTGGTGTGCCGGGCGATGTGCTCGACGACGATGCGGACGGCGTCCGGCGTGGGCTCGCCGCCCACGTAGAACGAGTCGGCGTCGATCTCGTGGAAGAGCACCACGACGTAGAACTTCGGCAGCCCGAAGCGGGTGTAGAGCCCCGTGATGTCGTCGGCGAGTTGCTTTTTCTGCGGCGGGGTGTAGGTGCCGGGAGGGTGGTAGATGTGCCAGAGCGGCATGGTTCTCCTCGATGTGGTGGGGTGCGGCTTCGGGCGGGGTGGCGGTTCAGCGGCGGATGGCGATGGCAAGGCCTTCCACCGGCCCGGACAGTGCGGCCTTGATCGCGCGTGTGGCGTCGTCGACGAGGATCTCGCTCTCCCCGCGCTCGACGCCGTCCAGGACGATGCGGGCGACGTCGGCGGCCGCGATCTTCTCGACCGGGATGGCCGCGACCATGTCGGTGTCCGCAAAGCCCAGGTGCACGCCGACGACCTGGGTGCCCTGAGCGGCGAGTTCGAGGCGCAGGGAGTTCGTCAGCGACCACAGGGCGGCCTTGGACGCGCCGTACGCGCCGGCGCCGGCACCCCAGGACAGCAGGGAGTGCATGTCGACGAGGGCGCCTCCGCCGCGGGCGGCGAGCACCGGCGCGAACGCCCGGGCGATCCGCAGCGGGCCGAAGACGTTGGTCTCGAACGTCTCCCGGACCAGTCGCAGGTCCGCGGTGAGCAGCGGTGCCGGGTGCAGGACGCCGGCGTTGTTGAAGACGAGGTCGACGTCCCGGGCGCGCTCGGCCAGGGTGGCGACGGAGGTGTCGTCGGTGACGTCCAGGGGGAGGACCTCGACCCGCTCATCCGGGCTCGGGGCGGGCCTGCGGGCGGTGGCGTAGACCTTCTTCGCGCCGCGCTGCAGCAGTTCCTCGACGAATGCCTTGCCGATACCGCGCCGGCCTCCGGTGACCAGTGCGACAGAGCCTTCGATCACGGTCATGTGCGTTCTCCTTGCTCTAGGATGGCGTTTAGATTATTACCATCATCTATATGGGATGCGGAAGTAGGATCCTCAAGAGCTCCAGAAGGCTCAGGACGAAGAAGGGACCGCCGACCATGCCCCGAGTGTCACGAGCCGAGGCCCAGCAGCACCGGCAGCAGGTGATCGACCACACCTCCCGGCTGATCCGCGAGAAGGGCGCCGACCAGGTCAGCGTCCCCCAGGCCATGGCCGCCGCCGGACTCACCCACGGCGGCTTCTACCGTCACTTCACCTCGAAGGACGACCTCATCGTCCAGGCCCTCCAGGCCGCCTTCACCGAGCGCCGCGAAGCCATGGACCGGCTAGCCGAGGCCGACTCATCCGACCGGGCCGCCCCCTCCGACCGGTCCGGCCGGGTCGAGTTCCTGGCGCGCTACCTCTCCGACCTCCACCGGGACAACCCCGGCGGCGGATGTGCCGCCGCAGCCCTGGCCGCCGACGCCATCCGCGCCGAACCCGGTGCCCCGATCCGCAAAGCCTTCACGGAGGGCCTGCGCGACCTCGTCGACGGCTTCCAGCAGCTCGGCGGCGACGCGGACGCCCGCGGCACCGCCCTCGCCGAACTGTCCACCCTCGTCGGCGCCATCCTGCTCGCCCGCGCCAGCGACGACCCGGACCTCTCCCACGAGATCCTCACCGCCGCCCGTCAACACCTGAACGCCCCGGCCTGATCCCGCGCCCCGAACCGATGCCATGGCCTTGCCCCCCAAAGGTCCCACGGTTCGCCGTTCAAGCTGCACCAGTCTGCGGCCTGACCGGGCCGTTGTCGTACTCTCTGCGGCGCGATCATCGCCATCCTGTCTTGACCGACGTCGAGTTGAGCTCGATCGCTGACGTCGACCACGTGATTGACCCGACCGGACCGAAGCGCCCAGTGGCGTTTCGACCATGTCTGATGATCTCCAGGTCGGCGCTCCGTGCACGCAGCAGAGGGCCCAGTTCGGGGCCGTGCTCAGGGAGGCGTATGCCCGGCTGTTCGGCGCTCCTGTCATGAAGACCGCGGGCGACGGCTCCCGGGCGTCCGCGATGTGGCAGCGGGGCCACCAGCTCGCGTCGAACGACGGCGTCGGCCTGCTGGTCGGCCTCGCCGAGGCCGGGTGCCCGGCCGTCCTCACGCGCGTGAGTGAACTCCCCGACCGGCTGGCGACCTTGACCACCCGGGAGCTGGAGATCGTGCAGCTGGTCACCGACGGGCTCACCAGTCGGGCGGCAGCCGCCAGGCTGTGCCTCAGCCCCCGCACCGTCGAGGACCAGTCGGCCAGGATCTACCAGACGGTCGGGGAATCGTCCCGGGCCGAGCTGGCAACGCCGGCGGCCCACAGCGGCGTCGGCGGCTGGGCCTGACCCGGGACGGGTATGGAGAGGGACGGTCACCGGGCGAGCCGCGCCCAGGGGTTGTCCTCACGGGTGAGCAGGCGTTCGGAGTCCAGTTGGAAGGACGAGGTGTCCCGCGCGATCTCCGCCGCGTCCGGTCCGTCCATACCCATCTGCTGGAACGCGCGTCCGAAGACGAAGTCGCCGTGGAACTCCGCCCAGGACGAGTGTTCGGCGCGCGCGTCAGGCCTGGGGCGATGGCGGGCGCGGCGATCGGGTTCAGCGCATCGTCGCCAGGGCCGCGGCCATGGCGCTGAGCACCTGGTCGTCGGCCGGCGCGGGGTCGATGGCGGGCGTGTCGCCCAGGGCTTGGACCAGGCTGATGACGTTGCCCGACTGGACGAAGTACTCGTGGGCGTCGGCGCCGACATCCGTGAACCTGATGTGCGGCTTGCCGTCCTTGTCCCGAGAGGTGGTGAGCCAGCTGACGCCCCCGGAGCCGGTGGCCGTCTTGACGACCGTGGTCGGGCCGGAGTCGTCGGACTCGCGGGCGGCGCAGGAGGAGTAGTCGTTCTCGATCTTGGTCAGCGCGGCCTTCGCGGTGGCCTCGTCCTTGAAGAAGAGCATCCACTGGAAGGCGCCGGCCCTGGGGTCGGTCTTGAGGTCGGTCTTGTACTGCCTGGTCTGGTAGGCCGAGACCTCCAGGGTGGCGGTCGGTTCCTTGCTGTTGTCGCTGCAGGCGTACATCCAGTTGAGGGCGGCGTCGGTGGACTTCGGGTCCTCGGTGTTCTCGGAGACCCACAGGTACGTGCCGTACAGCGGCAGACTCTTCGCGGGAAGCCAGCTGGACGCCTGGTAGCGGGTGGCATCCCCGTGCGCCGCGGCCTGCGCCGGTGCGGCCGAACCCGCCGAGCCGGGCGCGACCGCGGTGCTCGGCGGGGTTATGGCGGGCTTCGCAGTGTTGGCGGGCTTCGCGGTGTCGGCGGATCCACCGGAACACGCCGTTACGGTGGTCAGGCCGAGGCCGACGAGTCCGGCAAGGGTGGCGACCCTCGCCGAAACGGCGAACGTGGTTTTCTTCATGATTCCACTGCCTCAGGAGAGTTGATGGTGCGTCAGTGTCAGCGGAGAGCGGAGTGGACCTCGCCTCGACGCCGCAGAACCATGATCCCAGACCCCGCGCGCGGGGACATCGGTAGAATTACCTAACCTTCTCCGGAGGTGGCCGGACCGGCCTACTGGGGGCGCGCCTGGGTCCTCTTCACGTTGCCCTGGAAGTCCGCCGACAGGTAGGCGCTGCCGTAGGCGTCCTTGACGTAGACCAGCACGGCGGGCCCTGGGTTGAAGGTGTCGTACTGCACGATGACGTACTCGTCGGTCGGGTGGGCGATGCCGAGGGTGGTGTAGGCCTGCTGCAGCAGCCCGGGGAGCTTGTCCCAGTCGACGGCGTTCAAGGTCGACGGCCTTGTCCTCGATGGACATGGTGCCACCAGCAGGTCAGCGCGCCAGTAGGTCGCGCAGCGCCGTGGCGATGAACGTTGCGGCCTGCGGGTCGGAGCCGCCGCCGGCGAGGTGGCCCCAGACACCTGGGATGGCGCGGAGCTCGGCGTCCGGATGTGCTGGACGTTCCACTCCTCGTCCTCCGGGGGGGAGTAGAGGTCCTTCTGCGAGGGCAGTACCAGCGCCTTCGCCTTGATCGCGGCGAGTGCGGCGAGTGCGGCGACGGTGTCGCCGTCGAAGGGGTGTGGCCGATGTCGGCGTGCTGCCAGGTCCACATCATGGCGAGCAGGTCGTTGGCGTCCAGGTCGGCGAAGGTCCGCTCCCAGACCCCGCTCAGGAAGTCCCCGAGCGAGGCGAACCCCAGCTGCTCGTACACCCGGTCCCAGCAGAACGCCTGGGACAGTCCCCAGCCCGCGTACACCCGGGCGAACGCGCGGAGCCCGGCCCGTGGCGGATCCAGGTAGTCGCCGTCGGCGAAGGCGGAGTCGGCGGTGAGCGCAGCCCGGATCCCCTCCAGGAACACCTGGTTGTGCGGGCTGGTGTGGGAGGAGCCGCAGATCGGTGCGATCCGTGCTGCCCGGGCCCGTCACCGTGCCGGGCCCGCGGTCCACCGACCTGGTGGTGGAGTCGTTGAGGCTGCGGTTCTCGCGTTGGAGAGCACCTGCGGAGGCCGACCGGCGCGGGGTGACCTTGCTCAGTCCGGGATCCGACGGCTGGGAGCGGTGCTGCGAGGGTGGCCTCGTCTGCGCCAAAGAAGGGGATGCCCTTGCGGGGATCACGCACTGAGCCTTCGCCGTCTTCGAACGTGCTGCTCGGAGGCCTGGCGTGGCGGTTCTCCGGGGTGCTCGTGCTGGTCGTGGGCGGGAGCCTGCGGTCTTGATGGTCGTGGTGGACGAGGGTGAGGTGATCCGGGTGATGACCCGAACCCTGGACGGTCCGGGGTCGCGCCCGGCCCCACGCCCAGGCCGGCGGTGGCCTGGCGTCACCTAGGATGATCGCGACGAGAGGCTCGGTGCATCCGGGCGAACGGCGCGAGGTGTGATGTGAGGGAGGTCTGCGGTGCTTGATCCCGGCCCCGGCACGTCGACGCTCGCCGACAAGATCGACAGGTTGTTCCAGGTGGTTCGCCGTCCCAACCGCGAGCCGTACAGCAATGACGAGGTCGCCCGGGCGTGCCGTGAGGCCACAGGTGAGAGCTTCTCGGCGACGTACCTGTGGCAGCTGCGCACCGGTCGTCGCGACAACCCGACCAAGCGTCACCTGGAGGCGCTGGCGACGTTCTTCCAGGTGTCCCCGGTCTACTTCTTCGACGACGAGCGGAGTGCGCGGATCGCCGAGGAACTGGAGCTGCTCGGCGCCCTGCGCGATGCCGGTGTGCGCGATGTGGCCCTGCGTGCGGTGGCCCTGTCCGCCGATGGGCTCGGCACGATCAGCGACATGATCGAGGCGATCGCCCGGCGCGAGGCCAACGCCGGGCGGGCCGGCTGATTCCAGCCGGCCTGTCGTCCGGCCTAAGATCATTTCTTTTCGGCGCGCTGTCGAAGGGCTGGGGGGAAGCGTGAGGCAGGGGGACCACGAGGACGCGGAGCTGTGGCGGAGGTGCCGGGAGATCGCGGAAGCGCTGCCCCTTCCGAAGCCCTTCGAGATGCCGGCCCTCGCCGCGACACTGGCGCGAATGCGGGGCAGGCCGCTCGAGTTGGTGCCGCTGCCGGGGCGGAGCAGGGGCCCGTGCGGGATCCTGGCCAGCACCGACCGGGCCGACTACATCGGGTACCCCTCCGACACCAGCGTGCTGCACCAGCAGCACATCCTGCTCCATGAAGTCGGCCATCTGCTCTGCGGGCACACCGGCACGACCGCGCTCGGATCCGCCGCGTCCGAGGCGCTGATGCCCCATCTGTCGGGCGAGCTGATACGGCGCGTGCTCGGCCGCTCGGCCTACTCCGATCGTCAGGAGCGGGAAGCCGAGCTCATCGCCTCCCTCGTCCTGCAGCGCGCGAGGCACCGGGCCCGGACCCCGTCGACGGGCGTCGGCGATCCCGACGGTCGGGTGACCCGGCTGGGCTCCGTGTTCGGGCCCGCGCCGAGGCTCCGTGCGGCTGGTCATGAGTGACCGGCTGGCCGACGTGGCCGACTACCTCGCCTGTCTGATCACCCTCGGCGGAACGGCCGGAAAGGCCCTGTCCGACCGCGGTCGGCGGTCGGATCCGGCGCTCCGTTACGTCTACGCCTGCGGGCTGTGCCTGGGGCTGGGGCTGGTGGTCACGGCTCCGGCGACGTTCGCTGCGGCGAGCGGCCTCGGGTCCTGGCCCTGGTCCTGGTTCGGGTTCGGCTGCCTCAGGCTCGTCGGCGACGAGTTGGAACTCGTCGCCGTCGGCTTCCTGGCCATGCTGGCCTACTCGATCCAGCCACCGGACGGTGTCCGGGGCGGGGTCCGGGGCGGGCTTCGACGGCAGGCGGCCATCACGGCCGGGGCCTTCCTGCTGAGCGTCGTCGCGTACGCCGCCGCCGACCCCACCCAGGTGGGCGACCTCGTCATCGCGCACGGCCGGGGGCGGTTCGTCCTGGTTGCCTACATCGGGCTGCTCACGGTCCACCTGGTCTGGCGGCTGACCGTGTTCGGACTGCTGATCGGTCGCTCCGCCCGCCGTATGCCGCCGGGCGCCCTTCGCTCCGGACTGCGGCTGATGGCATCCGGCACCGTGATCGGGCTGCTCTGGACCACCAGCAACGTCAACGACATGCTGGACGTGCTGACCACCGGCGGTGAGATCGGCGCCGAGAGCGCGGTGTCCGCCGTGCCGGCGCTCGTCTGCGTCGTCCTGATGCTGGCGGGAGCGACTGCGCCCGCCTGGGCCGGCCGGCTGACGAGGTGGTCGCGACCGCTGCGCGCCCGGTACGCGTACCGCCGACTGGAACCGCTGTGGTCGGCGCTGCGGGAGACGGTACCGGCGGTGGAGTTGCTGCCGGACACCGCGCGGGTGGGGCGGCGCACGCCGCACGGTGCGCAGTTCGCGCTCTACCGCCGCATCATCGAGATTCGCGACGGCCAGCTCGCGCTCCGTCCGTACGTGCACCCGCAGGTGCCGTCGTGGGTCGCCGAGTTCGATCAGACCACCGGCGGCGCGCGCTCCCGCCGGCGGCATGAGGTTGCCGTGACGGTGGAGGCGGCCGGCATCGCCGCCGCCCTGGAGGCAGCCGAGGCCGGGCACCGCTACCCCGCCGGTCCGTCAGCCGGATACGTCCCGTCCGAGGGGCAGGTCGGCATCGATGAGGAGGTCGCCTGGCTGGTCAAGGTGGCGGATGCCTTCACCACGTCCCCGGCCGTGGCCGGCGTGCGCAGCCGGGTGCGCGACGAGCTGAACCGCGTCCCCGGCTGAGCCCGGACTGCTCCTCCCCGGCCTACCCCGGGCTGTGCAGCTCTCGTTCGACCAGGCGGGCCAGTGCGGCTCGTGACGGTACGTCCAGCTTGCGGTAGATCCGCTGCAGGTGCGTCTCCACGGTGCGAGTGCTCAGCACGAGCTGGTGGGCGACCTGGCGGCTGGTACCGCCGGCGCCGACCAGCTGGGCGACCTCGCGCTCGCGCTCGGTGAGCAGGCTCAGGGGCTGGTGCCGGCCCGACGCGGGAAGGGGGACCCTGGGCGCACGGGCCGTCAGCTTCTCCTGTTCCCGCAAGGCCTCCTCGGACAGCCGCAGGGCGCCGTAGTGACGGGCCAGTTGCAGGGCCGAGTCCAGCTGCGCCATGGCAGCCGCGGGGCCGTGGACCGCCGCTGTCGAAGCCGCGCCCAGCACGAGGGTCCAGATCTGCTGGATCGGCAGGCCGGCGCGCCGGAAGCCCTGCGCCGACTGCTCGAACAGGACAACGGCGGTGTCGTGCTCGTGCCCGGAGGCGTGGACGAGGGCCCGTGCCCGGTGGGCGTGCATGCGCTGGCCGGGCAGCCCCAACCTGTCGGCGGCCGAGTCGGCCTGCCGAGCCCAGCGTTCGGCGCCGGTCCGGTCTCCGCAGTGCACTGCCGCCATGGTCAGGACGCCCAGCCACTGGGGGAGCAGCGTGGGCTGGAGCAACGGCAAGCCGTCGCCCCCGCCGTCCTCCAGCAGGGTCCGCAGCGCCCCGGGGGCGTCACCGGTGATGAGTTGTGTCTGGGCAAGCGCGCCGGCCTTGGAGCCTGCCCACCAGCTGTCGCCGGGACGGGTGCTGTGGGTTCCGGCCTCGGCGAGCGCGACGACGGCAGCGGACTGCTGCGTGCCCTGTGCCCACGCGAGTGCCATCGCACGAAGGGCCATGGCGCGGCCGACCACGTCGTGGGCGCCGGCGACACGGGCCAGGCGTTCGGCTTCCAGCGCCGAAGCGACGGCCCGGTCGAGCCGGCCGGTCCAGGTGTCGAGGTTGCACTGCCCCAGCAGCAGGTGCGGCCGTATCTGCTGGGGGCTGCCGGCCTTGGTGACGGCCAGGCCCCGCCCGAAATGCCGGGAGGCGGCCGAGAAGCGCTCCAGGAACAGTTCGGACCAGCCGATCGCGGCCGGGAGTTCGGGGTTGCGGGCCAACACGGCATCCGGCAGGCTGTCCAGCTGCCTGGCGCAGTCGGTGACCACAGGCGCTGCGGCGGCCACGTCGCCGAGGTAGGTGTCGCCGAAAGCCACGAGTGCCTTGGCGGCCAGCGCCGACGCGTGGTCATCGACGCCGTTCGCGGCCTGCACCACACGCCCGACCAGCAGGTGCGACTGCTCGTACCTTCCCTCCAACAGCGAGGCCCGGCCGTATTCCAGGGCGAGTTCGGCAACGTGCGCGGGAGCCGGTTCGGGCAGCGGCCGGGGCACGTCACCCAGCGCCGCACGTACCAGGGCCTCCGCTTCCCGGTAGCGCCCGAGCTGCCGTTCGCAGGCGGCGGAGACGATGTACGCCTCGGCGCGGAGCTCCGGGTCGAGCTGCGCCGCGTTGCGCAGCACCTCCTGGGAAAGTGCCCGCGCGTCGGCGAGTTGACCGGTGGCGGCCAGCGCCCGGGCCCGGGCGAGCACCAGGGATTCCCGGGACAGTCCGAGCGCTTCGCCGCCGGGCAGGGATTCGAGCACCAGTCGCAGCCACCGCGCGGCCGTGGCCGGCGCGTCGTCGGCGACCTCCTGGGCGCCTTCCACCAGCAGCTCCAGCGCGGCGACGCCGTCCATGCCGATCACCTGCTCGGCATGCCGTGCGCGGGCGGCGGCCGTGGATTCGCGATCCTTGAGCAGGTCCAGCGCCCGGCGATGGGCCGACAACCGGATGACGGCATCCGCACGTTCATGGGCGACGTGCCGCAGCACCGAATGGCGGAAGGTGAACCGCACGCCTCCGGAGACGGGGCGGAGCACGTCGACGCGGGTCAGTTCGGCGAGTGCGGCGTAGATCCGGGCGTGATCGAGTCCCGAGACCGCCGCGAGATCCGCCGGATCGAACGCGGCGCCCAACACCGCAGCAGCGCCGACCGCTACCGCCGCCTCCGGCGTGAGCGCGTCCAACTCGGCGGCCAACGCGACCGCTTCGCGCAGCAGTCCGTCCCGGTTCGCTCCGGGACTCTCCGGCCAGTCGTCAGGACGCCAGTCGGCGGCGGCGAGGATGCGGACGTAGGCGGGGTTGCCGTCGGCGGCGGCGCACAGTCGGTCGCCGTCGCCGGGTGTGCCAGCGATGTCGGCGATGTCGGGGGCCGGCGTAGGACACCCGTCGTCGACGGCGTCGGGCGGGCCGTCGGCGAGCATCGGGCCCCGCTGGCCCAGGAGGGCAGTGACGGCCGCCGGGTCCAGCGCGGTCGGCTCGACCCGAACGACGGTGCCGGCCCGTACGCCGTGGCTCAGCTCCTCCAGCAGGGGCAGGGGAGTCTGGCGGGGTCGGTGCGCGACGGCGAGGAGCAACGGGCCTGGTACCGGAGTGCGGATGAGCTGGGAGGCGAGTTCGGCCGACTCCGGATCACAGAGATGGAGGTCGTCCAGCAGCAGCACGGCGCTGCCCTCCGTGGCGGCCCAGTCGGCCAGCAGCTCGCGGGCCACCCGGCCACGGCGGAAGTGGTCCTCGCCGGTCGGCCCGGTGTCGGCCGGGGAGCCCCAGAAGGAGCGGCAGCGGTAACGTTGCTCATCGACGGTCTCACGGGTGATCCGGTCGCCGTACGCGTCCACGAAGACTTGATACGGCACGGTCGGCCGTCGTACGGCGCGGGCCTGGGAGACCGGGATGCCACGCGCCCGGGCATAGTCGGCGACCACGCGTAGGAGCGCGCTCTTGCCCATGCCCGGGTCGCCCGCGATCTCGATCACGGCACCACGGCCGCTGCGCAGGCCGTCGACGGCAGCCTGAAGCCGGGTTATCTCGCCTTCGTGCACCAGTAGTTGTGTATCGTCAGGTGTTTGCCACCGTGACACGTATGCCACCCCCGTCCGCCGGCCCACCCCCGGCCTGCGGTCCATCAGCTGATATGAATGAACCTTGCATATTGATTCATATCTGCTGATCATTTGGCAAGCGTGGAGGCCCGGGGCGAGCCGGACGCTCCCTCAGGTGTGCGGGATGTCCCGGGTGTTGGGGTGCGGCTGGGCGAAGGGTTGTTGTCGGGCTACTGTGCGACGACCGTCGCGTCGCGGATGGTGCGAGACAGGTCGGCGGCCTGGGCCAGGGCGATCCGCGTGGGCGAACCGGGCGCGGAGGCGTTGACGAAGCTGACGACCGCGCCGGTGGAGTGGTCGGCCCAGATGCAGACCGGGAGGTCGGGCTCGCCCTGGGTGGTGAGGCCGCACTCCAGCCTCGCGCTCGGGTCCTTGGCGTCCCGGGCGTCGAAGGGGGTCGGTCGGCTCTGCCGGGTGACGTTTCCGCTGCTGGTGAGCTTGTCGCTGGCCTCCTCGATGAACGCGGCAGGGTCCACGATGCTTCCGAACGAGCCGCCGATTTCGACGGCGATATCGCCCTGTGCGTCCGGCCCCTTGGTGTACGTCGCGTACACGGTGCCATCGGCGATCGCGAGGTCGCCTGCGGGGGCGGGCTGATCGACGGTGCTGGTCTGCTGGACGTAGCCGCCGGGCAGGGTCTTGGGCGGGGCGAGCTTGAGCGTTCGCGCCGTGTTGCCGGCTGCCCCGCCGCCCGTCCCGGAGCCTGCCGTGGTGCCCGTTCCGGCGGTCGGGGCGCTCGCCTTGCCCGTGGGTGGCACGGGCGCGGCCGCGGATGTCGCCGGCGCCGCCGAGGCGGATGACGGGGCCGATCCGGCGCTCCCCGCGTCGTTCGGCCACGACTTCGAGCGGCAGGTGGACGCACTGCTGGAGGCCCGGCCGCCGGTCTTCAGCTTCGTCATGGGCATCTCGCCCGGGAACGTCCTGGCCGAGGCCCGGCAGCGCGGCATCGTCACCCTCGGGGCGGCGACGACCGTCGACGAAGCGGTCGCGCTCGACGAGGCGGGGGTCGATGCCGTCCAGATCGGCACCGGATTCCTCGTCACCGACGAATCCGGCGCGAGCCCCGCCCACAAGCAGGCCCTGCGCGGCCCGCAAGCCCGGGTCACCATGCTGACCAGCGCCTTCTCCGGCCGCCAGGCCCGGACCATCGCCAACCGGTTCGTGCGGGACCTGGCCCGGTACGAGGGCGACCTCCCGCCGTATCCGCTCCAGGGCGCACTCACCGAGCCCATCCGCCGTGCGGCCGTCGAACGGGGACTCCCCGACTGCCTCAACCTCTGGGTCGGGCAGGCCGCGCCGCTCACCCGACCACGTACGGCCCAGGGGTACCTCGCCGCCCTCGTCGAGGAAACCCGGCCCCGCGTGTAACGGCACCTGGCCACCGGGCGGCGGGTCGGCGAATTCCTGGCCAGCTTCGACGTCCCGGTCCTGGCGGTGACGACGGTGACGGTGCACGGCCGCGCCCGCGCCATCACCAGCGGTTGGGACGGAGTGCGGCTGTGGGACCTGACCACAGGACAAGAGGTCGGCGAACCCTTGACCGAATGGACCCCGGTGTCGGCGGTGGCGACGGCTGCCTGATGGCTTTCGTCGGCGACAACAACGGGACGGTGCGCGTGTGGGATCTGGCCGCCGGGAAGCAGACGGGCCGACCGCTGGTGTTCCCGCTGCCGGTTCACGCTCTGACCGTGACGTCGAGTGGTCGGCTGGTGGTGGGCTTCGGCCACGAGCTCGCGACACTGGCCCGCCGCGAGGACCCTGCGCCGTTCGGCCGCCAGGCGTGACGGGATGCCGAGGCATCGGTCCGGGCGTGACGGGAGGCGTCGCCATCCGTCCGGCGGCCCCGGGGTGAAGGTGGTGCGGGGCCGGCTCCCGCCTGGGTCCGGGTGGGCCGGTCGGTGCTGAATAGACTGGGTGGCCGTCGGGGCCCGTCCGTTGGGGCGCCGGTAGGAGGGGGCCTTGTGGCGGCCGAGAACGGCAGCGCGGAGCGGGGGTTCGACACTCTTGACGCTCGGTTGATCGACGCGGTGGAGCGGCTCGGGGACGCCGGGCGGGCGATGCTGCGCGACGCGGCCAAGCGAGAGGGGCTCTCCGTCACCCAGGCGCAGTTGCTGTTGCGGGTCACCACCCCGACCGCGGGACCGCAGAGCACCGGCAGTTTCGCGCGGTGGCTGGAGGTCTCCGCGCCGACCGTCAGCGACGCCGCCTCCGCCCTGGTCCGCAAGGGCCTGCTGGAGGCCGTACCGGACGTCACCGACACCCGGCGGTCGTCCTGGGTGCCGACGGGCCCGGGCCGGGAGGCCGCCGAACGGCTGCACGGTTGGCGGGATCCGCTCGTCGCCGGTCTGTCCGCCTGCTCGACGCAGGAGCGGGCCACCGCACTGCGGGTCCTGCTGGAGACCGTCGCCTCGCTGAACCGCACGGGGCGCATCACCGTCGCGCGCACCTGCCTGACCTGCCGTTTCCTGCGGGATGAGGACCCGGACGGGCGGGCGGGTGAGTGGTGCGGGCTGCTGAAGGCCCCGCTCGGCGCGGCCGACCTGCGTGTCGACTGCCCGGACTATCAGCCCGTGCCGCACTGACCTTTCGTCAAGTTCCGCTCGGAGGGCGCTGATCAGCCCTTGCGCGACACCCGGGTGAGTCGATAGCTTCGCAGTAGTTAGGACTCCTAATTCAGAGTCCGCGGACTCAAGGATTCGAGGACGGCCATGACGCCTGTGCCCATTCCCGGCTACCACTACGACGATCCCGGGCAGCCCGCCTCCCCGGTCACCGCCGACGACCTGGACGGCCTCGCCGCGGCGACCCTGTTCTCCAACGCGGACGTCGCGGCACTCAAACTCGCCGGCGAGGTCCTGGCCGACCAGACCGAGCGGATCCTGGACGTCTGGTACGGCTTCGTCGGCTCCCACCCCCACCTGCTCGCCTACTTCGCCACCCCCGAGGGTGCACCCATCGACGAGTACCTGGCCGCCGTGCGCCGCCGGTTCGGGCAGTGGATCGCCGACACCTGCACCCGCCCGTACGACGCCCGCTGGCTCGCCCAGCAGGAGGAGATCGCGCTGCGCCACACGACGGCGAAGAAGAACGTCACCGACGGCGCGCGGTCCGTCCCGCACGTGCCGCTGCGTTACCTGATCGCGTTCATCTACCCGATCACGGCGACCATGCGGCCGTTCCTCGCGGCCAAGAGGCACGCCGAGGAGGAGGTCGAGGCGATGCACCAGGCGTGGTTCAAGGCCGTCACGCTCCAGGTGTCGCTGTGGTCCCGCCCGTACGCCGGAGCGGCCTGGTAAACCGGGCGGGCCTGACGACCGGCTGGGCGGACCTGCGAGTGGAGGCGCACGGTCAACCCAGCCGGCGGATCACGAAACGCGAGCCGGCCCAAAAGGACCTCGGGGCCTTGCCGAGGGGGCGGCTGCGACCACCATGCCGCGCTCCGCCGGATCGGGGCATAGCAGGGCTCGGTTGGGCCCATGTCCGACGCTCCGTCAGCAGCGGGGTCCAACCGGTGCGGTGCAGTGATCGGTGCCCGCTCAGTCGTTGGAGCCCTTGCGGAATTGGTGGATCCCGATCAGCAGCATCATCGTCGCCACGAGTCCGAAGAGGATGGAGATCCAGGTGGGGCCGATGGCGTGGAGGAACCGCGTCGCGGCCCCGTACCTTCGGCCGCCGGTGCCGACCTGGTCGTCCCAGAGGGAGGTCTGGGCGGCCGCGGCGACGCCCGCGCACACGACGGCGTAGAAGATGAAGCTGAGCGGGTGGTCCTGGCTCTCCTTGGTCTCCTCGGGGGCTTCACGCATGGATGTCTCCGAGGCAGAGGATGTAGCCGTCGCCGGTGCGGGTGGTCTGCTCCCAGAAGGCGGCGGTGGTCGCTGGCCACGGGTCGCAGGCCGTTGAGGCGTTCGAGGGCTCGGTGCGGTGGTCCAGCTTGCCGAGCACGCGATAGGAGGCCTTCGAGTCCGCGCAGCTGACGACCTTGAAGTTCTGGGTCCCCTCCGCCTGGCCGCCGGTCTGTTGAACGCAGTCGCCCGGTGCGGCAGTTGATGCCGCGCCGGTCATGTGCTTCCAGATGTAGGCCCCGCCGGCAAGGACGCCGAGGACGATGAGAGTGACCACGACCCGCTTCAGCATGCTGCCGCCCGCTGCGAGCGCCGTGCCGACGAAGCCCGGTCTGGCGGGCTGGGGAGGTATCTGGGCCGGCGGCTGCTCATGGTCGAGCTGCTGCGACTGCCCCTGCGGCGAGCTGCCGGGGGGATGCATCATCGACGTGCCTTTCGGATGACAGGAAGCGTACGCAGGTGAATTCGCGCATAGCGAGGTGGGCCGAGCGGCCCGGTGTGTAAGTTGCGGGGCTGAACGCGGAGTTGACCTCGCCTCGACGCCGCACCGTAATGTTCCCGGACAGCGTGCGCGGGCGCATCGGTGGAACTACGTAACCGGATACTGACGGGTGCGCCGGTTCAGTCGCCGCGGGTGCATGTTCGTTACGTGGCCGTCGAGGTCCGCCGACAGATAGGCGCTGCCGTACGCGTCCTCGACGTACACGGGATCTGGCGCGAGTTCCGGATGTTGTTGGTGATCTTCACCGGCGAGGGTGAGATTGTCGTCGATCGGCGGCCGTTGACTATGCCCACCTGCTGTCCTGGCCTGGAGATTCGGGCTGGTCGAAGGGTGGACTGCGGTGGCGATGGGTTCCTGGTCCCGGCGGGAGATCCCGCCGTTGACCGCACGGATGGCCCGGGCGAGCAATCCGCGGGGCACGGCGGCGATGTGGGTGCGCGATCATCTGGACGGACTGTTCACGGACGACGATTTCGAGGAGTGGTATCCGACTGACGGGCGTCGTGGCCTGTCGCCGGCTCGGCTGGCACTTGTGTCGGTGCTGCAGTACTCGGAGAACCTCACCGACCGGCAGGCCGCCGAAGCCGTCCGGTGTCGTATGGACTGGAAATTACCGCCTGGGGCTGGAGTTGGACGATCCGGGCTTCGA
>NZ_JBEXKB010000053.1:0-69273 GCF_040609455.1 Kitasatospora sp. NPDC004669
GAGGTGGCCTGGCCGATGATGCTCTGCAGTGACATCGCGCCCCAGCGGGCGCTGTCCACCTCCGCGAGGAAGGCTGGGTCCTCGATTGCCTCCAGCTCGGAGCGGCTGACGATGCCCAGGAACTCGATCGTGGCCCGGCGGAAGACGGCCGGCTTCAGCCGCTCGCCGGCCCAGCCGGAGGCGGCGGAAAGCACGGACGAGAGGCTGGCCACCACCCCGACGGCCACGATCGCCGGCGTCGCCGCCCGAAGCACAGCGGAGACATCGCCATGCGCGACCAGCGCCGCCAGCGCGTGGTTGGTGGCGATCAGCGCAACGGCCGCGGCCAGGCCGCGCAGTACCTCGGCCCCGACCAGGGTCAGCAGCGCGGCGCGGTCCGCGTGCCAGGCCATCCGCGCGGCCAGGCGCAGGAAGTGCGGCATCTGCCGCGCCACCGCCCAGAACGTCACCTTGCCGCTGGCCATCTCGTGCTTGGCCCAGCCGTAGTCGTAGCGCATCGGCCCGCCGAACAGCAGCTGCTCGCTGTCCGGCACCGGGTCCGTCGAGGTCCTGGGTGCGCTAGTCACATACTCCCTTTCACAGAGGGGGGAACTGCGGTCGTCGAGTGCCGTCAGGGACCGGCGTAGCCGTGGGGCGACCGGTGCGGACCGGGCAGGGTCGAACCGGTCGGCACCGCGCCCGACGGGCGCACCCGCCCGGCACGGTGCCGGCGGGCGTCGGTCACGTCTCGACGAGCTGCCGCCGTTCGGAGCCGGCGTCGAATCCGTGGGTGGAGAATGCGGGGCCGTCGGCGAGGTACGCCTCCACCGCGGCTTTGGAGGTCGGGAACATGGGGTTGGGCAGGACGTCGGTGACGGGGTGCCAGTGCACCTCCAGGTGCTTGTCCGGCTCGACGTTGACCAGCTCGCCCGTGAACTCGCTCGTGGCGAAGACGAAGAGTACGAACCCGCCGCGCCCGTCCCAGCCCTCCTTGGCCTGGACGGTGTGCACCAGGCGCAGGTCGGATGGCCGGGCGATGAGCCCGGTTTCCTCACGCAGTTCCCGGGCGGCAGCGTCGGGGATTTCCTCCCCGGGGTCGACCTTCCCGCCGGGGATCGTCCACGCGGGGCCGGGGGTCCAACTGCGCTGGGCGTAGTGGACGGTGGCGATCCGGTCGGTCGTCAGGTCGTGGGCGATGACGCCGACCGACAGCCTGCTCGTCTCGTGCATCAGAGGTGCTCCTGGTTGAAATGGGAGGGGGCAATGGCGCGGACACGGCGGTCGGGCGACTGCTTCTAGGTGTCGCGCGGGGGCAACTCCGAGAGCGCGGTCTCGCGCATGATGCGGTCGACCGTGTCGCGGAGGGTGCTCTCGCTGCCGATGACGGTCTCGATGCCGCCGGGAAGAACGTCGTGCTCGTGGTACCAGTCGCGCAGTTCCCGTTCGGTGACGGCCGCCGCCAGGTACTCGGGATCGGTTTTCGAGGCGTGGCGGACCAGCGTTTCGTCGATCGGGATGTCGAGGTAGTAGCAGTGGGTGATGCCGCGGTGGTCGTTCACCAGGCGTTGGAGCATCTCGCCGTAGTGATCGGTGTACAGGATGCCCTCGATGACGACGTGGTAGCCGGCGCCCAATGCGTACCGGGCCACCGTGTCGATCAGGCCGATGTTCGCGCCGCCGGGCCGGTCCCGCTCGCGCAGCACGATCTGGCGGAGATTGTCCTGGGCGACCACGGCCAGGCCCCGGCCGAACCGGTCCCGGATGCCCGCCGCCACCGACGACTTGCCCGACGCCGAGTTTCCCCGGACGACCACGAGCCGGGTCTCCGCGCTCCCCGCGGGCGCCCCGGCGGCCGGGAGCCTCGGGTGGCTCGTGGTGCTCATGCCGGCCATCCGACGACGGACAGCGGGCGGCCGGCGGTGATCTGCGCGAGCGCGTCGGCGGTGTAGCCGACGATCGGCTGCGGAAGCCCGTCCAGTGGCCAGAAGCGGAGGGCGGCGCACTTGTCCGGTTCACGGTTGGTGATCTTCCCGGTGTACGCGCGCGGGGCGAAGAACAGCTGGAGGCGTCCGGCACCGTCGTCGGCGTCGAGGTGGTGGAGGGTGTGTACCAAGTTGAGGTCCTGTTCCCGGATGGTGATGCCGAGTTCCTCATCGGCCTCGCGGGCCATGCCGGCCAGGACGGACTCTCCGGCTTCGAGATGGCCGGCTGGGGCGTGCCAGTGGTGGGAGGCGAACGTGGTGTTGTCGCGCTGTCCGAGTAGCACCCGGCCGTTCTCGATCAGGACCAGGTGGACTCCGACGACCAGCGTGTGCGGCACGGGACGTCTCCTTCCAGGGGCGGGAGGGATCCGGCGCGGGGGTGCGGCCGGTTCAGGGCATGGCGAAGCTGCGATCAAACTGGTGATCGTTCGTCGCACGTGAGTGCGTTGGCAGGTGTCCCACCGTAGGTGGCCGGACGGGGCCGCGTCGGCGTGTCGCGGCAGATGCCACACGATCCGGTGAACGGCCTCAACTCGTCGTACTTGGAAGGCGGTTGTAGGTCGAACAGGGCAGTGTGCCACGGGGTGCTGACAATCGCGCCGCGCTCGGCGGGAGGCGGGCCGTTCACGCATCCGCCAGGCCGGTGATCCGGTTCCGGGGGTGCTCGATATCGCGGGTGTGCCTCCGTGGTTCTCGTGCTGCCCCTGCCGTGTCGCGGTCGTTAGCTCGTACGGGATTCGAGCTCGGTCCGGGCGCTCCGGTAGTCGAAGTCGGGGTGGCGTGCGAGGCCGGTCATGAACGCCTCCTCGTCCCAGACGGAGACGAGGAGAGGGTGGTCGGACAGCCCGGGCAGCGGGATGACCTTGAACTCCACGAGCGCCGGTAGCAGGACGCGGGAGGCACGCTGGAAGTCGATGCGCTGAGGAGGCCCTTGGCGTAGGGCGACGCCGGGGTACTGGCTGGCGGTCGGCACGAGGGCGTCGGCCTGGCCGAGGTGGGTGGCCGCGTGGAGGGCGACGTCGTCGATGCCGACGCGGGTGAGGGCGCGGTCGGGCTCGGTGTCGCTCTCGTTCCCGCCGCGGGTGCGGTGTTCCTGGTGGGTGCGGTCGGGGATGGTTGGCCAGTCCGGGAAGGGCTGCTGCTCCTGGCCGGAGGCGCTGTAGGAGTTGAAGTCCGCGCCGAGGAGCACCGCCCGGTCGCGCCGGTGCCAGGTGGCGATGTTGCCGGCCTCGATCTGGCGTCGGGCGGGCGAGCGGAAGCTCAGGTGGACCGAGGCGAGTTGGAGCGGCACGCCGCATCCGTCGTGCTTTACGGATACGACGCACGGCGGCAGCCACCACTCCTTTTCCTGCGGCCAGACGCCGGTCATGAACGCCGCCCGCCGCGCCAGGCTCCCGCTGCGGATGAGCATCATCGTCACCGAGGACAACGCCACCGAGGAACAGGCGATGATCGACCTGTGTGAGGGTTGGGGCCTGGAGTACAACGTCTTCACCAACATGACGCCGACCATCTATGGCGGCGCGGAGTCGCTGACAGCGCAGTCCAAGGAGCACCTGCGGATGCGCAGGCCGTTCGGTGGCTGCAACGCCGGACACACCTTCTTCCACGCCGACCCACACGGGCTGGTGTCCATCTGCAAGATCGGCCGTAACGACCAGATCAGTCTTCCCGACGAGGGGATCGACGGCCTCGCCCGGCTCGGCGCCATCGCCGACCGCCTCATGCTTCGCACCGGTGGCTGCTCCGGCTGCCAGCTCTCAGGCTCGTGCACTGTCTGCCGGCCGCTGGCCAAGCACTACCAGGAGGCGAAGGCACCACTCGCAAGTTACTGCCAGCACGGGATCAAGAAAGCAGGGTGACATGACCGCTGTAGCTGTCGAACTCTCCCCGAGGCGTCCGCTCCCGGACGACGGCCCGGCCCAGCGCCTGCCGTACCTCACGAGGCCGGTCCTGGCCCCCACCGAGCCGATCACCGAGATCATCGGCGTCGCCGACCTGGACGACGTCATGGACAGCGTGAAGTGCTCGTGCAACGCGGGCGACGACAACCCCCACTGAACCACCCGCTGATCGCACCTGATCAGTAACGCTCAGGCCCCGGCGTTCTCCGCGTTGGGGCCTGAGCCGTGCGGGGCGGGCAAGTAGGGTGCGGGTATGGATCTGCGCTGGGACTTGCTGCGCCCCGTGATGTGCGTCCCCTATCTCCCGACGCTGGGGCCGCTCCATCCAGAAGCTGTCTCCGCTGAGCTTCTGGCCCAGGTGTTCGCCGTCGCTGGCACCGGAGAGTTCCTGCCGCACGACAAGGACCGCCGGTGGTCCAGCCGCAAGGACGAGCATGTCCTGGTGGACGCCATCGTCCAGGATCAGGCTCGCACGCTGATCCCCACGATCACTGGTCGAGGCATCCTGAGTGTCCATCTTTACGGTGCCCGCGAGCACGTCCGAGAGACCGGGGAACTGGCCGCCAAGCTCGCGGCCGAGTACGACGTATCCAAAGCCCGTGTGGTGTGGTTCCAGGACGCCGCCGACCCAGTGGCCGCGTCTACCCGCGTACAGCTCCGCACCTTCGACCAGGAAGCACCTGCCGTCGAGGGAATCGAGGCACTCGGCCAACAGCCCGAAGCTATTCGGACCACTTTCCCCGAGTTCGCCGAGAAGCTGGCCGGTGAGGGCTTCGTGTTCCTGCATTCCCGGATCGACAGCGTCGGTCCCGTGCTGGTCGCTGTCTAGGACAAGCGCGTAGTAGGCGCAATCGGCCCCATGGAGACCATGGCGGACCCCGTCGGTAAGCGCCGACTCCTCCCGCAGTACTTCGGTGTTCTGCCGGAATACCGAGGCCTCGGCCTCGGGCGGCTCCTGTGGCGCTCGGGGATGCACTGGGGCAAGGTGAACGGCGCTGACTACCAGCTTCTGCAGACAGCTGCCGGGGGCGCATCTGACCGGCTGTGCCAGAGTGAGGGCCTGGCCGACCTTGGATTCGTCTGTACCGCCACCGTCTGAGCGACACCGCGCAAGGCACCTGGCCGCCACCGGAAACCGCGACTGTCAGGGAAGTGCCGATTACGGCCTGACAAGCGCCGGTCGAACTGCAGCGAACTGAAGACCACGACCTCCACTCTGCGGGGCCCTTCGGTAACTGAGTGGGGGCGCCGAGGGTGCGGTGATTGCGTGGCGATCGGAAGTCTCCCCGGGGCATTCGCCCAGCTCGGTGCCCCTAAGGAGACTATGCCCGGCGTACAGGCCGACTCTTCCGCCCCTGAACATCCGAAGGCCCTCCGACCAGCGCGGGAAGCGCGGGGCGGAGGGCCTTCGTGCGTCGCGGGGACGGGGTTCAGGCGGGGTGGGAGCCGACGGCGTCGCGGATCTGCTCGCCGAGGCCGCCGTTGACGCGGGCGCAGTTGGCGCAGCAGAAGAACATGCCGGCCACTTCGACGCCGTGGCCGACGATGCGGACGTCGCACTGTTCGCAGCGGGGGGCGAGCTTCTCCATCGCGCACTCGAAGCTGTCGAAGGTGTAGGTGTCGCCGGTGACCGTCTTGATCTCGAAGGCGAGCCAGTAGTCGTTGCCGCAGGTGACGCAGATGGCCATGGCGGCCGTCTCCTTCCGGTGGGGCCGGCCCTGGCGGGGCGGCTGTTTCCAGTGTCGAAGGGTCGGTCGGCGGCGGCCACCCGGCGGGACCGTCAGGCGGAGCGCGTGGAGAGCTCCTCCAGGGCCCGGACGGCGCGGTCGGCGTCGTCGGCGGCGACGAACAGGTGGTCGTGGTGGAAGCCGGCCACCACGTTGCAGCTGATGCCCTCCTCGGCGAGCCGTACGGCCACGGCTGCGGTCAGGCCGACGGCCTCCAGCGCCGAGTGGATCTGCAGGGTGATCCAGGCCGCCACGTACTCGTAGCGCAGCCCGAGCGCGTCCGCCTCGTCCTGGGCGACCACCACGGTCACGCCTTCGGGCTCGGCGACGGTCACCACCGGCCGCATTCCGGCGGGCACCTTCGCGGGGAGGGTGCAGTAGACGTACCGCCCCGGGTTGAGCTGCGGTCGCATGCCGCGCAGCAGGGTCGCAAGGTCTCGTTCACCGGCCATGCCCGTCACCGTAGCCCGCCGACGGGCCCGCGCGCCCTGCGGGGCGGGCGTGTCGGAATCCATTGACGAGCGACAGTCGCCGATATATCGTCGAACTATCGAGACAGTGACTCGACTGTTTCGGCGAACAAGGAGGTGGGCGCGATGCGCTCAGGAAAGCGGTTTCGTGGAGAGGGCCCGCGCGGTGGCGGCATGCGCCGCGGGCCGGGCCCCGAGTTCCGGGGGATGCCCGGGGAGGGCTTCGAGGGGCGGGCGGCCTTCGGCGGGTTCGGCTCGCCGCGCGGCGGCCCGTTCGGGCACGGCTTCGCCGGTCACGGCGGCCGACGCGGCGGCCCGCACGGGCGGCGCGGCGGCCGGGCCCGGCGCGGGGACGTCCGCGCCTCGCTGCTGGCGCTGCTCAAGGAGCGGCCGATGCACGGCTACGAGATGATCGCCGAGATCACCGAGCGGACCGGCGGGGCCTGGCGGCCCAGCCCGGGCTCGATCTACCCGAACCTCCAGCTGCTGGAGGAGGAGGGCCTGATCACCGCGGAGGAGGTCGGCGGCAAGCGGCTGGTCTCGCTCACCGAGGCGGGTCGCGCCGAGGCCGAGGCCGGGTCGGCCGAGCCGTGGGCGGAGGCCGGCCGGGAGGCCGACTGGGAGGCCGTCCAGGAGATGGGTCAGGCGCTCGCCACGGTCGACCAGGCCGTGCAGCAGGTCATGCGGACGGGCACCGAGGCGCAGCGCGCCAAGGGCCTGGCGGTGCTGACCGAGGCCCGCAAGAAGCTCTACCTGATCCTCGCCGAGGATGACTGACCGGCGCGGGGGGACCGGCGTGACGGGCGGTGCCGCTGCTCTCCGGCCCTGGAGGCTCAGGGCCGGACCACGAACAGGGCCGCACAGGTGAGCAGCAGCACCGCCCAGCCGAACCAGAGCCAGCCGTCGGGGCCGATCGTCACGGTGTAGAGGGACACCGCCAGTAGCAGCGCCCCGGTGACCCCGGCGACCTGCCGGTTGTGGTGGGCGACCGCCTGCGAGCGTCTCCTGGGGCGCCGTACGTGGTGCCGGACCGTCCTGGCCATGCCGACCTCCCGGGGAGGCGATGAGGGGAACGGAACGGACGGCCCGTCAGCCGGAGGCCTTGGCGGTGGCCGCCTCGTCGTACTCGTAGCGCCAGAACCAGCTCAGGCCCCGAACCTGCTTGCTCCGGACGTACACCAGTGTGCGCGCGGGACTGTCGCCCTGCGCGGGGACCGGGACCTTGTACTTCTTCGGCACGCCGAGCATCGGCCCCAGCGGGATCGGGAGGACCTTCCCGTCCAGGGGGCCGCCGACGAATTCGGTGTCCGCGCTCTTCACCCCTCCAGGGTCTCACCTCCACGCTGCGGCCACGGCCAGGGCGCCCGGAGAGGGAGGCCCGGTGAGGGCCGAGTGCCCGGAGTGTGACCGGAGAGGCACCGCCCCCGGTCATCCGGAGGCCCCGCGCACCCTTATCCTTCCTGTTACGCCCTCGGGGTTCACCCGGGTCAGCGGGCTCCGTACGGGCCGGGTGAGGCGCCGGTTCGCGTGCCCTCCGGTCGGAACCGGCGCGGACAGCGTGCTGCCGCGACTTCGTACCGTGACCCGGGCGTCGGCCGTCCGGTGACCCCGGGCCGCGGCCGGCAGGGCGCGGACAGCAGGGCCGGGCACCTCCTCGGGAAGTAGCGGGGGGCGCCGTGCGTTGCGTCGGAGTGGTACGTCGAACGCTGTGTCGCACCAGGCACGGCAGTGCGCGGAAGGGGCCCGATGGAAGCCGGCGGCAGGTGGACGACCTGGTGGCAGAAGCGTGATCGACAGCGGGCCCGTCCGGGGGAAGCGGACCAGGCCGCCAGACTGGACCAGCTGCTCGGCGCGGTGCGCGCCGGATTCCCGCTCGCGCCCGCCGCCCATCCGGCCGGCTACCGATGTTCCTGTGACCGGGTGGCCTGTCCGGCCCCGGCCCAGCACCCGGTCTCCTTCGCCTGGCAGACCCAGGCGACCACCGAGCCCGAGCAGTTGTCCCGCTGGCTCTCCCGCGACCCGCAGGCCAACTTCATCACCGCCACCGGCCGGGTGCACGACGTGCTGGACGTCCCGGCCGAGGCCGGACGGCTGGCGCTGGAGCGGCTGACCGCGCTGGGCGTCGAGGGCCCGGTCGCCGCCGTCGGCGAGGACCGCTACCTGTTCTTCACCGCCACCCGGGGCACCCCGCAGGACGAGGACGAGTGGTGGCCGAGCGCGCTCGACTCCACCCCGGACACCATGTCCGAGCACCCCGGCCTGCGCTGGCACTGCCGCGGCTCGTACACCCTGCTCCCTCCGGCCGCCCTCCCGGACGGCTCCCAGGTGCGGTGGCTGCGCGGGCCCGAGCAGCCACTGCCGGACCCGCTGCGCGTCCTGGACGTGCTCACCGACGCCTGCACCGAGGTGGGCGCGGTGGCCGAGGAGCAGTGGCTCATCGGCTGAGGCTGTTATCCGCCCGCTCGCCTCCGGGGCGCTTCGACCCGGTGCCGACGGTCGGCGCTCCGGCGCTCGTACCTCGCTGGTCGCTTCTCCCTTTCGGCACCGGCGCGCCCCTTCGGCTCGGGGCGGCTGTTACTTCGCCCGCTCGCCTCCGGGGTTCGGGCGGGCCGGGTCACGACAGGGTGAGGATCTCCGCGCCGTCCGCCGTGACCACCAGGGTGTGCTCGAACTGGGCGGTGCGCTTGCGGTCCTTGGTGACGACCGTCCAGCCGTCCGGCCAGATCTCGTAGTCGTAGGTGCCCAGGGTGAGCATCGGCTCGATGGTGAAGGTCATGCCCGGCTTGATCACCTCGGTGGCCCGCTCGCTGTCGTAGTGCGGGACGATCAGGCCGGAGTGGAACGACGTGTTGATGCCGTGTCCGGTGAAGTCCCGCACCACGCCGTAGTCGAAGCGCTTGGCGTAGGACTCGATGACCCGTCCGATGACGTTGATCTGACGGCCCGGCTTGACCGCCTTGATCGCCCGGTTGAGGGACTCCCGGGTGCGCTCGACCAGCAGCCGGGACTCCTCGTCCACGTCGCCCACCAGGTAGGTGGCGTTGAGGTCGCCGTGCACTCCGTGGATGTACGCGGTGGCGTCGATGTTGACGATGTCGCCGTCCTGCAGCACGGTCGAGTCCGGGATGCCGTGGCAGATCACCTCGTTGATCGAGGTGCAGACCGACTTGGGGAAGCCCCGGTAGCCGAGGTCGGACGGGTAGGCGCCGTGGTCGCACATGTACTCGTGGGCGACGGCGTCCAGCGCGTCGGTGGTGACGCCGGGGGCGATCAGCTTGGCCGCCTCCTCCATCGCCCGGGCGGCGATGGCGCCCGCGATCCGCATCTTCTCGATCGTCTCGGCGGTCTGCACCTCGGGCCCGGTGTACGGCGTCGGAGCGGGCCGTCCGACGTACTCGGGGCGCGCGATGTGCGCCGGGACCTTGCGGGTGGGGGACTGGATGCCGGGTACGAGAGCCATGGCGGCGAGTCTAGCCGTCGGGACCCGTCCCACCCGGGCGGTGTGCGGAGCGGCCCGGGCCGGGGAATGATCGGTACCGACCCATCAGCCTGAACGGAGAGCGTCATGCCCCTGGGATTCCACCGCAAGCCGACCGGCCAGCCGGGCGAGTGGTTCTACTGCATCAAGCACGGCAAGGTCGAGGAGGGCCCGGAGTGCCCGGCCAAGGACCGCCTCGGGCCGTACGGCAGCCCCGAGGAGGCGGCCCAAGCGCTGCAGATCGCGGACGAACGCAACCGCGAGTGGCGCAACGACCCGCGCTGGAGCGACAAGCCGAAGGGCGAGGGGCAGTAGCGTCACGCCGCCGCGGCCGCCTCGCGTTCCGCCCGGTCGTGCTCGGCCCGGACCGCCGCGGTGTGCGGGTCGGTGCGGTCGTCGTAGGCGAGCAGCCTCGGCAGCGCGGCGGCGACCGCGAGGACGGCGACCACGCAGGCGAGGCCGCCGCTCCAGACGGCGGCGCGCACCCCGATCAGCCCGGCCATGGTGCCGGCCCGGACCTGGCCGAGCTGGGGGCCGACGGAGTAGCTGAGCAACTCGACACCGGCCATCCGGCCGCGGACCGCGTCCGGGATGGACTGGTTCCACATGGTCGAGCGGGCGATCCCGCTGATCTGGTCGGCGCCGCCGGCCAGTGCCAGCCCGAGCAGCACCACCCAGATGTTCCCGGACAGCCCGGCCAACGCCATGGCCGCGCCCCAGCCGACCGCGGCGGCCACCAGGAGCCGCCCGTGCCGGTGGACCCGGGACGTCCACCCGCTGGTCGCGCCGACCAGCAGGGCGCCGACGGCGGAGGCCGCGTACATCGGGCCGAGCGCCCAGTCCGCGCCCAACTCTGAGGCCAGGAACGGGAAGACGGCCACCGGGAAGGCGAACAGCATGGCGCAGGTGTCGATCGCGTAGGTGCCCAGCAGGTCCTTGCGGCTCCACGCGTACCGCACGCCGGTGAGCACCGCCCGTACGGACGGGCGCTCGGCGCCGGTGGGCGGCGGCACCGCCTTGATCCGCACCAGCAGCAGCAGCGAGACGGCGAAGGTGAGCACGTCCAGCGCGTACGCGGTCTGCACCCCGGAGAAGGCCACCACGACACCGGCCAGCGCCGGCCCGGCCACCGAAGCGACGTTGTGGTACAGGGACTTGAGGGCGAAGGCGGCGGACAGGTGCTGGTGCGCGACGATCCGCGGCAGCAGCGAGTCCAGCGCCGGGCGCTGCAGGCCGTCGCAGGCCGAGACCAGCGCGCCGACCAGGTAGATCGGCCACAGCAACGGGTGCGGCAGCAGGGCGTTGAGCAGCAGCAGCCCGGCCAGCAGGCCGAGCGCGGCCTCCGAGTGCAGCACCAGCCTGCGCCGGTCCAGGGCGTCGGCGAGGGCGCCGCCCCAGAGGCCGAAGACGATCAGCGGGGCGAGTTCGACGGCGCCGATCAGGCCGACCGCGAAGGAGGAGTCGGTGAGCTCCTTGATCTGCATCGGCACGGCGACGTAGGTCAGGAAGCTGCCGAAGCTGGTGACGCAGCCACTGGTCCACAGGTAGCGGAAATCGCGCGAGGCGCGCCACGGCGCCAGGTCGGGCGTCAGCGAGCGCAGCAGAGTACGCAGCCGACCGGTATGCGGTGGTTCGTCGTCGTTCACGAACCACCATCCTCGGATGGCTACTTCGGCCGCCGCAACGGGTTTTTCACCAGCGGTTGAGCGCGGGCGCCGAGGTCAGCCGACCGGCGAGCTCGGCCAGCCGGGCCAGGGCGGAGCGGCGGCCGGCCGGTTGCCCGGCGGCGGCGCTGACCAGGTGCTGGGCGAGGTCGAAGGGCTCCTCGGCGGCGGTGCCGACGGCCAGCCGCTCGTGGGCGATCCCGCCCAGGTCGCCCGGTGCGGTGGGGGCGGCGCCGTCCACCGCGAGGACGGTCGCGCCGTGCCGGCGGGCGTCCCACACCCGCTCCAACAGCCGGGCGCCGGCCGCCTCGGGGGCCACCACCAGGACGGTGGCGCCGCGCCGGGCCTCGGTGAGCCGGCACAGGTGGTGCGCCAGGTGGGCCGGGGCGGCGGGCGGGCGGTGCCGCAGCAGGGTGGGCGCCAGCCGGGGGACGGCGGACCAGGCGGCCTCGTCCGCCAGGTGGGCGGCCAGGTGCCAGGGCTCGTACGCCTCGGTGCCGACCAGCAGCAACTCGCCCGCCCCGCGCCGTTCCACCGAGCGCCGCAGCGAGCCGGCGAAGCCGCCGGCCGCCTCCAGCCAGCCGGTGCCCGTCAGCCGCTCCCGGAGTGCTGAAACTCTCACCGCGTCCATGCGGGCCAGGATGTCGTGCGCGGCCGGGGATTTGGCAGGATCGGCCCATGACTTCCCTCGATTCAGCGACAAACCCGGCCCACGAAGTGCCGGACGTCTCGCAGCTGGTGGTCGGCGTCCTCGGCGGCACCGGCGACCAGGGGCGGGGCCTGGCCCTGCGGCTGGCCAAGGCCGGCCAGCAGGTGATCATCGGCTCCCGGGACGCGGCCCGGGCCGAGGCCTCGGCGGCCGAGCTGGGCGTCGGCGTGCGCGGCGCCGACAACGCCACCGTCGCCCGGGAGAGCGACGTGGTGATCGTGGCCGTCCCGTGGGACGGCCACGCGGCCACCCTCACCGCGCTGCGCGGGGAACTGGCCGGAAAGATCGTCGTCGACTGCGTCAACCCGCTCGGCTTCGACAAGCAGGGCGCGTACGCGCTGAAGCCGGAGGAGGGCAGCGCCGCCCAGCAGGCCGCCGCGCTGCTGCCGGACTCCCGGGTCACCGCCGCCTTCCACCACCTCTCGGCGGTGCTGCTGCAGGACGAGTCGGTGGAGCGGATCGACACCGACGTGATGGTGCTCGGCGACGACCGGGACGCCACCGACGTGGTGCGCGCGCTGGCCGGCCTGATCCCCGGGATGCGGGGCGTCTTCGCGGGCCGACTGCGCAACGCCCACCAGGTGGAGGCACTGGTGGCCAACCTGATCTCGGTCAACCGCCGCTACAAGGCCCATGCGGGCCTGCGGATCACCGACGTGTGATCGAGGACGCCGTGTCGACCTCACCCCTGGACCTTCTCCGGAGGTGAGGTCGGCGACAATGGGTGGCGGTCGCAACCCGGCCGCCCGCACCCGCGTCTAGGAGCCCCGCGTCATGCCTCGCACGTCCCTCATCGCCCTGATCGTCACCGTCCTCGCGCTGGCGGCCGCCGTGGTCTCGGTGATCGCGGGCTTCTGGATCGGGCTGATCTGGCTCCCGCTGGCCGGTGTGGCCAGCAACGTGCTGTGGATGAACCGCCGCAAGGAGAAGCTCGCCGCGGCGGCCGAACAGCTCTAGTTCTTCCAGAAGCTGAACAGGTACCGGCCGACCGTCGCGTAGTCGGTGTCCACGCCGAACAGGCTCATCAGGTCGTGGACGATCCCGAAGAAGAACGAGTTCACCTCGGGCTGCCACAGCAGCGCGAACACCGCGAGCATGCCGTACGGCGCGAACGGCTCGACCGTGCGCCGGGTCTTGGCCGAGAGCCACGGCTCGATGATCCCGTAACCGTCCAGGCCGGGCACCGGCAGCAGGTTCAGCAGGGCCGCGGTGAGCTGCAGCAGGCCGAGGAAGCCGAGGGCGCAGGCGAAGGGCGAGACGGTCAGCTCGTAGCCGTAGTAGGAGGCGTGCACGTCCGAGCCGTCCAGCCAGCCGGCGCCGACCGGGATCAGCAGCGCCGCTGCGAACACCAGGTTCACCAGCGGCCCGGCCGCCGAGATCAGGCTGTGCTTGAGCCGGCCCTGGATCCGGTGCCGCTCGATCCACACCGAGCCGCCGGGCAGGCCGAAGCCGGCGATGATCATGAAGACGATCGGCAGCACGAAGCTGAGCAGCACGTTGGCGTACTTCAGCGGGTTGAGCGTGAGGTAGCCCTTGGCACCGACGGTGATGTCGCCGCCGTGCAGCGCGGTGCGCGCGTGGGCGTACTCGTGCAGGCAGAGCGAGACCATCCAGCCCGACACCACGAACAGGAACACCCCGAACCGGGCGTTGCCGTAGCCGGCGTACACCGCCCAGGCGGAGGTGCCGAGGACGGCGAGGAGCACCCAGAACACCGGGCTGATCCGGCGGTCCTCGCTGCGGGATCGCGGCGTGGCGGCGAAGGTCATGGTGGGGGTGCTCCGTGGGCAGAGGGAAGGGGGATACCGGACAGGGACCGATCATGCCGGGCGGGCCGGTGGACGGACAAGCCGTGCCGGGTGAACGTCCGAGGGCTCGCCCCCGGTTCCGCCGCCGTCCGGGCCCGGTCGCGGGGGTAGGCACAATTGTGCGGCCCCACCGCCGCCCATCGACCAGAATGGACCGGTGCACTACGGCATCCTCGGGACCACCACGGCCCACCACGACGACGGCACACCGGTCCCACTGGGCGGCGCCCGGCTGCGGGCCCTGCTCACCGCGCTGGTCCTGCGCCAGGGCCGACCGGTCCCGGCCGACCTGCTGGTGGACGAGGTGTGGGACGCCGAACCGCCGCAGGACTCCTCCGCCGCGCTGCAGACCCTGGTCGGCCGGCTGCGCCGCACCATCGGCCGCGAGCAGGTCGGCTCCGGCCCCGCCGGGTACTGGCTGACCGGGCCGGCCACCGACCTCGCCGACTTCCAGCGGCTGAGTGGCGAGGGCCGCCGCGCCCTGGACGCCGGCGACCACGCGCTGGCCGCCGATCGGCTGCGCGCCGCGCTCGCCCTGTGGCGCGGCCCGGCCCTCGCGGACCTGCCCGACCGCACCGGCCCGGCCGCCCGGCTGGAGGCCCAGCGCGAGGAGGCCCGCCGCCACCGGATCACCGCCGACCTCGGGCTCGGCCGGGCCGCCGAGCTGGTCGCCGAACTCGCCGAGCTGTGCGAACGGCAGCCGCTGGACGAACCGTTGCAGCTGCTGATGCTCCGGGCGCTGCACGACAGCGGCCGCACCGCCGAGGCGCTGCGCCACTACGAGCGGACCAGGCGCGCCCTGGCGGACGAGCTCGGCGTCGACCCCGGTCGCGGACTCCGGTCCCTCCACGCCGAGTTGCTCGCCTCCTCGGACCCGGCGCCGGTGGTCGGGAAACAGTCGGCGCCCCAACTCCCGCGCGCCGGAGGCAATCTGCGCGGTCGACTGACCAGCTTCGTCGGCCGGGAGGCCGATCTCGCCACCCTGCGCGCGCTGGTGGCGGAGCGCCGGATCGTCACCCTGACCGGCCCCGGCGGCTCCGGCAAGACCAGGCTGTCGATCGAGGCCGGCCGCGCCGAGCAGTCCGTCGGGCACTGGCCGGACGGCGTCTGGGTGGCCGAACTCGCCCCGCTGGAGAGCCCGGACGCCGTCCCCGCCGCCGTGGTCTCCGCGCTCGGCCTGCGCGAGATCCAGCTGCACGCCGCCAACATGGTCGCCGAGGTGATGGAGAAGCGCGCCGAGGACCCGGTGCGCCGACTGATAGAACACTGCGGTCACCGCCGGATGCTGCTGGTCCTGGACAACTGCGAGCACCTGATCCAGGCCGCCGCCGACCTCGCCGACGTGCTGCTCGCCGAGTGCCCCGGGCTGACCGTGCTCGCCACCAGCCGCGAACCGCTCGGCGTGCCCGGCGAGACGGTGCTCCCGGTCGAGCCGCTGCCCGACCCGGTGGCGCTGCGGCTGCTGGCCGAGCGCGCCGCCACCGCCCGTCCCGGCTTCGACCCGCAGAGCGACCCGGAGGCCTGCGCCGAGATCTGCCGCCGCCTGGACGGCCTGCCGCTGGCCATCGAACTGGCCGCCGCCCGGCTGCGGGTGATGACGGCCCGCCAGATCGCCGACCGGCTGGACGGCCGCTTCGCGCTGCTCACCGCCGGCAGCCGCACCCTGCTGCCGCGCCAGCAGACCCTGCGCGCGGTGGTCGACTGGAGCTGGGACCTCCTGGGCAAACGCGAGCGGGCGGTGCTGCGCCGGCTGTCGGTGTTCGCCGGCGGCTGGCGGTTGGAGGACGCCGAGGCGATCTGCGCGGACGCCGCCGTGGTGCCCCGGGGCGAGGTCGCCGATCTGCTGCTCTCCCTGGTCGACAAGTCCCTGCTGGTGGCCGACCTGGACGACGGCAGCCTGCCGCGCTACCGGATGCTGGAGACCATCCACGAGTACGCGACCGAGCGCCTGGCCGAGTCCGCCGCCGAGCGCGCCGCCACCGAGTCCCGCCACCTGGCCCACTTCTGCTCCGTCGTCGCCACCGCGGACCTGGAGATCCACGGCTCCCGGCAGCTGCACTGGCTGGCCGTGCTGGATCGCGAGCAGGACAACGTCCGGGCCGCGCTGCGCCGCGCGATCGACCGCGGCGACGAGCAGCCGGCGCTGGTCCTCGCGCTGGGCATGAGCTGGTACTGGTCGCTGCGCAGCTACAGCCTGGAGGCCCGCGGCTGGTACAACGCGGTCGCGGCGCTGGCGGCGGACCCGTTCGGCCCGGACGTCCCGCCGCCGGTGCCGCTGGAGCGCAATGTGCTCGAGTACGGCCTGCCGATGCCCGAGGGCGTGCTCCACGAGGCCCGCCGGCTGCTCGCGATGTTCCGGCTGATCGGGCTGTTCGAGGGGAACCTGGACGTGCTCGGCGACCCGGAGGCGGTCGCCGTGGCCCACCGCCTGATGGGCGCCTACACCCCGGAGCTGCCGCAGGCGTACCGGTTCCCGGCGCTGATGCGGGTGTTCGGGGCCTTCCTGACCGGCCGGCTGGAGCTGATGAGGGAACTGCTGGACGACGCGGTCCGCGGCTGCGAGGTGCACGGCACGCCGAACGACCTGGCGTTCATCCTGCAGGCCCGGGCCAGGATGCTGAACGACTGGCCGGGCGGCCTGGAACAGAGCATCCGGGACGGCGAGCGCTCCCTGGAGCTGTACGAGCGGGTCGGCAACCTCTGGGGGATCTCGCAGGCGATGTCGGCCCGCGGCGAGGCGCTGGCCAACCGGGGCGATTCCGCGGCCGCCGCCGCCGCGTACCGGCGGGCGATCGAGCTGGCCGAGGCGCTGGGCGCGCCGCAGGAGGTGCCGATCCTCAAGGTGCACCTCGGCAGCGCCCTGCTGGAGGCCGATCTGGAGGAGGGCGAGCGGGTGGTCCGCGAGGCGGTGGAGTCCGTCGGCTCCCCGGGCGCCGACCAGTCCACCACCGGTGCCCTGATGATGGGGTACCTGACGCTCTGCGGCATCCGGGCCCAACGCGGGGAGTACCGGGAGGCGCTGGCCGAGCTGGACGTCCTCGACGGGATCAAGGTGGGCGGCTTCGCGCCGAGCATCGTCAACGGGCTGCTGTACAGCGCCCGGGGCTGGGTCACCGCCCGGGCCGGGGACCCGGAGCGGGGGCTCGCCATGCTGCGCGAGGGCCGCCGGTCGCTGCGGGCGATGACGGCCGCCAGCGGTTTCGCCGAGCACATGACCGTGATGGTGGTGCCCGCGGTGTGCGGGGTGCTGTGCTCCTTCGCCGTGCGCGACGGGGACCTGGGGCGGGCCCGGCTGGCGGCGGTGATGATGGGGGCGCAGGGCGGGCTGCACGGCCCGAAGGGCGGCTACCTGGAGCGCGTCGAGAGCGAGCGGATGACCGTCCTGCTGCGGGGGCTGCTGGGCGATGCCGGGTTCGAGGAGGCCCGCGCCGAGGGCGAGGGGCTGACCCAGCGGCAGACCCAGGCGCTGCTGGAGGAGTTGATCGGATAGCGGTGGCCGGCCGGCGCCCGTCCCCTGGCCGCCGGCCGGCTCCTTGCGGCGCGCGTCCTCGCGCCGCAAGTCCTCGCACCGCTCGCTCAGGTCCGCTTGCGGAAGCGGGCCACCGCGAGCGGGGCGAAGATCGCGGTGGCGGCGGCCGACCAGATCAGCACGATCATCACCGGGTGGGCCACCGCCCCCTGGCCGTTGAGCAGGGCGCGGGAGGCGTCGGCCAGCGCGGACAGCGGGTTGACCTTGGTGAAGGCCTGGAGCCAGCCCGGCATGGTGTCGGTCGGCGCGAAGATCGAGCTGCCGAACTGCATCGGCATCAGGACCAGCATGGAGACGCCCTGCACCGCCTGGGCGCTCTTCATCGACATGCCCAGCAGCATCGAGATCCAGACGATCGACATGCCGAACACCAGTGACAGGCCGACCGCGGCCAGCAGCTCCGGCACACCGGTCTTCAGTTCGAAGCCGAGGATGAACGCGAAGGTCAGCAGGATCGCGGAGGACAGCAGCGCCCGCAGGGTCTCCGCCACGATCTTGGACAGCAGAACGGAGGCCCGGCCGATCGGCAGGGTGCGGAAACGGTCCATCACCCCGGTCTGGAAGTCGCTGTTCAGGCCGGTGCCGACGGCCAGCGCCAGGGTCATGCCGGTCTGCCCGAGCAGACCGGGGATCATGAACTGCTTGTACTCGTCCTGGTTGCCGGCGAAGATGGCGCCGCCGAAGACGTAGACGAACAGCACGGTGAAGACGATCGGCATCAGCACGGCGTCGAACATCGACTCCGGGTCGGCCTTGATCCGCATCAGGTTGCGCCTGGTCAGCGCGCCGACGTGGCGCAGGGTGCCGGCCAGGCCGATCCGGGTGTCCTCCACCCGGGCGGGGGCGAGCGTGGCGGTGGTCATGCGACGGGCTCCTTGACGAGGTCGGTGGCGGGGGCGGTGGCCGCGTCGGCGGTGGGCTTGCCGGTGATGGCGAGGAAGACCTCGTCCAGGCTGGGGACCTTGGTGTCGATGCCGGCGATCGCGAAGCCGCGGGTGCCGAGCACCGAGATGACGGCGGTCAGGTGCTCCTCGCCGGTGATCGGCACCGCGAGCAGGCCGTCGTCGTGCGAGGCGGTGGCGCTGAGGATGCCGCTCTCGTGCAGGCAGCGGGCCATCTCGGACAGTTCGGCCGGGTGCGCGGGGCGGACCTGGAGGGTCTGGCCGCCGACCCTGGCCTTGAGCTCGGCGACGCGGCCGTTGGCGATCACCTTGCCGCGGTCGATGACGGTCAGTTCGCTCGCGAGCTGCTCCGCCTCCTCCATGTACTGGGTGGTCAGCAGCACGGTGCTGCCCTCGGCGACCATCCGCTGCACCTCGTCCCAGACCTCGTTGCGGGTGCGCGGGTCCAGGCCGGTGGTGGGCTCGTCCAGGTAGAGCACCCGGGGGCGGCCGATCATGCTGGCGGCCAGGTCGAGGCGGCGGCGCATGCCGCCGGAGTAGGTCTTGGCGGGCCGCTTGGCGGCCTCGGTGAGCGAGAAGCGCTCCAGCAGTTCGGCGGCCCGGGCCTTGGCCTCGCGGCTGGAGAGATCGAGGAGCCGGCCGATCAGGTAGAGGTTCTCGTAGCCGGAGAGCAGCTCGTCCACCGAGGCGTACTGGCCGGTCAGGCCGATGGTGCGGCGCAGCTGCTTGGGCTGGCGCAGGACGTCGTAGCCGCCGACGTACGCGGTGCCGGCGTCGGGCTTGATCAGGGTGGAGAGGACACGGACCAGGGTGGTCTTGCCCGCGCCGTTGGGGCCGAGCAGGGCGAGGACGGTGCCCTCGCGGACGGCGAGGTCGACCCCGTCGAGGGCCTTGGTGGCGCCGTAGTGCTTGACGATGCCGTGCACCTCGACGGCGTTCCCGGCAGTTCCCCGCGTGTTCGGGGCGGTGGCGATTCCTGTCATGCCTCCAGGCTGTCCGCCCCGGCTGTCAGCCCCCTGTTGCGCGGCCGGGCGTGCTGTCACGCCGCTGTCACCCCGCTGTCATCGCTGTGTGGGCCTCCTCTTAGGAGGAGGCCGGCGCCAAAAAATTCGGAAGATGAGCCAGTCGACGGCGGTGCCCCCTTGGTGAGCCAAGGGGGCAGCGCAACTAAAGCGCGTTGGCGAACTTGCCCAGCGGTTTGGCTTTGGCCCCGCGCACTGGGGCCAACGAGCGGAAATTCAGACAGCCTGCTCGATGTGTTCGAAGATGTCGGAGTCCGTCTCCTTCTGCCAGTTCGGCAGGGCATCCCAGTCGGCAACGTAACTCGGCTTCGGATTCGGGATGTGCTTGTGGATCTGGCCGATCCAGCACAGGGCGACGAAGCGTCCTTTCTGCTCCCGGGTGAGCTTGGCGGTCGTGCCACCGCTGACGGTGACGAAGTCTCGAACCTGGCCGAACACGGCGGCAGCCGACTGGCGTTCCCAGTCGGGAGTTTCTTCCCAGGGAGTCGGCGCTGACGCCCTCCCCGGGTGCAGCGACGACAACCCGTACCGGTAAGGCGCGTCTCCCCGGTGGCCGACGGCTGTGGTGCCGTCGGCCTCTGGGCTGACTCTGGGAACCTGGACACCGTGACCACCACCCGCATTCACTGGGCAGACCTTCCCGGATCCGTGCACCAGGGCGTCACCGCCCGGCTCGGCACGCCGATCCTTGCCGCGGAGACCGTCTCGGCCGGTTTCAACTCCGAGATCGCCGCCAGGCTCACCACCTCCAGTGGCACTGTCTTCGTCAAGGGAATGCAGCTGAGTCACCCACGCGTGTGGACGCAGCGGCGCGAGGCCGAGATCAACCACTACGTGGCAGGCCTCGCTCCCGCTCTGCTGTGGCATCTGGAGGTTGGCGGCTGGTGCCTCGTTGCGTTCGAGCATGTCGAGGCCCGCCACGCCGACTACAAGGTGGTCGGGGACCTGGAGCTGATGGTCGAGACCCTCAGCCGACTCGGCCACACCTCGTGCCCCCGATCGAGCTTCGCCGGGCCGAGCAGCGATGGGCCGCCTACGTGGACGACTCGGAGATGCTGTCGCGGTTCGCCGGAAGTTGCCTGCTGCACACCGACCTGAACAACGAGAACGTCCTGATTCAGGGGGACCGTGCGCTTCTGGTCGACTGGGCGTGGGCGACCCGCGGGGCCCCCTGGATCGACCCGGCCCTGTGGGTGATCTGGTTGATCGCTGCGGGCGACCACAGCCCGGCCGCGGCAGAGGCCTGGGCTGCCCGGATTCCCGCTTGGGGGCTCGGCGACCCCGCACTGGTGAACGTCTTCGCGCAGGCTCAGGCCCGCATGTGGGCCGACATCGCGGGAGCTCACCCGGACCCGTGGACTGCTGGAGTGAACCAGGCAGCTCAGCGATGGGCTCGCTTCCGAGAGGGCTGCTCATCCTGAGCCAGGTCAACCAACTGGCCTGGTGATTGTCAGTGCAACACTTCGCACCACGACCGGCCTGGCCCCATCTTGTGGCGATACGGCCCCCTTCCGGGCCGGGGAGACGACGCCGCTGCTTCGGCCTCGCCGAAGCAGTGGCGGTTAGAAATTCGTCTAATCTTCCCGCAGCTCCCCCTCTGTCGCGCGGGAGGGGACTGCGTTACCTCGCAGGAAGTCGGCTCCGCCGACTTCCTGCGCATAGAGCACCCAATTGGCCCGCGTCCCAGGCGTGCTGGGGCGCGGGCTGTCGTCATGAGTTCCATGAATGGACCGAACTGGGGCCGGGCCTGTACGGGAAGTGCAGGCCCGGCCTTCTTCGATCGGCCCCGTCGCGGGCAGGGTCAGCCGTCAGTGGAAGCTGTGCTCCTCCGCCGGGAAGGCGCCGGTGCGGACCTCCTCGGCGAACTCACGGGCGGCGTCGCCGAGGACGGCCCGCAGGTTCGCGTACTTCTTGACGAACTTGGGCACCCGGCCCGCCGTCATGCCGGCCATGTCGGTCCAGACCAGCACCTGGGCGTCCGTCTCCGGCCCGCCGCCGATGCCGACGGTCGGGATCGCCAGCTGTTCGGTGACCTGGGCGGCCAGCTCGGCCGGGACGGCCTCCAGCACCACCGAGAAGGCGCCGGCCTGCTGGACGGCCTTGGCGTCGCGCAGCAGCTGGTGCGCCGCCTCGTCGCCGCGGCCCTGGACCGGGTAGCCGCCGAAGGCGTGCACCGACTGCGGGGTGAGGCCGATGTGCGCCATCACCGGGATGCCGGCCTCGACCAGCAGCTCGATGGAGCGGGCGCTGCGCTCCCCGCCCTCCAGCTTGACCGCGCCGACCCCGGCCTCCTTCATCAGCCGGGCCGCGTTGTGCATGGCCTGCGCGGGCGACTCCTGGTACGAGCCGAACGGCAGGTCGGCGACGATCATGGCGCGCTTGGTGCCGCGGACGACGGCGGCGGAGAGCATCACCATCTGATCCATGGTCACCGGCACGGTGGTCTCGTAGCCGAGGTGGCAGTTGCCGGCGGAGTCGCCGACCAGCAGCACGGGGATCCCGGCCTCGTCGAACACCCCTGCGGTGAGGGCGTCGTAGGCGGTGAGCATCGCCCACTTCTCGCTGCGCTGCTTGGCGGCGGCGAGGTCGCGGACGGTGACGCGGCGGTTGGTGACCCCGCCGTAGAGGGTGGCGGTCGACGCCTGGTTCTGGGCAGGCGAAGGCGAAGAAGCGTTCATCGAACGGACTCCTGAAGGGTTGTCGTCTCGTGGCGCCGTGCGGCGTCCCCGGATCCCCTCCATGCTTGCACGCCCCGGCGTGAGCGCAAAGAGGGGTGCGGGCAGCCGGGTGCGATCCACGCCACACCGGCCCCTTCAGTGCCCCCGGGCTTTGCCTCCATTTTGCGAAACGGACTCGTCTCGTATCGTATTGCCCGCTACTCTGGTGCGGGGGGTTACGAGACGTCCACGACTCGCAAATGCCCGCCAGTGCCACATCAACACGGACGGGAAGACCAATGACCACCGCCGCCGCGCCACCCCGTGTGCCGGAAGCCATCCACCGCCGCCGCTGGGCGATCCTGGGCACCCTGGTGCTCGCACTGCTCGTCGTCGTGCTCGACAACTCGATCCTCAACGTCGCGATGAAGACCATCGCGACCCCCGCCCCGGTCGGTCTGGGCGCCACCCAGAGCGACCTCGAATGGGCGATCAACTCCTACACCCTGGTCTTCGCCGGGCTGCTCTTCACCTCGGGCCTGCTCGGCGACCGCTTCGGACGCAAGCGTGCGCTGCTGGCCGGCATGGTGGTCTTCGGCATCGCCTCGCTGCTGTCCGCGATGGCCGGCTCGCCCGGTGAACTCATCGGCTTCCGCGCCCTGATGGGCGTCGGCGGCGCGCTCGCGATGCCCGCCACGCTGGCCATCATCATGAACGTCTTCGAGCGCGAGGAGCAGCCCAAGGCGATCGGCATCTGGGCCGGCGCGGTCGGCCTGGCCATCGCCATCGGCCCGATCACCGGCGGCCTGCTGATCGAGCACTTCTGGTGGGGCTCGGTCTTCCTGGTCAACGTCCCGATCGTGATCGTCGCGGTGATCGCGATGGCGCTCCTGGTCCCCGAGTCCAAGGACCCCAACCCGGGCCGGATGGACCCGGTCGGCGTGCTGCTGTCGATCGTCGGCCTGGTCGCGCTGATCTACGGCATCATCAAGGGCGGTCAGCTGGCCGACTTCACCGACGTCGAGGCCTGGGGCCCGACCCTGATCGGCGTGGTGGCGCTGGCCGCCTTCGTCTGGTTCGAGCGCCGCACCCCGTTCCCCGCGCTCGACGTCACCTGGTTCCGCAACAAGGTGTTCAGCGCCTCCGTGGTGGTCGTCGGCGTGATCTTCTTCGCGCTGATGGGCGTCTCCTTCTTCGGTGTCTTCTACACCCAGAGCGTGCGCGGCTACAGCGCCCTGCAGGCCGGTCTGCTGATGCTGCCGCTGGCCGTCGCCCAGCTGATCTTCGCGCCGCGGGCCCGCCTGGTGGTCGAGCGACTCGGCGTCGCCGCCACCGCCGCCGGCGGCATGGTGCTGGTCGCGCTCGGCTTCGTCGGCTACACCGTGCTGACCGCGACCACCCCGATCTGGGTGCTGATCGTGCTCGGCCTGGTGATGGGCGCGGGCATGGCGCACGTCATGCCGCCGGTCACCGTCGCGATCATGGGCTCGCTGCCCCGCGAGAAGGCCGGCGCCGGCTCGGCCGTCAACAACACCTTCCGCCAGGTCGGCGGCTCGCTCGGGGTCGCCGTGCTCGGCGCGGTGCTCTCCACCGTCTACCGCGACGGGATGTCCGACACCCTCAGCCACCTCCCCGAGGGGCTGCGCGACAAGGCGGGCGAGTCGCTGGAGGCCACCCTGGCCATCGCCGACCGGATCCCGAACGGCGCGGGCAAGGCGCTGATCGCCCCGGCGAACGACTCCTTCATCCACGCCATGCACGTGGTGGCCTCGCTCTCGGTGGGCATCTCGCTGGTCGGCGCGCTGGTCGCCTGGTTCCTGCTGCCGCGCCGCACCGCCGCCCCCGGCGGCCCGGCCGGCCAGGCCCCGGCGCAGCCGGGCCAGGCCCGGGAGGCCGCGGCCGCCGACGCCTGACGCGCGGTCGCCGACGCCTGACCTGCGATCGGCTGAGCGACAATGACCCTGCCGACCGGTACGCCGGCCGGCAGGGCCTCGGTCCAGGGCGGGGGCCCACCCCGCCGACGGACCGCCTACGGAAACGCCACGGCGCCCGCGCGCCCGGGGACAGCGAGGGAGAAACAGCGGGGATGAGGACGGACACGCCGAGCGCCGACACCGGGCAGCCCTGCGCGGCGGTACGCCGCGGCCGGCCCCGCAGTGAAGCCGCCGAGCAGGCCATCTTCAGTGCCGTCGAGGAGATGATGGCCGCCGGCACCACACTCTCCGAGCTCACCATCGAGGGCATCGCCACCGCCGCCGGTGTCGGCAAGGCCACCATCTACCGGCGCTGGCCCAACAAGGAGGCCCTGCTGGTCGACGTGGTCGGCCGGCTGGAGGTCCCGGTGCCGGAGTCGTCCGGCGGGAGCGCCCGGGACGACCTGATCGAGATGATCGACTACGTCCGCCGGCGCGGCCTCGCCAAACGCACCCGCTGGGTGCTCAAGGCCGCCCTCGGCCAGATGCAGACCCTCCCCGAGCTGTACGCCGCCTACCAGGAGCGGGTGATCAAGCCGCGCCGGGAGGCCGGGCTCCACCTGATCCGCCAGGCCGTCGCCGAGGGCCTGATCCGCGACGACCTCGACCTGGACCTGCTCGGCGACCTGCTGATGGGTCCGATCCTCTACCGCAGCATCCTCTGGGACGACTCCGACCTGGAGGACCCGGACCTCGCCCGCAAGATGGTCGACGCCCTGCTCGACGGCCTCGCTCCGCGCTGAGGCCTTCGATCGTGTCCGGACGTGGCCTGCCTCACCAAACCGGGCCACGCCGGAACCCGCTCCGGGGACCCCGCGTCTGTCCCGGCATAGGCTGAGCCGGGTATCCGATCAAACCGGCACCAGTCCGGCATCCCGCCCGTACCTCCACGGACCGGACGCCGGACCGGCGACGGCACGAGCGAGGGAGCCACGGCATGACGCAGGCGGACAGCACCGACCGGGCCGCGACGACCGGGGGTGCGGACACCGCCCCGGCCGGCCGTACCGGCGGCTTCCTCGGCCTGCGGAACTGGGGCCGGGACGCCCGCGGCAGCAGCACCTGGCGGCGCGGACTGGTGATCGCCGTGCTGGCCCTGCTCACCGCCGTGCTGCTGGCCTTCCACGCCGAGGTGCCCAACGGCGTCGGCAACCTCGGCAGCCTGCTGGAGACCTTCCTGCCCTGGCTGGGCCTGGCCGTCCCGGTGCTACTGGTGCCCGCGCTGCTGCGCCGCTCCGCCACCGCGCTGCTCGCCCTGCTGCTGCCCGCCGTGCTGTGGGCCAACCTGTTCGGCGGGCTGCTGACCGACAAGAGCGGCGGCAAGGGCGACTGGACGGTGGTCAGCCACAACGTCGAAGCCGACAACACCGACGTGCCGGGCACCATCCGCGGCCTGGTCGCCTCGGGCGCCCAGATCGTCGCCCTCCAAGAGCTGGCCGGCAAGCAGCTGCGGGCGTACGAGACCGGCCTCGCCGACGCCTACCCGTACCACTCCGTGGAGGGGACGGTCGGGCTCTGGTCGAAGTACCCGGTCAGCGGGGTCTCCCCGGTGGACCTGAAGATGGGCTGGACCAGGGCGTTCCGGGCCGAGGTGGCCACCCCGCAGGGCCCGGTCGCGGTGTACGTCGCGCACCTGCCGTCGGTCCGGCTCAAGGCCGAGGGCGGCTTCACCGTCGACCAGCGGGACGTCAGCGCCCAGGCGCTCGGCGACGCGATCCAGGGCGAGCGGGTGAAGAAGGTCCTGCTGCTCGGCGACCTCAACGGCACCATGAACGACCGCAGTCTGGCGCCGGTCACCTCGCAGATGCGCTCGGCCCAGGGCGCCGCCGGGGACGGCTTCGGCTTCAGCTGGCCGTCCGCCTTCCCGATGGCCCGGATCGACCAGATCATGAGCAAGGGAGGGCTGAAGCCGGTGGACTCCCGCACCCTGCCCCGGGACGGCAGCGACCACCTCGCGGTGGCCGCCACCTACCGGTTCCAGTGAGCGAGCGCAGCGAGTGAACCATCAGGAGGTGCGATCCGGCGCAGCGGCTGCCGAGCGGAGCGAGGCGGGCGCTGAGTCCTAGCCGCGCCGCCAGCGGTTGGTGATCGGCAGGCGGCGGTCCCGGCCGAAGTTCTTGACCGAGATCTTCGGGCCCGGCGGGTACTGCCGCCGCTTGTACTCGGCGGTGTCGACCAGCCGGACCACCCGGTCCACCACGGCCGGGTCGAAGCCGGCGGCGACGATCGCGTCCCGGCCCTCGTCGCCCTCGATGTAGCGGTCCAGCACGCTGTCCAGCAGGTCGTAGTCGGGCAGCGAGTCGGTGTCCACCTGGTCCGGCCGCAGCTCGGCGGACGGCGGCTTGCTGATCGTGTTCTCGGGGATCGGCGGCACCTTGCCGCGCCGCTCGGCCTCCTCGTTGCGCCAGCGCGCCAGGCGGAAGATCAGCGACTTGTAGACGTCCTTGATCGGCCCGAACGCGCCGACCGAGTCGCCGTACAGGGTCGAGTAGCCCACCGCCAGCTCGCTCTTGTTGCCCGGCGCGAGCACGATGTGCCCCTCCTGGTTGGAGATCGCCATCAGCAGGGTGCCGCGCAGCCGGGACTGCAGGTTCTCCTCGGCCAGGCCGGTCAGCTCGGTGGCGCCCAGGTAGGCGTCGAACATCGGGGCGATGGAGACGGTCCGGAAGTGCAGCCCGGTGCGGCGGGCCAGCTCGGCCGCGTCGTCCCGGGAGTGCTGCGAGGAGTAGCGGCTGGGCATCGAGACGCAGTACACGTTCTCGGCGCCGATCGCGTCCACCGCGATCGAGGCCACCAACGCCGAGTCGATGCCGCCGGAGAGGCCGATCAGCACCGACTTGAAGCCGTTCTTGGCCACGTACGCGCGGGTGCCGGAGACCAGCGCGGCCCAGATCTCGGCCTCGTCGGACAGCCGCTCCGCGACGCTGGCGGCGAGCCTCTCCGCGGGCGCCCCGGTCGGTTCGCCGCTCAGCTCGGTGCGGACCAGGTGCAGCCCGTCGCTCAGCAGCAGGCCGTCGGTGTGGTCGCTGCTGGCGGCCGGCAGGTCGAGGTCCAGCACCAGCAGGTGCTCCTCGAACTGCGGGGAGCGGGCGAGGACCTCACCGTCCGCGCCGACCACGATCGAGTCGCCGTCGAAGACCAGCTCGTCCTGGCCGCCGACCATGTTGACGTACGCCAGGGTGCAGCCCGCCTCGGCCGCGCGCCGCTGGACCAGCTCCAGCCGCTGGTCGTCCTTGTTCCGCTCGTACGGTGAGCCGTTGACCACCAGCAGCAGCCCGGCCCCGGCCTCGCGGGCGGCGGTGACCCGGCCGCCGTCCTGCCAGATGTCCTCGCAGATCGCCAGCGCGACGTCCACCCCGTGCACCCGCAGTACCGGCAGCTGGTCGCCCGGGACGAACCAGCGGTACTCGTCGAAGACGCCGTAGTTGGGCAGGTGGTGCTTGGCGAAGCGGGTGACCACCTCGCCCCGGTGCAGCACCGCGGCGCAGTTCTGTGGCGACCCGGCCGGGCGGCCGAACCGCGGCGACGCGTGCTCGGAGCGCCCGAGGTAGCCGACCACCACCGGCACCTCGCCCAGCCCGTCGGCGGCCAGCCGCCCCGCCAGCTCGACCAGCGCACCGCGGGAGGCCTCGACGAACGAGCGGCGCAGGGCGAGGTCCTCGACCGGGTACCCGGTCAGGGCCATCTCGGGGAACGCGACCAGCTGGGCACCGGCCTCGACGGCCTGCCGGGTCCAGCGCACCACCTCATCGCTGTTGCGGGCGATGTCACCGACCCAGGGGTCGATCTGGCTCAGGGCGAGACGGAGATTGGGCATGCCCCCGAGTGTAATCGTCTAACTGACGCAATGTCCCGCGCGGGGGTGCCGGACAGGGGTCGGCACTGCCGAGTCGCGCGATGATCGGCCATGATGGGGGCAGTCGCCGCGCGAGGTCTCCCGGGGCCGTCCGGGCGTAACACGAGCGTAAAGAGCAGAGGTGAGACTGTCCCCATGGGCAAGCAGCAGCAGTTCGTGCTTCGGACGCTCGAAGAGCGTGACATCCGGTTCGTCCGGCTGTGGTTCACCGATGTGCTCGGGTTCCTGAAGTCGGTCGCGGTGGCGCCGGCCGAGTTGGAGCAGGCCTTCGAGGAGGGCATCGGCTTCGACGGCTCGGCGATCGAGGGCTTCGCCCGGGTCTACGAGTCCGACATGATCGCCAAGCCGGACCCGACCACCTTCCAGATCCTGCCGTGGCGCTCGGAGACCCCCGGGACCGCCCGGATGTTCTGCGACATCCTGATGCCGGACGGCTCGCCCTCCTACGCCGACCCCCGGTTCGTGCTCAAGCGCACCCTGGAGAAGGCCTCCGACCTGGGCTTCACCTTCTACACCCACCCCGAGATCGAGTTCTTCCTGCTGAAGAACCTGCCCGGTGACGGCACCCCGCCGATCCCCGCCGACCAGTCCGGCTACTTCGACCACACCCCGCGCGGGGTGGGCCACGACTTCCGCCGACAGGCGATCACCATGCTGGAGTCGATGGGCATCTCGGTCGAGTTCTCGCACCACGAGGGCGCCCCCGGCCAGCAGGAGATCGACCTGCGCTACGCCGACGCGCTGTCCACCGCCGACAACATCATGACCTTCCGGCTGGTCATGAAGGAGGTCGCGCTGGAGCAGGGCGTGCACGCGAGCTTCATGCCGAAGCCGTTCTCCGAGCACCCCGGCAGCGGCATGCACACCCACGTCTCGCTGTTCGAGGGCGACCGCAACGCCTTCCACGAGTCCGGCGCCGAGTACCAGCTCTCCAAGGTCGGCAGATCCTTCATCGCCGGCCTGCTGAAGCACGCCGCCGAGACCGCCGCCGTCACCAACCAGTGGGTGAACTCCTACAAGCGCATCTGGGGCGGCTCCCAGCGCACCGCCGGCGCCGGCGGCGAGGCGCCCTCGTACATCTGCTGGGGCCACAACAACCGCTCGGCGCTCATCCGGGTGCCGATGTACAAGCCGGGCAAGCAGGGCTCCACCCGGATCGAGGTCCGCTCCCTGGACACCGGTTGCAACCCGTACCTCGCCTACGCCGTCACCCTCGCGGCCGGCCTCAAGGGCATCGAGGAGGGCTACGAGCTCCCGCCCGGCGCCGACGACGACGTGTGGGCGCTGTCCGACTCCGAGCGCCGCGCCCTCGGCATCCAGCCGATGCCGCAGAACCTCGGCGAGGCGATCGACCTGATGCAGCGCAGCGAGCTGGTCGCCGAGACCCTGGGCGAGCACGTCTTCGACTTCTTCCTGCGCAACAAGCGCCAGGAGTGGGAGGAGTACCGCTCCGAGGTCACCCCGTTCGAGCTGCGCAAGAACCTCCAGGTGCTCTGAGACCGGCTCAAACCCCTTCGGGCCCGCCGTCGTCCTTCCGGGTGACGGCGGGCCCGTTGTGCGGTGGGGCGGGGGCGTGGAGCGGGCTTGGTCCACCCGCCGGTCACACCCGGCGGGCCGGCGCCAGGGCGCGTAATCTGCTGGAGGCGGATGGAGGGGCTGATGGCGGTGGAGGAGCAGCGGGCCGGGAGCCGGGTCAGCCGGCCGGAGATCAGGCTGGTCCGGCGCGGGTTCAGCGACCCCGCGCAGGCGGTGCGGCTGCTGGAGGGCCCCGGGCTGGAGGGCTTGGCCGAAGACCCGGTGCTGCTGGACGCGCTCGGCGCGACCGCCGACCCCGACCTGGCGCTGCTGGGCCTGGCCCGGCTGCTGGAGGCCGCCGACGAGGCCGAGCGGCACACCCTGCGCGACACCCTCACCACCGCCAAGCCGCTGCGCGACCGGCTGCTCGGCGTGCTCGGCGTCTCCACCGCGCTCGGCGACCACCTGGCCCGGCACCCGCACGACTGGCACGTGCTGGTCACCTTCGAGCTGCGTGACATGCACCCCGGCCCGGAGGACTTCCGCGGGGCCCTCGCCGGAGGGGTGCGGGCCGAAGGCCAGAGAGGCGCCCTCAGCCCGGCGAACGCGCTGCGGGCCGCCTACCGCCGCTGCCTGCTGGCCATCGCCGCCCGCGACCTCACCGGCACCACCGACCTGGCCCAGACCGCCGCCGAACTCGCCGACCTGGCCGGCGCCACCCTGCAGACCGCCCTGGACCTCGCCGTCGAGCAGGACCCGGAGGCCGCCGCGGCCTGCCGGCTCGCGGTGATCGGCATGGGCAAGTGCGGCGGCCGCGAGCTCAACTACGTCTCGGACGTGGACGTCATCTTCGTCGCCGAGCCGCGCGAGGGGGTGGAGGAGCACGAGGCGGTCAAGGCCGCCACCCGGCTGGCCGCGGCGCTCACCCGGCTCTGCTCGGACACCACCGGCGAGGGCACCATCTGGCCGGTGGACGCCAATCTGCGCCCCGAGGGCCGCAACGGCCCGCTGGTGCGCACCCTGGCCAGCCACCTCGCCTACTACCAGCGCTGGGCCAAGACCTGGGAGTTCCAGGCGCTGCTCAAGGCCCGCCCGGTCGCCGGGGACGCCGAGCTCGGCGCCGCGTACGTCGAGGCGCTCGCCCCGATGGTCTGGCAGGCCGCCGCCCGGGACAACTTCGTCACCGACGTGCAGCAGATGCGCCGCCGGGTGATCGACTCCATTCCGGCCACCGAGCTGGACCGCCAGCTCAAGCTCGGCCCGGGCGGGCTGCGCGACGTCGAGTTCTCCGTCCAGCTGCTCCAGCTGGTGCACGGCCGCACCGACCCGGCGCTGCGCAGCGGCAACACCCTGGAGGCGCTGGCCGCGCTCTCCCGCGGCGGGTACGTCGGCCGGGCGGACGCCGCCTCGTTGGACGCCGCGTACCGCTTCCTGCGCTCGCTGGAGCACCGCATCCAGCTCTACCGGCTGCGCCGCACCCACCTGATGCCCACCGCCGAGGAGGACCTGCGCCGCCTCGCCCGCTCGCTCGCCGCGCTGATCAACGACGACACCCGCTCCGACCCGGTGGCCGCGCTGCAGCGCGAGTGGAAGCGGCACGCGGTGGAGGTCCGGCGGCTGCACGAGAAGCTGTTCTACCGCCCGCTGCTCGATGCCGTCGCCGAACTGCCGCCGGGAGCGGCCGGGTTGACCCCGGACGCGGCCCGGGCCCGGCTGGAGGCGCTCGGCTACGCGGACCCGGCCGCCGCGCTGCGGCACATCAGCGCGCTGGCCTCCGGGGTGAGCCGCAAGGCGGCGATCCAGCGCACCCTGCTGCCGGTGCTGCTCGGCTGGTTCGCCGACTCGGCCGACCCGGACGCCGGGCTGCTCAACTTCCGCCAGGTCTCCGACGCGCTCGGCCGCACCCCCTGGTACCTGCGGCTGCTGCGGGACGAGAGCGCCGCCGCCGAGCAGCTGGCCCGGGTGCTGTCGGCCGGCCGGCTCGCCCCCGACCTGCTGCTGCGCGCCCCCGAGGCGGTGGCCATGCTGGGCGACCCGCAGGGCCTGGTGCCGCGCGGCCGGGCGGCGCTGCAGTCGGAGATACTGGCCGCCGTCGGTCGGGCCGGGTCCACCGCCGCCGCCGTGGCCGCCGCCCGCTCGGTGCGCCGCCGGGAGCTGTTCCGTACGGCCGCCGCGGACGTGCTCGGCCGGCTCGGGGAGGACCCCGCCGAGGCGCTGGACGCCGCGGGGGAGGCGCTGACCGCGCTCAACGCGGCCACTCTGCATGGCGCGCTGCGCGCCTGCGTGGCCGGCTGGGAGGCCGAGCACGGGGACCTGCCGACCCGGATCGCGGTGATCGCGATGGGCCGCTTCGGCGGCCGCGAGCTGGGCTACGGCTCGGACGCCGACGTGCTCTTCGTCCACGAGCCGCTGCTCGGCTCGCTGGAGCAGGAGGCGGCGAAGGCGGCCCAGTCGGTCTGCAACGAGTTGCGCACCCTGCTGGGCACGCCGTCCACCGAGCCGCCGCTGCTGGTCGACGCCGACCTGCGGCCGGAGGGGCGCAGCGGACCCCTGGTGCGCACCCTGGCCTCGTACGCGGCGTACTACCGGCGCTGGTCGCACGCCTGGGAGAGCCAGGCGCTGCTGCGGGCCGAGCCGGTGGCCGGGGACGAGGAGCTGGGCGCGCGGTTCCGGCGGCTGATCGACCCGCTGCGCTACCCGGGCACCGGGGTGCCGGAGCGGGACCTGGTGGAGATCCGCCGGATCAAGGCGCGGGTCGAGGCCGAGCGGCTGCCGCGCGGCGCCGACCCGACCACCCACACCAAGATCGGCCGGGGCGGGCTGGCGGACGTGGAGTGGACGGTGCAGCTGCTCCAGCTCCAGCACGGGCACGAGCTGCCGGCCCTGCGCACCACCCGGACCAGGGACGCGCTGGCCGCCGCCGTGGCGGCCGGGCTGGTCGAGCCGGCGGACGCGGAGGTGCTGGACGCGGCCTGGGTGCTGGCCTCCCGGGTGCGAGCGGCGGTGATGCTGGTGCGCGGGCGGCCGGGGGACAGCTTCCCGGGGGAGGCCCGGGAGCTGGCCGGGGTGGCCCGCTACCTGGGCTACGGCGCCGGGCACAGCGGGGAGCTGGTGGACGACTACCGGCGCACCACCCGGCGGGCCCGGGCGGTGGTGGATCGGCTGTTCTACGGGTCGGTGGGCTGAGGTCCCGGGCGCCGCGGGACTCGGGCGCCATGCGAAAGGGGCCCCTGGTCGGGGCCCCTTCCCGTCTGCTCCGCTACCGCCGTGCGGTGCTGACCGCCGGCTCGCTCCACTGCTCCGGGACGGTGATCGGCTCCTCCGTCGACGCCTTCTCCCGGGTGGGTACCCGAGGCAGCTTGTAGACCCACTCGTGGTACAGCCAGCGGGTGGCCAGGAAGCCCAGGGACAGGCAGATCTCGCCGCCGACGGCGTCCATCCAGAAGTGGTTGCCGGTCGAGACGATGATCAGCAGGGTGGCGGCCGGGTACATCAGGCCGAGCGCCCTGACCCACGTCCGGCGGGCCAGGAAGAAGATCGCCAGGCCGCACCACATCGACCAGCCGATGTGCATCGAGGGCATCGCGGCGTACATGTTGGAGACGTGGGCGGCGGGCCCGGAGGCGAACGAGCCCCAGGTGCCGTGGGTCTTCACGGTGTCGATGAAGCCGCCGTCGGTCATCAGCCGGGGCGGGGCCAGCGGGAAGGCGTAGAAGCCGACCAGGGCGATCAGGGTGGTGACGAACAGCACGGTACGGGCCGCGACGTAACGGCCGGGGTGGCTGCGGTAGAGCCAGACCAGGACGCCGATCGTGATGACGAAGTGGAGCGTCGCGTAGTAGTAGTTCATCCCGGTGATGAGCCACCCGACGCTGTCCATCGCGTGGTTGATCGAGCGCTCGACCGCGATGCCGAGGTTCTGCTCCAGCTCCCAGATCCAGCGCGCGTGCTTCTGGGCTATCGCTTCCTGTTCCGGGACGGCGTTGCGGACGATCGAGTAGATCCAGTAGCTGATCCCGATCAGGGCCAGCTCGATCCAGATCCGAGGCCGGGCCGGTGAGCGACGCTGCTGGCGGATGCGGCTGCGCAGGGCGGCGGTGCGGGACTGGGCGGCACGGGTGGCTCCATCGGGCAGCCGGGCCGGGGCGGCCGTCGCTGCTTCGGAACCGCCACCGTGGGCCGCGTCGGCGCGCTCGGCGTCGCCTCGCTGAATCTCGGTCGGTTCCCCCATGGGGGGCAAGTCTGCCAGACCGCCCGTAGCCGTCTGCTCATCCTCTGGAAGTGGATTCTTCACCGGCTGTCCCCCTTGAGGGTTAGGGGGCGGATCCCACCGGGGTAGGGGGTGCGATCGGGTCTGGTGCTTACCGGTGGGACGGACATAGCTCCCATTGTCATGCCGGCCGCCGTGAGCACGTAACCGGGGTGGTCGGGAGCGCCCGCGGCCTGGATTTTCCCGGCACGAAACGCTTTCTGCATCTTGCTGAAACATATTGCAGGCCGCTAGCTTCCTGGGAAATCGCTCACCCTTCCCCTAAGGGAGCCCCTCAGTGGCCGATACGCCGCTCCGCCCCCGACGGAGCAGTCCACTACGCAGACCCGGCCGCACGGCCGTGCTGCTCGCCGTCGCGCTGACCGCCGCCACCCTCGGCAGCGCCCCCGCGGCCCTGGCAGCTGCCCCGCCGCCCCCGCCCTCGGACGCCGCGCTGGCGGCCACCGCCGGGCGGCACGACCTCACCCGCGAGCAGTTCTACTTCGTCCTGCCCGACCGCTTCGCCAACGGCGACACCGCCAACGACAGCGGCGGCATCACCGGCGGGCGGCTGGAGAACGGCTTCGACCCCACCGACAAGGGCTTCTACCACGGCGGCGACCTGGCCGGGCTGATCCAGAAGCTCGACTACATCCAGAACCTCGGCACCACCGCGATCTGGATGGCCCCGATCTTCAAGAACAAGCCGGTACAGGGCACCGGCGCCGACGCCTCGGCCGGCTACCACGGGTACTGGATCACCGACTTCACCCAGGTCGACCCGCACTTCGGCACCAACGAGCAGCTGAAGGAGCTGATAGCCAAGGCGCACGCGCGCGGCATCAAGGTCTTCTTCGACGTCATCACCAACCACACCGCCGACGTCATCGACGACGCCGAGCAGCAGCACACCTACCGCTCGATCGGCGCCTACCCGACCCTCGACGCGGACGGCAACCCGGTCGACGAGACCGCGATCGCCGACTCCGGCGCACCCTGGCCGAAGATCACCAAGGACTCCTTCCCCTACACCCCGGTCTTCCGCAGCCCGGCCGACGCCAAGGCCAAGACCCCGTCCTGGCTCAACGACCCGGCGCTCTACCACAACCGGGGCGACTCGACCTTCGTCGGCGAGTCCGCCACCGAGGGCGACTTCAACGGCCTGGACGACCTGGACACCCAGAACCCCCGGGTGGTGAAGGGCTTCGAGCAGGTCTACCAGCAGTGGGTCAAGGACACCGGTGTGGACGGCTTCCGGATCGACACCGTCAAGCACGTCGACATGGCGTTCTGGCAGCAGTGGGCGCCCGCGCTCAAGGACTTCGCCGCCAAACAGGGCAACAAGAAGTTCTTCATGTTCGGCGAGGTCTACTCCGGCGACCCGGCGGTCACCTCGCCCTACGTCACCAAGGGCAAGCTGCAGGCCACCCTCGACTTCCCGTTCCAGGGCGCGGCCCGCTCCTACGTCTCCCAGGGCGGCTCGGCCAGGAACCTGGCCGACGTCTACGCCCAGGACTACCGCTACACCAGCGCCGACACCGACGCGTACGAGCTGCCGACCTTCCTCGGCAACCACGACATGGGCCGGTTCGGCTCCTTCCTGCTCGCCGACAACCCGGGCGCCGACGACGCGACCCTGCTGAGGAAGGACCGGCTCGGCAACGAACTGCAGTTCCTCACCCGCGGCCAGCCCGTCGTCTACTACGGCGACGAGCAGGGCTTCACCGGGGCGGGCGGCGACAAGGACGCCCGGCAGGACATGTTCGCCTCCAGGGCGCCCTCCTACAACGCCGACCGGGTGCTCGGTGGCGCCTCCGGCCCGGCCGACCGGTACGGGCAGGGCGGCGAGCTCTACCAGGGCATCGCGGGCCTGGCCAAGCTGCGCCGCGACAACCCGGCGCTGGCCGACGGCGCCCAGATCGAGCGCTACGCCGCCGACGGCGCGGGCGTGTACGCCTTCTCCCGGATCGACGCCGGCCAGCAGGTCGAGTACCTGGTGGCCGTCAACAACGCCACCGAGGCGAAGACCGTCACCCTGGACACCTTCTCGGCGGGGATGGGCTTCGACCCGGTCTACCCCGCGGCCGGAGCGCGGATCACCAGCGGCGCGGACCGCAAGGTGACCGTGACCGTCCCGGCGCTGTCCTCCGTGGTGCTCAAGGCGGGCGCCAGGCTGGCCGCGGTGAACGCCGCGCCCCAGCTCTCGGTGCGGCCGCCGGCGGACGGCTCCACCGGCCCGGTCACGGTCGGCGCCACGGCGGACGGCGGCGGCTTCAACCGGGTGAGCTTCGCCGCCCAGATCGGCAACGGGCCCTGGCAGACCCTGGGAACGGCCGACACCGGGAAGTCCGGCTCCGACGGCCAGAGGCTCTTCGCCGTCACCCAGGACCTGAGCGCGGTCGCGCCCGGCACGGTGGTGCGGTACAAGGCCGTCGTGCAGGACTCCAGCGGCCATCTGCGCTCCGCCACCGCGAGCTTCACCACCGGCACCCCGGCGCCCAAGCCGGTGCCCACCGCCGGCGCCCGCCCGTACGCCGTCGTCCACTACAACCGGCCGGACGGCGACTACGACGGCTGGAACCTCTACGCCTGGGGCGACCTCGCCGACGGCGAGGGCACCCCGTGGCCGGCCGGACACCCGTTCATCGGCCGGGACGCGTACGGCGCCTTCGCGTACGTGCGGCTGAAGCCCGGCGCGTCCGACGTCGGCTTCATCGTCGAGAAGAACGGCGTCAAGGACGTGGACGCCGACCGGCACATCGACGTCGGCGCCACCGGCGAGGTGTGGGTCAAGCAGGGCGACCCGACCGTGCGCACCGCCGACCCGGGGCCGGCGACCGGGTCGACCGGCTCCGGTCAGCCCGCCGGCACCGCCGTCATCCACTACAACCGGGCCGACGGCAACTACGACGGCTGGGGCCTGCACGACTGGACCGGCGCCGCCAACCCCACCGACTGGGGCAAGCCGCTGATGCCGGCGCGCCGGGACGCCTTCGGCGCCGTCTTCGAGGTGCCGCTGGCCCCCGGGGCGACCAGCCTCAGCTACATCCTGCACAACGGCAACGACAAGGACCTGCCCGCCGACCAGTCGCTGGACTTCGCCGTCAACGGCAAGGAGGTGTGGATCCTCGGCGGCCGTGAGGGCTACCTGCTGCCGCAGAACCCGGCCGCCTCCTCGCAGTTGGACCTCACCAGCGCCAAGGCCCAGTGGATCGACGCCAGGACCGTCGTCGTCCCGGCGAACTACGGCGCCACCGACCAGGCCCTGGCCGGCGGCACCAGCGCCCAGCTGGTCTACGACCCCGAGGGCGGCATCCGCGCCGACAAGGGCGTGCTGACCGAGCCCGGCAAGTGGCTGCGGCTCAACCCCGTCGCCGGTGGGCTGACCGACGCCCAGAAGGCCAAGTACCCGCACCTGGCGGGCTACCGCGCCTTCACCGTGGACGCCCGGGACGCCGCCCGCGTCCCCGCCGCGCTGCGCAGCCAGCTGCTGTTCACCGAACACCTGCCGAGCGGCGCGGTGTTGGCCGGGACCGGCGTCCAAACCCCGGGTGTGCTGGACGACTTGTACGCCCGCCGCACCGGAAAGGTGGACTTCGGCCCGGCGTACTACGACGGCAAGGTCGCCCTCTCGCTGTGGGCGCCGACCGCCCAGGAGGTCTCCGTCCAGGTCTTCGACAGCGCCACCGGGGGCACCCCGAGGACGCTGCCGATGAAGCTGGACGACGAGACCGGGGTGTGGGAAGTCGTCCGCGACAAGCCGGAGTTGGACGGCAAGTACTACCTGTACCAGGTGAAGGTCTGGGCCCCCTCGGTGCAGCAGCTGGTGGTCAACACCGTCACCGACCCGTACTCGGTGGCACTGTCCACCGACTCCAAGCGCAGCCTGGTCGCCGACCTGGACGCCAAGGAGCTCAAGCCGCAGGGCTGGGACGACCACCCCCGCCCGCAGGCCGTCCCGCCCGCGCGACAGCAGATCCAGGAACTGCACGTCCGGGACTTCTCGGTGGAGGACACCACCGTCCCGGCCGCCGAGCGCGGCACCTACCTGGCGTTCACCGAGTCCGACTCGGCCGGGATGCAGCACCTTCGGGACCTCGCCAAGGCCGGGGTGACGACCGTGCACCTGCTGCCGACCTTCGACATCGCGTCCATCCCGAAGAACAAGGCCGACCAGAAGCTGCCGCCCTGCGACCTCAAGTCCTTCCCGGCGGACAGCCCGAAGCAGCAGGAGTGCGTGGCGGCCGTCGCCGCCGACGACGCGTACAACTGGGGCTACGACCCGCTGCACTACAACGTGCCGGAGGGGACGTACGCGACGGACGGGACCGGCACGGCGCGCACGGTGCAGTTCCGGCAGATGGTGCAGGCGATGCACGCGGCCGGGCTGCGGGTGGTGCTGGACGTGGTCTACAACCACACCGCCGCCAGCGGCCAGGCCGAGCACTCGGTGCTGGACAGGGTGGTGCCCGGCTACTACCAGCGGCTGGACGCCAACGGCAAGGTGACGGCGGACAGTTGCTGCGCCGACACCGCGCCCGAGCACGCCATGATGAACCGCCTGGTGGTCGACTCGGTGACGCTGTGGGCCCGGGAGTACCAGGTCGACGGCTTCCGCTTCGACCTGATGGGCCTGGACCCGAAGTCCACCATGCTGGACGTGCAGGCCGCGCTGCGGAAGATGACGTCCGAGTCGGACGGCGTCGACGGCAAGAACATCTTCCTCTACGGCGAGGGCTGGAACTTCGGTGTCGTCGCCGACAACGCCCGGTTCGAGCAGGCCACCCAGCGGAACATGGCCGGCACCGGCATCGCCACCTTCGACGACCGGATCCGCGACGCCGCCCGCGGCGGCAACTTCATGCTGAACTCCGCGCCGCAGCAGGGCTTCGCCTCGGGCCTGTACACCGACCCCAACGGCTCGTCCGCGAACGGCGGTCCACAGGAGCAGAAGGCCAGGCTGCTGCACCAGATGGACCAGCTGAAGGTCGGGCTGACCGGCAACCTGGCCGGCTACTCCTTCACCGACAGCTCGGGGAAGACCGTCACCGGCGCCCAGGTCGACTACAACGGCTCCCCGACCGGATACGCGGCCAAGCCGGGCGAGGCGGTGGAGTACGTGGACGCCCACGACAACACCGACCTGTTCGACGCGCTCGCGTACAAGCTGCCGACCGGCACCGCACCCGCCGACCGGGCCCGGATGCAGGCGCTCGGGCTGTCGCTGACCGCGCTCACCCAGGGCGCGGGCTTCGCCCAGGCCGGCAGCGACCTGCTGCGCTCCAAGTCGCTGGACTCCAACGCCTACGACTCGGGCGACTGGTTCAACGCCATCCACTGGGACGCGACTCAGGGCAACGGCTGGGGCCGCGGCCTGCCGATGGCGAAGGACAACCAGGAGATGTGGCCGACCGCCGGATCCCTGTTGGCCAACCCGAAGTTGACCGTCGGCGCGGCCGACATCCGGGCGACCTCCGCGCAGTTCCAGGACTTCCTGCGGATCAAGCAGTCCTCGCCGCTGTTCTCGCTGCCCACCCTGGTCGACGTCCAGCAGCGGCTGTCGTACCCGCTCTCCGGTACGTCCGGTGAGACGCCCGGGGTGATCACCCTGCACCTGGACGGCACCGGGCTGCCGGGCGCGGAGAAGGGCATCACCGTGGTCTTCAACGCCACGCCCACCGCGCAGACCCAGGCCGTGCCCGCGCTGAAGGGGACCGGCCAGGCGCTGCACCCCGTCCAGGCGGGCGGGGTGGACCAGGTGGTGAAGCAGTCCGGCTTCGACGCCGCGACCGGGACCTTCACCGTGCCGGGTCGTACCGTGGCGGTGTTCGTCCAGAACTGACACGACTGATTCCGACTGTCCGGTAACTCCCGGGCCCCGCACCACCGTTACTGCCGGTGCGGGGCCCGGTTCCGTTTCTGGCGGGGAATGGCCGGAATCCGGCGGTGGCACGGCCGGAACTGTGACGTGCCGCGCTCGTCCGCCGCTGCCGCCCACCGTGCGGTGGGCGGCAGCGGCCTGATTGCTGGTCAGTCACCTCCGGCGGTGATCGAACTTTGCCGGGACCATGAAAACCGTGTTCAAGACTTGGTCAAGCCGTAACACAACCGACGAACCGTTGTGCATACGGTTTCGGTAATTAATCGGCCAATCAGTGGCATGCATCTGTCATTAACGGCGCGTTTGCTGCCACGATTCCTCCGGCTGCAGACGAGGGGGCCCCACCCCCCGGTGCGGCTGTCCCAGTTGAGGTGCAGCGCGTCCCGACCCTGCAACGAACTCCGCAACACCCGGTGAGCACCGCAATCGCACCCCCGTCGCACCCCCCGGGGGCCCCCACTGCGCCGCAACCCCGCGGCCCAGGTTCTCTCCACCGTGCGCGAACCGGCGCCGGTCGGAAAAGGAGTCCGCATGTCACGTCACGCTCACACCCGGAAGGCGGCAGTCGTCATGGCCGCCACCACGGCGCTGCTGGTCACCGGCATTCCGGTGATCGCGCAGGCGGCCCCGGACGCGCCGACGGCCGTCGCGCAACAGCTCTCCGCCCGGGCCGAGTTGATCTCCTCGGCGAACCAGCAGGCCGCCACCATCGCCCAGAGCATCGGCCTGGGCGACCAGGAGAAGCTGGTCACCAAGGACGTCGTCCAGGACGCCGACGGCACCCGTCACCTGCGCTACGAGCGTACCTACGCCGGACTGCCGGTCCTCGGCGGCGACCTGGTCGTCCACCAGACCGCGAACGGCGCCACCAAGGGCGTCACCAAGGCCAGCGAGGCCGTGCTGACCGGCATCGACACCAAGCCGGCGCTGGCCGCCCCGAAGGCCCAGGCCACCGCGCTCGCCGCCGAGGCCGGCTCCGCCCTCGACACCGCCCCGCGCCTGGTGATCTGGGCCGCCAAGGGCGCCCCGAAGCTGGCGTACGAGACCGTCGTCACCGGCAAGGAGTCGGACGGCACCCCGAGCCGCCTGCGGGTGGTCACCGACGCCGCGACCGGCGAGGTGCTCAGCACGAGCGAGGGCATCATGACCGGCACCGGTACCGGCGTGTACGTCGGCAACGTGCCGCTGACCACCACTCAGAGCGGTGGCCAGTACCAGCTGAAGGACGCCAGTCGCGGCGGCCAGTACACCACCAACATGAGCAACGGCACGTCCGGCAACGGCACGCTGTTCGCCAAGTCCACCGACACCTGGGGCAACGGCCAGGCCTCCAACGCGGAATCCGCCGCCGTGGACGCCCAGTTCGGCACCGCCGCGACCTGGGACTTCTACAAGAGCGCCTTCAACCGCAACGGCATCCGCAACGACGGGGTCGGCGCCTACAACCGCGTCCACTACGACAACAACTACGTGAACGCGTTCTGGGACGACAGCTGCTTCTGCATGACCTACGGTGACGGCAGCAACAACACCGCCCCGCTGACCGCGCTGGACGTCGCCGGCCACGAGATGACCCACGGCGTCACCGCCGCCACCGCGGGCCTCAACTACTCGGGCGAGTCCGGCGGTCTGAACGAGGCCACCTCGGACATTATGGGCAAGATGGTCGAGTGGAACGCCAACCTGGCGTCCACCCCGCCGAACTACTGGATCGGCATCCAGCTCAACATCAACGGCAACGGCACCCCGCTGCGCTACATGGACCACCCCTCCAAGGACGGCCAGTCGGCCGACTCCTGGTACTCGGGCGTCGGCAACCTGGACGTGCACTACTCGTCCGGCGTCGCCAACCACTTCTTCTACCTGCTGTCCGAGGGCAGTGGCGCGAAGAGCCTCAACGGCTTCAACTACGACAGCCCGACGGTCAACAGCATCACCGTCACCGGCATCGGCCGGGACAAGGCCAAGCAGATCTGGTACAAGGCGCTCACCGCCTACATGACCTCCACCACCGACTACGCCGGCGCCCGTACCGCGACGCTGAGCGCGGCCACCGACCTGTACGGCGCGAACAGCGCCGAGTACAACGCGGTCGCCACCGCCTGGGCCGCCGTCAACGTCGGCTCGCTGCCGAACCCGGGCGGCGTCACCGTCACCAACCCGGGCAGCCAGTCCACCGCGGTGGGCGGCTCGGTGAACCTGCAGATCAAGGCCTCGGGCGGCACCGCCCCGCTGTCCTACTCGGCCACCGGCCTGCCGGCCGGCCTGTCGATCAACTCCTCGACCGGCGTGATCTCCGGCACCGCCTCCACCGCCGGCGGCTTCAACGTGACGGTCACGGCGACGGACTCGGCCGGCAAGACCGGTTCGACCAGCTTCGCCTGGACCGTCTCCGGTGGTGGCGGCGGGACCTGCACCCCGGCGCAGCTGCTGGGCAACCCGGGCTTCGAGACGGGTACGGCGGCGCCGTGGACCGCTTCGAGCGGCGTGATCGACAGCAGCTCCTCGCAGGCGGCGCACAGCGGTAGCTGGAAGGCGTGGCTGGACGGCTACGGCACCACCCACACCGACACGCTGTCCCAGACGGTGACCATCCCGGCGGGCTGCAAGGCGACGCTGAGCTTCTGGCTGCACATCGACACCGCCGAGACCGGAACCACGGCGTACGACAAGCTGACCGTGCAGGTCAACGGCGCCACGCTGAAGACCTACTCCAACGTGGACGCCGCGGCCGGCTACCAGCAGCGCACCTTCGACCTCTCGTCCTACGCGGGCCAGAGCGTCACCCTGAAGTTCACCGGCACCGAGGACGCCTCGCTGCAGACGAGCTTCGTGATCGACGACACCTCCATCCAGACCGGCTGACGCTGCACCGGCTCCTGAGGGACCGGTGAACCAGGACAGGTGAGGGGCCCGGCGGCTACGGCTGCCGGGCCCTTGTCGTGTTCCTCGTGTTCCCCATGGGGCGGTCCGGGAACGATGCGGAAACGTTTCGTCCCTTGCCTTGACGGTGTCTCCCGGCGGCTCTAAGTTCTCTGCAAGTTTCCGGCAAGTTACAGAAACTTCCTGCAGAGCTATCGGCTGCCCCACCCCAGCCACCCCCCCATGGAGACGACGTGGTCACCACCGCCCCCACGCGCCGGCCTGCCCGCGTGGCCGGAGCGCTCACCGCCTCGGCGGCGCTCGCGCTCTCGCTCACCGCGAGCATCGGCGCCCCCGCCGCCCGGGCCACCCCGCCCGCGAACAACGGCAAGGACGTCACCGCCACCCTTTTCGAGTGGCGCTTCGACTCGGTCGCCCAGGCCTGCACCTCCACCCTCGGCCCCAAGGGCTACGGCTTCGTCGAGGTCTCGCCGCCCCAGGAGCACATCCAGGGCCCGCAGTGGTGGACCTCGTACCAGCCGGTCAGCTACCAGATCGCCGGACGGCTCGGCGACCGCACCTCCTTCAAGAACATGGTCGACACCTGCCACGCGGCCGGGGTCAAGGTGATCGCCGACGCGGTGGTCAACCACATGTCGGCCGGTTCCGGGACGGGCACTGGCGGTACGGCGTACACCAAGTACAACTACCCCGGCACCTACCAGGACCAGGACTTCCACACCTGCCGCCAGCCGATCACCGACTACCAGGACCGCACCAACGTGCAGGACTGCGAGCTGGTCAACCTGGCCGACCTGGACACCGGCAGCGCCTACGTCCAGACCGCCATCGCGCACTACCTGGACGACCTGGGCGCGCTCGGCGTCGACGGCTACCGGATCGACGCCGCCAAGCACATCGCCGCCACCGACCTCGCCGCGATCAAGGCCAAGATGGCCAACCCCAACGCCTACTGGGTCCAGGAGGTCATCTACGGCGCCGGTGAGCCGATCCAGCCCACCGAGTACACCGGCAACGGCGACGTCGACGAGTTCCGGGTCGGCACCGACCTCAAGCGCATCTTCACCAGCGACAAGCTCGCCAACCTCAGCGGCTGGGGCGCCTCCTGGGGCTACCTGCCGAGCAACCAGGCCCGCAGCTTCATCGACAACTGGGACACCGAGCGCAACGGCTCCACCCTCAACTACACCTACGGCAACACCTACACCCTGGCCAACGTCTTCCTGCTGGCCTCCACCTACGGCTCGCCCAACATCTACTCGGGCTACAGCTTCACCAACAAGGACGACGGCCCGCCGAACGGCGGCACCGTGAACGCCTGCTACCAGGACGGCTGGAACTGCACCCACGCCTGGCGGCAGATCGCCAACATGGTGGGCTTCCGCAACGCGGTCGCGGGCACCGGGGTGACCGACTGGTGGTCCAACGGCAACAACGCGATCGCCTTCGGCCGCGGCAACCGGGGCTACGTCGCGATCAACCACGAGAGCGGCGCGATCACCCAGACCTTCCAGACAGGGCTGCCGGCCGGGACGTACTGCGACGTCCAGCACGGTGACCCCCAGCCGGGCGGCGGCTGCACCGGCCCGACGTACCAGGTGGGCGCCAACGGGCAGTTCACCGCGACGGTCGGCGCGGGCGACGCGGTCGCGCTGTACGTCCAGCCGGGGACGAACGTCTCCGGCGCCTCGTTCAACGTCAACGCGACCACCTCGTACGGTCAGAACATCTACGTGGTCGGCGACGTCCCGGCGCTCGGCGGCTGGGACCCGGCCAAGGCGCTGCCGCTCTCCTCGGCCGGCTACCCGGTCTGGTCGCTGGCGCTCTCGCTGCCGGGCGGCACGTCCTTCCAGTACAAGTACGTCCGCAAGGACGCGAGCGGCGCGGTGACCTGGGAGTCCGGCGCCAACCGGACGGCGACCGCGCCCGCCTCGGGGAACGTCACGCTGAACGACACCTGGCAGTCGTAGCCCCGGGCCCTCTGAGGGCCCCCGTCGGCCCGGACCGACGGGGGTCCCTCCCCGGTTTGTGGATCGGGGAGCGCGTCGATGTCACTCGCACCACGGGTGACGACGGGGGAGGGCGCCGACCGACGTCCTCAACCCCGCCCGATGTACGGCATCGCCGTCGCCATGACGGTGGCGAACTGCACATTGGCCTCCAACGGCAGCGCGGCCATGTGCCGGACGGTGCGCGCCACATCGGCCACGTCCATGGTCGGCTCGGGCGCGACCCGTCCGTCCGCCTGCCGCACCCCCGCGCTCATCGCGGCCGTCATGTCGGTCGCCGCGTTGCCGATGTCGATCTGCCCGCAGGCGATCCGGTACGGACGGCCCTCCAGCGAGAGCGACTTGGTCAGGCCGGTGACCGCGTGCTTGGTCGCGGTGTAGGCGATCGAGTGCGGGCGCGGGACGTGCGCGGAGATCGAGCCGTTGTTGATGATCCGGCCGCCCTGCGGGTCCTGGGCCCTCATCTGCCGGAACGCGGCCCGGGCGCAGAGGAAGGCACCGGTCAGGTTGAGGTCGACCACCGCCCGCCAGTCCTCGACCGCCAGCTCCTCCACCGGGACGGCCGGACCGAAGGTGCCGGCGTTGTTGAACAGCAGGTCCACCCGGCCGTGGCGCTCGGCGGACGTCGCGAACAGCGCGTCCACCGCGGCCGGGTCGGTGACGTCGGTCGGCACCACCTCGGCCGGGGTGGCGCAGAGCGTGGCCGTCCCGTGCAGCGGCTCGGCCCGGCGCCCGGCCAGCACCACCCGCCAGCCGGCCGCGGCCAGCTCGACCGCGACCGCCCGGCCGATTCCGCTCCCGGCCCCGGTGACGACGGCGACTCCGGGGGCCGCGACCGCTGCGGCGGTGGCGGTGCCGACGGTGATCTGCTCGGACATGGTGCTCTCCTCGGTGGACTGGTGCGGGTGCGGTCACTCTCCGGGCGTGCTGATGAGATCGTTCCGGATGTGTGGGCGGCCGTCACTGGTCAAAGCACCCAAAAACCGGACGGTCCGGCAGGTCGGCCGCTGTGGCCCCCGTCGTCCGGCCCCCGCCGACCGACGGGAGCGGTGAAGGGCTTTACCTGATCGCGAACAAACATTGGATTTCCGGTGGCCACCTCGCAACCGGCCCGCCCCGGCCCACGTCATAAGATCGCAGGAAGGTGCGCTTCCGTAAGGGACGGCGCGCCCACCACTCCGGGGGTCGCGCCAGTGTCGCGCCCCCGGACCTGTCCGGCCCCACCGGGGGGCCGCCGCCCGGTCAGAGGGACCGGGCGTGACATCGGTCGGAGAGTCCTCACCGTGCTTAGGCAGTCGTCCCGTTCCCGTGCCGTCCTGACCGGCGCCGCCGTCCTCACCCTGGCCGCCTCGCTGGCGGCCTGCGGGAGTTCCGGCGGCGGGAAGGGGAGCACCTCCGCGGACGGCACCCCGGCCGCGACCAGCGCGAGCAGCTCGACCGCCGCCACCGCCTCGGCCGCGCCCATCGCCGAACAGCCCACCCCCGGCAACGGGAAGGTGCAGATGCCGACCGGCCCGGCCCCCAGCATGAGCAAGGCCCGGGACACCGCCGCCGGTCCGATCATGATGACCAAGGTGACCGGCCCCAAGTCCGGCGTCACCGGCCAGGTCTGGGTCTGGCTGCCGCCCGAGTACAACGACCCCAAGTACGCCAAGACCGGCTTCCCGGTGCTCACCCTCTACGCGGGCGGCCAGAGCAACGGCTACAACACCTGGACCGACAACCAGCTGCCGATCCAGGAGGACGACGAGCAGCTGGTCAAGGAGGGCAAGGCCCACCCGTTCATCATGATCATGCCGGTGCAGAACTTCAACGGCGACGAGAAGAACGCGCTGGACTGCTCCGACATCCCGGGCCAGCCCAAGATGGGTACCTGGATGGGCGAGGACATCCCGGACTGGGTCCGCGCCAACTTCCGCACCCTGAAGGGCCGCGACAGCTGGGGCGTGATGGGCGCCTCCACCGGCGGCTTCTGCAGCGCCAAGCTCGCCCTGCAGCACCCGGACGTCTACAAGGCCGCGGTGCCGATCGACGGCTACTACATCCCGGACTCCGGGCTGTGGAAGGGCCACGACGCCGAGAAGGCCGCCAACAGCCCGAACCAGCTGATCACCCAGGGCAAGGCCGACGTCAAGATGTTCGTCACCGCGGGCGGCGCCAACGGCTACGAGAAGGACGTCGTCAAGAGCTGGGTGGCCAAGGCCGTCCCGCCGGTGTCCATCGAGTACTACGAGCAGCCCGGCGGCAAGCACCTCACCTCGGACTTCAAGAAGATGATCCCGGACACCCTGCAGTGGCTCACCAAGAACCTGGCGGGCCCCGCCTCGGACTGAGCCCGGGGTGACGCGACGGGAGGGCTTCGGCCCGTGCGCAGGCCCGTGACCTGCGCGTCAATCGGACATTGATTCGCTTCTGATCGACTGCGAGCACCTTGGATGGGGCGGCCTTCACGGGCCGCCCCATCCGTCCTGCCACACGTCGTGAAGAGAGTGCCATGCCGATCCACCTGCTGCCCCAGCCCGCTCCCTCCGTGCCCGCGCAGGCGGAGTCCGCCGCCGACTCCCGGCGGACGGACGCGTACGGCCGGGCCGCGGACGAGGAGCCGGTCACCGTCCGGTTCGCCGGGCTGCGGCTGGTGCACGCCGCACTGCGCCGGGACCTCGCCCGGCTGCCCAACGCGCTGCGACTGCTCCAGCCCGACGAGGATGACAAGGGCGAGGCGCTGCTGCGGCACTGGACCTTCATGACCGCGATGCTGACCTGCCACCACGAGCAGCAGGACGCCCGGATCTGGCCGATCGTGCGACGCTTCGCGCCCGAGCTGCGGCTGCTGCTCAACTGGCTGGAGGCCGACCACCACAACCTCGACCACTCCTTCACCCGGGTCACCACGCTGGTCCGGATCGCCAGCCGGGACACCGGCAGCGCCTGGCCGGTCGCGTACGCCATGGAGGACCTGGCGGCCCGGCTGGAGACCCATCTGCGGATCGAGGAGCGGCAGTTGCTGCCCCGGATGGAGCGGGTGGTCACCGACAACTCCCGGCTCGGCGGCCTGGGCGAGCTGCTCGACCTGCTGCGTTCGGCGGACGGCCCGGGTACGGCGGACGCGCTGGCCTGGCTGCTGGACGGGGTGGAGCCGGCGACGGTGGAACGGCTGCTGGCCGAGTGCGACGACGACGTGGCCCGCAACTGGCCGCACTGGCAGGCGACCTACCAGCGCTGCACGGCGCCGCTGTGGGGGCCGGCGGGCGACCTGGGCGGGGGAGCGGTCGGCGCAGGGTCGGTCGACGGGAACCTCAGCATCTTCGGCGAGGGCCTCGGCGGTGGCCTGGGGAGCGTCGTCGACTGACCCGCGGCTCCTTTCGCAGGCCGTCGATCTACGCGCGTGGCATGGGCCTCCGGCATATGCCGATACCGACGGCACGCCCAACTCCCTTTGCGCCCTGGGGGAGAGCCGTCTCCTGGGTCATGCCCGCATCCTCGCACCCGCCACTGACAGTTCCGCCCGTCACCCCCCGCCGGTGCGCTACCGCCCGCCGGTGATCGACTGATTCGGGCGTATGCCCGGGCCCCGAGCCCTTTGCGGTCCGCGAGTGGACCCGCCCGGTGTGCGGGGTCGTCCACGACCGCGACGTGAACGCCCCACGCGACATCCCGGCCGCCGGACGAGCGGACAGGCTGAACGCCTCCTCACCGCGTGGCGAGCCGGAACTCCAGGTTGCCGAACCGCACCTGGTCGCCCGGCCGGACCGGCACCCCGCCCGCTATCCGCCGCCCGTTCACGTGCGTGCCGTTGGTCGAGCCGAGGTCGTACAGCACCCAGCCGCCGTTCTCGTGCCGCAGCTCCGCGTGGTGCCGGGAGACCGAGGCGTCGTGCAGCCGCAGCCCCGAGCCGGGGATGCGTCCGATCGTCAACTGCCCCGCCCCGGTCTGCGGCAGGCTCAGCCCGGGCAGCCGCTCGGTGCGCCAGGCCCGGTTCAGCCGGTCGCCGAAGGCGGAGACCCGGCCGACCGTCCGCAGCACGAAGCGCTCCACCGGCCCGCCGGTGGGCAGCCCGTCCACCGCCGCGTCCAATTCGGCGTGGCTGGTGGCCTGGAGGACGATCTCCATCCGGCCGAGGAAGGTGTCGTGCGACAGCCGACCGCTGCCCGCGCCCTCGCGCAGCACCCCGAGCGCCGCTTCCCGTTCGGCGTCGGAGGGCCGGGCTTGGCCGGTGGGAAGCTCAGGCTGCGTCATGGCCTGATTGTCGGATCGACCGGCTCGGACTGTCCAGATCGCGCCGTGGTCCGGCGCAGGGTTCGTACGTCACTGAGCGACAGACGCTGCCCCCACCTGCGCGGTTCCAGGATGTCGGACGGACCGTCAGGCCTTCCGGGCGGCCGCGAGGATCTTCTCCGTGGTGTGCAGGAACCGGGAGGTGACCGACCCCCGGTAGCCCTTGCCGAACATGTCCTTGGTGACCCACTTGCCGTCCTGCAGGTGCACCACGATGTACGCGGCCCCCGGGTCGGCGCCGAGCACCTCGTAGTCGCCCTTCGCCGAGCGGTGCGGGAGAGCGAGTTCGGCCGGCAGCGGTTCGGAGAGGAAGGCGACCACCAGCCGGATGTCCGGCGTCACCTCGACCCCCCGGAACGGCTCGGCGGCGAGCAGCTCGGCCACCTCGTCGACCGTCCGCAGCAGCACCGGCACCGGGTAGCCGAGGGCCTGCTCCAGGTGCTCCTCGATCCGCCGGGCCAGCGCGGCGCGGTCCGGTTCGCCGGTGCTGAAGAAGACGTTGCCGCTCTGGATGTACGAGCGGACGTTCCCCAGCCCCAGTTCGGCGAAGAGCGCCCGCAGCCGCTCCATCCTCACCGTCCGGCCGCCGACGTTGACGGCCCGCAGGAACGCGATGTAGTCGGTCGTGGTGGTCACCCCGCCAGTGTGGCACCGGCCGCCGACAACGACCGGTCCGAACCGCCTGCGGCGCCCGGCCGTTCGTGCCCGGCGGTTGTCGGTGCCGGGTGCCACACTGGCGCCATGGCTACCTGGCAGGATTTCGAGCACGAGGCACCCGAACTCGCGGCCCTGGTACGGGCCCGGTTCGACGCGAACAAGCACCACGTCCTGGCGACGCTGCGCAAGGACGGTTCACCCCGGGTGAGCGGGTCGGAGGTCGACTTCGTCGGCGCCGACGCCTGGCTGGGGTCGATGTACCAGGCGGTCAAGGCGCGCGACCTGCAGCGGGACGCCCGCTTCGCGCTGCACGCCCACCCGGGCGACGAGACCATGGCCGGCGGGGACTCCAAGATCTCCGGCCGTGCGGTGGAGGTCACCGACGAGGACGAGATCGCCGCCTTCTCGGCCGAGCTGCCCGAGCCGCCGCCCACCCCGTTCCACCTGTTCCGACTGGACCTCCAGCAGGTGGTGCACACCGCCCTGGAGGGCGACCGCCTGCTGGTCCACAACTGGCACCCGGGCCGGCCGGTACAGACGACCCAGCTCCACTGACCGGCCCCGGTGGTCGACCGGGCTACGGCAGAACGGACTTGAGTGCCTCGGGAGTCCGGGCCACCACGGCGTGCCCGTCGTCCGCGGTGATGATCGGGCGCTGGATCAGCACGGGGTGCTCGGCCATCGCCGCGATCCAGCGCGTTCGCTCGCCCGCCTCCCGGGGCCACTCCTTCATCCCCAGGTCCTTCGCGACCTGCTCGTCGGTGCGGGTGATGTCCCACGGCTCCAGGCCCAGGCGCTCCAGCACCTGCTCCAGCTCGGCCGCCGTCGGCGGTTCCTCCAGGTAGCGCCGCACGGTGTACTCCACCCCGGCGGCGTTCAGCTCGCCGAGCGCCGTCCGGCACTTGCTGCAGCGCGGGTTGATCCAGATCTCCATGCCGGCAACCCTATCGAGGCCCGCGGCCGGACCACCTGCACCGGGAACTCCGCGGCGCCCGCCGCCGGTTCACGAACCAGGAATCATCGTCATCGGAGGGGAGCACCGGATGGACGGCGCGGCGATCGTCGAGCAGCTGATGACCACGGAGGTCAGGGCCGACCCGTACCCGCTGTACGCGAGGGCGCACGAGCTCGGCCCGGTGGTCCCGGCCGGGGACGGGATGTACCTGGTGAGCGGCTACGCGGCCGTCAACAAGGTGCTGCGCACCCCCGCCTTCGGCGTCGCGACCGCCGACATGATGGCCGGCCTGGCCCCGGAGTTCGCCGGGCACTCCTCGCTCGCCCTGTTCGGCCGCTCGATCCTCCAGCGCAACGCGCCCGACCAGCCCCGGGTCCGCTCGCTGATCGCCTCGGTGTTCACCGCCCGCCGGGTCGCCGCGCTGCGCCCGGCCGTGGAGGCGGCGGTCGACCGGCTGCTGGACGGGATGGCCGAGCGGGGCGCCGACGGCTCGCCGGTGGACTTCATGGACGCCTTCGCCTTCCGGCTGCCGGTCGGGGTGATCTGCGAGCTGCTCGGCGTCCCCGAGCAGGACCGCTACCGGTTCCGCGGCCTCGCCTCCGACCTGACCGTCGCGCTGGAGATCATCCAGGACCTGGACGAGCTGGGCGACGCCGACCGGGCCGCCGACGAGTTGTCCCGGTACTTCACCGAGCTGGCCGCCGAGCGCCTGGCCCGACCGCAGGACGACCTGGTCAGCGACCTGGCCCGGATCGCCGCCGAGGACGGCGAGCGGCTCTCCGCCGAGGAGCTGCTGGCCAACCTGGTGCTGCTGCTGGTGGCCGGGTTCGAGACCACCACCAACCTGCTCGGCAACGGCCTCGCCCTGCTGTTCCGCCACCCCGAGGTGGCCGCCGGGCTGCGCAGCGGCGTGATCACCCCGGCCGGCTTCACCGACGAGGTGCTGCGCTTCGACTCCCCGGTCCAGGCCACCGCGCGGGTCGCGCTGGAGGAGGGCCTGTCCATCGAGGGCCTGCCCGTCCCGCCCGGCAGCACGGTGACCTTGCTGATCGGCGCGGCCCACCACGACCCGGACCGGTACGACCGCCCCGAGGTGTTCGACCCGACCCGTACCGAGAGCCAGCCGCTGAGCTTCGGCGGCGGCCAGCACTTCTGCCTGGGCTACCAGCTGGCCAGGCTGGAGGCCGAGGTCGCGATGCCCGCCCTGCTGGACCGCTTCCCCCGGCTCGCCCGGGGCGGGGTCCCGACCCGACGCGACCGGCTGGTGCTGCGCGGCTTCGAGACCCTGCCGGTGACGGTTCGCTGACCTGCGCCGACCCTCTGCTTCCGGGGTCGCCTCCGGGCCCCGTCGGCCCCCGGCCCCGGAAGCCGCGCCGTTCGGCCGTTCGTGACCGGGACCGTTCGTGACCGGGCCGTCCGTGACCGGGCCGTCCGTGGGGGAGCATGGAGGACGAACCGGTGATTCCGGGCCTCTCCGTTTCGGACCGGCCGGACCGGCCGGACCGGCCGGACCGGTCGGCCAGGAGGTCCCCGCCGTGTCAGCACCCCGCAAGCCGCAGCTCGTGGCCGCGCAACCGCGGGTGCCGCGCTGGGTGCTCTGGCTGCCGGTCCTGCTGCTGGTCCTCGACCTGATCGCCGAGGCCGTCGTCCCGGACGCGGTCGCCGCCGGCTTCCTGCTGACCGCCCTGCCCGTGGTGGCCGCGTTCAGCTACGGCCCGGTGCTGACCGCCGCCACCACGGGCGGTTCGCTGGCGCTGCAAGTGCTGCTGGCCCTGCACGCGGGCCACATCAACGAGCAGCACCACGTCTGGGTCTACATCGCCACCCTGCTCTCCGGGGCGATGGGCACCGCCCTGTCCTGGCGGCGCACCCGGCAGAACCGCAACCTGCTCCAGGCCCGGACGGTCGCCGAGACCCTCCAGCGCACCGTACTGCGACCGGTCCCCGAGCGGGCCGGCGGCCTGCGGGTGGCCGGGCTCTACCGCCCGGCCCAGGCCGAGGTGCTGGTCGGCGGCGACCTGTACGAGGTGTGCGACACCCGCTTCGGCGTCCGGGCGCTGCTCGGCGACGTCCGCGGCAAGGGCCTCGGCGCGGTCCCGGTACGCCGGCCTGCTCGCCGACGACCTCGCCGTCCTCGCCCTCACCCCGGAACCGGGCCCGGCGGGGTAGCGCTCTCGGGGCCCGCCCACTCGCACAGGTCCGCGCACAGCACCGCCTGCTCCCGGGTGTCGTCCAGCGAGTGGTGGGTGTGCGGCGGCTCAATGCCGCCCTGCGGAGCCGCGCACCTCCGGAGGAAACGCCGACGGGGGCGCGGACATGGTGTCCGCGCCCCCGCCGGGTGGGTGCTTCTTACAGGTCGTAGTACAGCTCGAACTCGTGCGGGTGGGGGCGGAGGGCGATCGGGGCGATCTCGTTGGTGCGCTTGAAGTCGATCCAGGTCTCGATCAGGTCCGGGGTGAAGACGTTGCCCGCGAGGAGGTACTCGTGGTCGGCCTCCAGGGCCTCCAGGACGGCCGGGAGGGAGGAGGGGACCTGCGGGACGTTGGCGTGCTCCTCGGGGGCGAGCTCGTAGAGGTCCTTGTCGACGGGCTCCAGCGGCTCGATCTTGTTGCGGATGCCGTCGAGGCCGGCCATCAGCATGGCGGAGAAGGCCAGGTACGGGTTGGAGGACGGGTCCGGCGCGCGGAACTCGATGCGCTTGGCCTTGGCGTTGGAGCCGGTGATCGGGATGCGGATCGCGGCCGAGCGGTTGCGCTGCGAGTAGACCAGGTTGACCGGCGCCTCGAAGCCCGGCACCAGGCGGTGGTAGGAGTTCACCGACGGGTTGGTGAAGGCCAGCAGCGAGGGGGCGTGCCGGAGCAGGCCGCCGATGTAGTAGCGGGCGGTGTCGGACAGGCCGGCGTAGCCCTGCTCGTCGTAGAAGAGCGGCGATCCCTCGCTCCACAGCGACTGGTGGACGTGCATGCCCGAGCCGTTGTCGCCGAAGATCGGCTTCGGCATGAAGGTGGCGGTCTTGCCGTTCCGCCAGGCGACGTTCTTGATGATGTACTTGAACAGCATCAGGTCGTCGGCCGCGTGCAGCAGGGTGTTGAACTTGTAGTTGATCTCCGCCTGGCCGGCCGTGCCGACCTCGTGGTGCTGGCGCTCGACCTCCAGGCCCGCCTTGGCCAGCTCCAGCGACATCTCGGCGCGCAGGTCGGCGAAGTGGTCCACCGGCGGGACGGGGAAGTAGCCGCCCTTGTACTTGACCTTGTAGCCGCGTACGTCGCCCTCGGCGGCGCCGGTGTTCCAGGCGCCGGCCTCCGAGTCGATGTGGTAGAAGGACGCGTTGGCGCTGGTCTCGAACCGCACCGAGTCGAAGACGTAGAACTCGGCCTCGGGCCCGAAGAAGGCGGTGTCGGCGATGCCGGAGGAGGCGAGGTAGGCCTCGGCCTTCTTGGCGACGTTGCGGGGGTCGCGGCTGTAGGCCTCGCCGGTGACCGGGTCCTGGATGAAGAAGTTGATGTTGAGGTGCTTCTCGGCCCGGAAGGGGTCGAGTCGGGCGGTGGCGAGATCCGGCACCAGGGCCATGTCGGACTCGTGGATGGCCTGGAAGCCGCGGATCGACGAACCGTCGAACATCAGGGTCTCGGACGGGTCGAAGGTCGCCGCAGGTACGGAGAAGTGCTGCAGTACGCCTGGCAGGTCGCAGAAGCGGACGTCGACGAACTTCACGTCGTTGTCCTGGATGAACTGCTTCACTTCGGCGGCGTTGTTGAACATCCATCCTCCTCGGCGTGCGAATTGGGCTCACCCTAGGAATGGGTCGTTTCCAGTCGGTGACCCGCTCGTTTCCTAGATGTTAACCGCGACCGCCGAACGGGCGGCAAAGGCGTACGGTACGGGGCAAATCACCCCGCCGACCTGGAACCCCTTGTGGCAGTGGTCTGGACCACTTGGTAAGCCCGGCGATCGGGATTCACCCGGTCGTGGACGAGTCCGGTACGACGCCCCGCCCGGAGGGGAGCCGGTGCGGGCGCTCGGGGTGAGCCCGGTTAGTGTGGATTCGTGGACACCAGAGAAGCGTTGGGATCGTGGATCGACGGCCCTAAGGCGGCCGCCGAGAAGATGGGCGCCGACTTCGGCTACCGCGGCGAGCGCCTCGGTCTGCCCCGGGAGGGCTCCGGATCGATCGCCGGCCCCGGCCGGCGGATCGGCTCCCTGTTCGTGGACGGCTGGCTGGTCGCTCTGGTCTCCTACGGCCTGATCGCCAAGGGCGACCAGGCCGAGGCCAACCTGTGGACCCTCCCGCTCTACTTCCTGGTCACGGCCGTCCTGCTCGCCACGACCGGCACGACCGTCGGCAAGCGGCTGTTCGGCCTCCGGGTGGTCCGCCTGGACGGCAGCCGCGCGACCATCCCCCAGATCCTGCTGCGCACCGTCCTGCTCTGCCTGGTGGTGCCGGCGCTGGTCTGGGACCGCGACACCCGGGGCCTGCACGACAAGGCTGTCGGCACGGTCGAGGTCCGGATCTGAGGCGAGGTCCGGATCCGACGAGCGCCGCACGACGGCCGAACGCCGAAACGGCCCCGCTGAGGATCAGCGGGGCCGTTCTCGTGTCGTCGGGGGAGGGGGTCAGCGAGCCTGGCCGCCCTTGGGCATCCGGGCGCCCTTGGGCATCGGGCCCTTGGGGATCGGCGCCTTGGAGAGCAGGTCGCCCAGCGCGCGCAGGCGGTCGTTGGTCTCGGTGACCTGGGCGGGGGTGATGGCGCGGGGCAGGCGCATCAGGTGGATCTGCAGCTTCTTCAGCGGGATCTCGCCCTCGCCGTTGCCCACCACGATGTCGTGCACCGGCACGTCGCCGACCACCCGGGCCATCTTCTTCTTCTCGGAGGCCAGCAGCTGGCGCACCCGGTTCGGGTTGCCCTCGCCGATCAGCGCGATGCCCGCCCGGCCCACGGCGCGGTAGACCGCGTCCTGGTTACGGGTGACCGCGACCGGGGTCGAGCTGGAGCTCCAGCCGCGCCGGATGTTGTTCAACACCGCGGCCACGGCGCCCGGCTGTCCCTCCATCTGCCCGAACGCGGCGCGCTCGGCCCGGCGCCCGAAGACGATCGCCATGGCCAGCACGGCCACGATGAAGCCCAGGATGCCCAGGTAGATGGGGTGGTCGATCGCGAAGCCGATGGCGAGGAACACGCCGAAGGTCAGCAGGCCGACGCCGGCGATGATCAGGCCGATCTTGGTGTCGACCTTCTTGGTCATGGTGTACGCCAGGCGGATCTGCTTCAGTCGCCCGGGGTTCTCGGATGTTTCCCTCGCCATAACGCTCATGGTACGTGGCACGGGTACGGGATATCCAAGCCCGGGTACCCGTTCGCCCGAACCGTGACCCGTGTGCCCACGCGCTGTCGCTCACAGCGACGCCCGGCCCTACCCGCCGATGAGCCGTTTCGCCTGCGGCCGGACCTCTCACCGCCGTACGGAGCGCGCCCCCGCCGTACCCGGCGCCCCGGCCGCCGGCGCGTCGTGCCGGCGGTCCGCCGCATGCCGGCGGTTCTCGCACACGGCGGCCCAGGCGTTGAGCCGCGCGTGCCGTTGGCCGGGTGCCAGCAGGACACTCTCGGCGAACCGCAGCGCCGCCCCCACCGACCGGATCCGCATCCGCATCCCGAACAGCTCCTCTCGTGGCTGAGAAGAATCGAACGCTTGCCAGGCGTCCATCATCCCCACTCTGTGTTACCAGTCCGTGACCAGGCAGTCAAAGCGTGGTGAAACCCGGAAGGGCGGAGCCGCAGCTCCGCCCTTCCAATGGCCCAGTGGCCGAAACCGTTCCCCGGCGCGTCAGACCGCGGCCTGCTCGCGGCGCTCCAGCGCCTGCCGGTACAGGCGCCCGGCCCGGTACGACGAACGCACCAGCGGTCCCGACATGACACCCGCGAAGCCCAGCTCCTCGGCCTCCTGCTGGAGCTCGACGAACTCCTGCGGCTTCACCCAGCGCTCCACCGGGTGGTGGCGCAGTGAGGGGCGCAGGTACTGGGTGATGGTGATCAGCTCGCAGCCGGCCCCGACCAGGTCGGCCAGCGCCTGGCTGACCTCCTCGCGGGTCTCGCCCATGCCCAGGATCAGGTTGGACTTGGTCACCAGCCCGGCCGCGCGGGCCTGGGTGATGACGTCCAGCGAGCGCTCGTACCGGAACGCGGGGCGGATCCGCTTGAAGATGCGCGGCACCGTCTCGACGTTGTGCGCGAGCACCTCGGGGCGGGAGGAGAAGACCTCGGCCAGCTGCTCGGGCACCGCGTTGAAGTCGGGGACCAGCAGCTCGACGCCGGTGCGGCCGCCCGCGCGGTCGGCGGTCATCGCGTGCACCTGGCGGACGGTCTCGGCGTACAGCCAGGCACCGCCGTCCTCCAGGTCGTCGCGGGCGACGCCGGTGATGGTGGCGTAGTTGAGGTCCATGGTGAGGATGGACTCGGCGACCCGGCGCGGCTCGTCGCGGTCGAACTCGGCGGGCTTGCCGGTGTCGATCTGGCAGAAGTCGCAGCGGCGGGTGCACTGGTCACCGCCGATGAGGAAGGTCGCCTCGCGGTCCTCCCAGCACTCGAAGATGTTGGGGCAGCCGGCCTCCTGGCAGACCGTGTGCAGCCCCTCCTTCTTCACCAGCGACTGGAGGGCGTTGTACTCCGGGCCCATCTTCGCGCGGGTCTTGATCCACTCGGGCTTCCGCTCGATGGGGGTCTCGCTGTTGCGGACCTCCAGGCGGAGCAGCTTCCTGCCGTCGGGCGCGACAGCGGACACGTGCGACTCCTAGAACTAGACGGGGTACCCCCAGGGTACGCCTGTGGTTGTACGGCCTGTGCCGGGCCTGCCGCCCTGCAATCGCAGGGCAACGCGACTACCGGCCAGTAGATTCCCAGTGTCTGGGGGGGTTTCAGCGGCCGGGCGTGGGGCGCCGGCGACTGGATGCCGGGGGCTTCAGCGGCTGAGTGCGGGCTCCGGCAGCTCGGCGAAGACGTCCTTCAGGTGCCGCTCGACGGCCGGCAGCGCCTCGCCCACGCCGAAGTCGCGCCCCAGCTCGCCGGCCAGCGAGGCGACGCCCGCGTCCCGGATGCCGCAGGGCACGATCTTGTCGAAGTACGTCATGTCGGGGTCGCAGTTGAGCGCGAAGCCGTGCATGGTCACCCCGCGGGCGACCCGGACGCCGATCGCGGCGAGCTTGCGGTCGCCCCCGCGCTGGCCGGCGTTGGACGGCGCGTACTCGGGCCCGGCCAGCCGCGGGTCGATGCCCAGCGGCAGACCCATCCGCAGGGTCAGCTTGCCGATGTCCACCACCTCGGCCGGGTCCACCACGGCGTCCGGGAGGTTCTCGCCCAGCACCCAGACCCCGCTGCGGCCCTCGACCCGGGTGGTCCCGACGCCGAAGTCGGCGGCGGCGCGGATCAGCGCCTCCTCCAGCCGGCGGACGTACGCGATCACGTCGATCGGGTCGGGCAGCTTTATGATCGGGTAGCCGACCAGCTGGCCGGGGCCGTGCCAGGTGATCTCCCCGCCCCGGTTGACCTCGACCACCGGGGTGCCGTCCAGCGGCAGGTCGGCGGGGTTGGTGCGCTTGCCCATGGTGTAGACGGGCGGGTGCTCCAGCAGCAGCACGGTGTCGGGGATCTCGTCCGCGACCCGCAGCGCGTGCAGGCGCTGCTGCTCCTGCCACGCCTCCTCGTACGGGACGACGTGCTCGCCTATGCCCATCCGCACGAAACGCACGTTCTCGCTCATGCGCCCGCCCCGCTTCGCTCGGCGGTCGCTTCGCGAGACCCGCCTTCGCTTACTGTTCGTTCGCTTCGCTCGCTCACGGCTGCCGCTCCTTGCCAGGCGTTCGAGATCGGCCTCGCGTTCGAGACCAACCTCGCCACTGTACGCCCACGCCCGTACAAGCCGTTCAGTCGCCCGAGAGCAGTTGCAGCCGCAGCGCCAGCTGTAGTTCCAGGGAACGCTCCGGCTGGTTCCAGTCCCGTCCGAGCAGCGCCTCGACCCGGTCCAGCCGCTGCACCACGGTGTTCACGTGGACGTGCAGTTCGTCCTTGGCCCGGGTCAGGCTGCCGCCGCAGTCGAAGTAGGCGCGCAGGGTGCGGACCAGTTCGGTGCCGCGCCGGGCGTCGTAGGCGAGCAGCGGGCCGAGCGTCGCGCCGACGAAGCCGTCCACGTCGTGGCCGTCGCCGAGCAGCACCCCGAGGAAGCCCAGCGCGCCGGCCGAGGCGCCTTCCCCGACGCGGCCGAGCACCCGCAGGGCGCGCACGCAGCGCAGGCCCTCGGCGTACGAGGCGGCCAGTGCCGGGGGGCCTGCGGCGGGGCGGCCGGCGCCGACGGTGACCGGGAAGCCGGCCAGCCGGGCCAGCCGCTCGGCGGCCCGCCGGGCGGTCTCCTCGGGGTCCTCGGCCGGGCCCGGTTCGAGCGGCACCAGCAGCGCCACCGCCTCGCCGTGCTCGGCGCTGACGCCCCGGGAGCCGAACAGGTACCGCCGGGCGGCGCCCGCCAGCCGTCCCCGTTCGTCGCCGTGGCCGTCCGCCGGTTCCGCGACCAGCACCAGGTGCGGCCGCGCGAGGTCGACCCCGAGCCGGCGGCCGCGCGCGGTGAGCCCGGCCGGGTCGCGTCCGGGGGCGGTGAGCAGGTCGGTGAGCAGTTCGCCGCGGATCCGGTTCTCGGTCTCCGCCACCGAGCGGCGCAGCAGCAGGAGCAGCGCGGTCACCACGCCGGCCCGCTCGAACAGCCGTCGGTCGGCGTCGTCGAGGTCGGGCCGTCCGCGCAGCACCAAGGTGCCGAGCGCGTCGTGCCCGGCCAGCACCGCGCACACCCACAGCTCGCCGTGCCGGACGGACCGGCCCTCGGCCCGGGACGCGGCCACCGCCCCGGCCAGCTCGGCGGCGGGCGTCGACCGTCCGGCCAGCGGCTCGCCCTCGGCGTCCAGGACCGCTATCTCCCCGTCCAGCAGGTGTGCGACGGCGGCGGCGACGTCCGGCACCTCGGCGCCGCGCAGCACGAGGTCGGTGAGCCGGTCGTGCGCCTGCTCGGCGCGCTGGACGGCGGCGGAGTGGGCCCGGACCAGCTCGTTGGCGGCGTTCAGCTCGGCGAGCGCGGCCCGGGCGTCGGCCAGCGACTTGGCGGTGTCCAGGGCGATCGCGGCGTGCGCGGCCAGCGAGCAGAGCAGCGCGACCTCGTCGGGGGAGAAGGTGCGCGGCGAGCGGTCGGCGGCGAACAGCACGCCGATGACCTGCCCGCCGAGCAGCAGCGGCACCCCGATGATCGCCACGAGCCCCTCGTCCAGCACGCCCGCGTCGATCGTGCCGGTGTGGTGGAAGCGTTCGTCGGTGCGGTAGTCGGGGGTGGCGTACGGGCGGGCGGTCTGCGCGACCAGCCCGCCCAGGCCGTCGCCGAGGCTGAGCCGCAGGGTCTGGAACAGTACGGAGACGGAGCCGTCGGTGACCCTCATATAGGTGTCGCCCGCGGCCTCGTCCGGCAGGGTCAGGTACGCGGTGTCGGTGCCGAGCAGCATCCGGGCCCGGCGGACGATCGCCTGCAGCACGGTGTCCAGCTCCCGGGAGGCGGCGAGGTCCCCGGCGGTGTCGAACAGAGCGGTCAACTCGGTCTTGCGGCGCCGGTGTTGACGCAGGGTGCGATGAACCCGCAGGGCCTGCCAGGTGGCGTCGTCGATCTCGGCGAGTACGGCCGACGGTGCCCCGCGTCGACGGGCGTCGGCCAGTACCTCGGCGAAGTCCTCGGTGGCGGCGCCGGAGGCGAGCAGGTCGAGCAGCCGCCGCAGTGCGGGCGCGGAGCTCTCGTCGGGGTGGTTCATGGTGCGGGCCGCCAATCGGCGTCGGTTCCGACGGTTGCGGGAAATCGCGATGCTATCGGCTCAACCCTCGGGCCACAGCGGGCTTTTCGACCGCGGCGCCGTCCGCCGGCTGCTCCTCGACCTCGGTGAGGTCCTGCCCCCTGGTCTCCCGGGCGCACAGCACCGCCAGCACCGTGATCACCGCCGCGAGGGCCACGTACACCGAGACGGGGGTGGCGTTGCCGTAGTCCTTGAGCAGCGCGGTCGCGACCAGCGGGGCGGGCGCCCCGGCCGCCACCGACGCGAACTGGGCGCCGATCGAGGCCCCCGAGTACCGCAGCCGGGTCGCGAACAGCTCGGAGAAGAAGGCCGCCTGCGGCGCGTACATCGCGCTGTGGAACACCAGGCCGACGGTCACCGTGAGCACCAGCGCCCCGAACGACTCGGTGTCCACCATCCCGAAGAACACGAATGCCCAGACCCCGACCCCGGCCGCGCCCGCCAGGTACACCGGCTTGCGCCCGACCCGGTCCGACAGTGCCCCGAACAGCGGGATCAGTGCGAACTGGATCGCCGAGGCGATCAGTACGGCGTTCAGCGCGCTCTGCTTGTCGAAGTGGGCGTGGCTGACGGCGTACGTGAGCACAAAGGTCGTCATCACGTAGTACGAGATGTTCTCCGCCATCCGCGCGCCCATGGCCACCAGCACCTCCCGCCAGTGGTGCTTCAACACCCCCACCAACGGCGCCTGTTCGGCCTCCTTCCGAGCCTGCGCCGCCTTCAGTGCCTGCCGGAACAGCGGCGACTCGTCCACCGCGAGCCGGATCCACAGCCCGACCCCGACCAGCACCGCCGACAGCAGGAACGGCACCCGCCACCCCCACGCCAGGAACGCGCTGTCCGACTGCACCGTCGTCATCAGCGACAGCACCCCAGCCGCCAACAGGTTCCCCGCCGGCGCCCCGCCCTGCGGCCACGACGCCCAGAACCCCCGCCGCCGCCGGTCCCCGTGCTCCGACACCAGCAGGACCGCTCCGCCCCACTCCCCGCCGAGCGCGAAGCCCTGCACCAGCCGCAACGCGGTCAACAGCACCGGCGCCGTCATCCCGATCGACCCGTACGTCGGCAGCAACCCGATCGCCGTGGTCGACCCGCCCATCAATAGCAGGCTCACCACCAGCAGCTTCTTGCGCCCGACCCGGTCCCCGAAGTGCCCGAACACCAGGGCCCCGAGCGGCCGTGCCGCGAACCCGATCGCATAGGTCAGGAACGACAGCAGCGTCCCCGTCAGCGGATCACTGTTCGGGAAGAACACCTTCCCGAACACCAGCGCCGCAGCTGTCCCGTAGAGGAAGTAGTCGTACCACTCGATCGTCGTGCCGATCAGGCTCGCGGCCACCACTCGCGGGAGTGAGCCGATCGCCGCCGAACCACGTGCAGGGTCCTTCATGGGTCACCACTTCCAGGTCAGAGGGGGACGATGTCGCCACAAGGTGGGAACCCCACGCTCCCGGGACTGTGTGACCGACCCACACATCCCTCGGGGTGGGGATAGCCGGCGAGAGCTCAGTGCGCCGTCCAGCCGCCGTCGATGGGCAGGCTGGTGCCGGTGATGTAGGAGGCGGGCGGGGTGCAGAGGTAGAGGGCGAGGTGGGCGACCTCGGAGGGGTCGATGAGGTGCTTGACGGCGGTGCGGTCGAGCATGATCCGCTCGACGACCTCGTCCTCGGGGATGCCGTGGGCGAGCGCCTGGGCGGCGATCTGCTTCTCCACCAGGGGAGTTCGGACGTAGCCCGGGTTGAGGCAGTTGCTGGTGACGCCGTGGGGGGCGCCTTCGAGGGCGACGGTCCTGCTCAGGCCCTCCAGGGCGTGCTTGGCGGTGACGTACGCGGACTTGAAGGCGCTGGCGCGCAGGCCGTGGACGGAGGAGATGTTGACGATCCGGCCCCACTCCTGTTCGTACATGTGGGGCAGGGTGCGGCGCAGGATGCGGAACGGGGCCTCGACCATGACGCGTTGGATGAGGGTGAAGCGCTCGACCGGGAACTCGTGCACGGGCGCGACGTGTTGCAGGCCGGCGTTGTTGACCACGATGTCGGCGTCGTCCGGCAGGGCGTCCACGGCCTCGGGGTCGGCGAGGTCGGCGACGATCGCGCGGCCGCCGATCCGCTCCGCGAGCTCCCGGGCCGGGTCGGCCGCGAGGTCGACGACGTAGACCCGGGCGCCGGCCACGGCGAAGGCCTCGGCACAGGCCCGGCCGATGCCCGAGGCGGCTCCGGTCACCAGGGCCGTACGGCCGTCGAGCGGGCGGGCAGTAGAGGTGTCCATGGCCGAGAACGGTAGGAATCCGACGGCCCGGCTCCCATGTGGCGGTCCACTACAGCATCCGGGTTCCCCGTAGCGGAAGCCAACATGACGATCGATCGACGGTTCGACCCTAGACGGCCAAACCCATCCTGACCTCGCTTCCCCACAATGGGCGCGGATGCTTCACCCGTTCGGAGGATTGCTCGGTCAGATCCACCCATAGCGCCCGAATGCTCGCTACATTCACGCCGATTCCCGACAGGGGGCGCCGCCCCAGGCAGCCGAAGTGCTGGTAGAGCCCGGTGCGACGTCCGAGAGGTGTTGACTGACATGCCCCAACGGCCTGCAACCGACAGCCCGGCGTACGGACCGCTCGACCCGCTCGGCCAGCACCGAGGTCCGGTCGGCCGGACCCTTCCGGACGCCCCCGACGCCCTGGCCCCCAGCGCCCTGACCGGCGACACGCTGACCGCCGACGCCCCGACCGCCGACGAACTGCGGCTGCCCGTGCAGGCAACACCCAACCGGCACGAAGCCGCCGCCGCACCCGCCCCCGCGACCACCAGCGGCCACGGCAGCCACACCGGCCACTCCGGCTCGACCCCGCAGAACGGCCAGCTCGCCGCGCTGATCGAGGAGGCCGGCTTCTCGCACGCCGGCCTGGCCCGCCGGGTCGACCAGCTCGGCCTGGAACATGGCCTCGACCTGCGCTACGACAAGACCTCGGTCACCCGCTGGCTGCGCGGCCAGCAGCCCCGCGGCGCCACCCCGGCGCTGATCGCCGAGGTCTTCACCCGCCGCCTCGGCCGCCGCCTCACCGCCCAGGACCTCGGCCTGGACGCCTGCGCCCCGGTCTACGCGGGCCTGGAGTTCGCCGAGACCCCGCAGGAGGCGGTGGACATCGTGGCGAGCATGTGGCGCAAGGACAACGGCCCGCAGTCCGAGCTGCGCCGGATCGCCTTCACCCCGGCCGGCCTGGTCGTCCCCAGCCGGGACTGGCTGATCGGCCGCACCGACGAGCGCGTCGCCCGCGACGGCTCCACCCTGGTCCGCCCCGATACCGCCACCGGGCCACCGAGCGCCGCCACCACCGCACCGGCGCCGATCACCCCGAGCGCGCCCGGCGCACCCACCATGAGCCCCGCGCGCGGCCCGGCCGTCGGCGTCCCCGGCTCCCGCAGCACCGCCGGGACCACCGGCACCGCCGCCCCCATCGGCCGGGTGCCCACCCAGAGCCGCCGCCCGCCGACCGTCGCCGAACCGTCGTACGCCGACTCGACCCGCGAGGCGCGCCCCGCCCTGCGCGTCGGCCGCGGCGACATCGCCGCCATCCGCGCCGTCGGCGACCTTTTCCGCGCGCTCGACCAGGCCTACGGCGGCGGCCACGCCCGCCAGGCACTGGTCCGCTACCTGGAGAGCGAGGCCGAGCCGATGCTGCGCGGCCGCTACGGCGAGCAGATCGGCCGGGCCCTGTTCGGCGCGGTCGCCGACCTGACCAGGCTGGCAGGCTGGACGTCCTTCGACATCGCCGCGCACGGCCTCGCCCAGCGCTACTTCGTCCAGGCGCTGCGCCTCTCCCAGGCCGCCGGGGACCGCGCGCTCGGCGGCTACGTCCTGGTGACGATGAGCCAGCAGGCCGTCCACCTCGGCCACGGCCGGGAGGCCGTCCAACTCGCCCGGGTCGCCCAGCAGGGCGTGGGCACCGCCGTCCCGCCGGTGGTCCAGTCGCTGATGCACGCCGCCGAGGCGCGCGGGCACGGCCTGTTGGGCGACGTCCGCTCCTGCACCACCGCGCTGGTACGGGCCGAGCGTTCGCTCGCGGCCTCCCGGACGGGCGACGAACTGCCCTCCTGGGCACGGTACTTCGACGAGGCCCAGCTCTCCGACGAGTTCGCCCACTGCTACCGCGACCTCCAGCAGTGGCGCACCTCCGCCCAGCACGCCGAGAAGTCGCTGCGACTGCGCTCACCCGCCTACGCGCGCAGCCGGATCTTCTGCCGGCTGGTGCTGGCCACCGCCCGGCTCGGTATGGGCGACCTCGACGAGGCCTGCACCATGGCCACCGACGCGCTGCGCGCGGCCGGGGAGATGCGCTCGGCCCGCTCGCTGGAGTACGTCCGGGACTTCCACCGCCGCCTCACCCCCTACCGGGGCAGCCCGGTGGCCCGCGCCTTCGAGGAGACGGCCCGCCAGGCGGGGGTGATCTGACCACCCGCACGGAAACCGGGCCGGGAACTCGCCGACCCTCGGCCCGGACCCTCGGCTGCTCGGCAGCCGCGCCCACCCCGAGGGCCACCACGACGGAGACCGGCCACGCGGTGCCCGCCCGTTTCAGCGGGCCACCGCGCAGCTTGCCGAAGTCGATCTCGTACCCGGCCGGGAACATCAGCACGGCCAGGCCGAACCGGGAGGGCGCGCCGGTCCCAACGGCCCACCGGCCGAACGGTGGAAACCATCCGATGTGCGGTCGGAGCAGGCAGAACGGTCGGAACGGTCATGTCGGCACCCTGGCAGGCCGTCGGTCCGTCACCCCGGCAGACCGCCGGCGCGTCCGGACGCCTGGACAGCACGCCTCGGGGCGACGGCCTCAGGCCGCCACCTCGGCCTCCCGAACGCCCGCCGGCAGCCCGAGGTCGCGCAGCACCGCCTGTGCCGCCCGCCGCCCGGAGACCAGCGCGCCCTGCACGGTGCTGGTGTCCCGGTGGTCCCCGGCGACGTACAGTCCGGCCAGCACCCGCACCGGTCGGCGGATGTTGTGCGGCGGCGGCATCGCGGGCAGCGCGTCCGGGACGTGCCGCACGCTGAGGAACTGCCAGCCCGCCGTCGAGGCGCCGTACAGCTCGGCGAGCCGGGCCCGGACGGCCGGTTCCAGCCCGGCCGGGCCGCCCGCGTCGAAGGAGCGCCGCCCGAGCACGGTGGTGGCGATCAGCGCCTGCCCGGCCGGGGCGAAGGACGGGTGCAGCTCGCTGACCACCAGTGAGCGCGAGACCAGCGGCGGGTGCCCGTTCGGCCGGTCACCGTCGAGCAGCAGCACGGCCTCGTTCAGCGGGGCGTGGTCGGCCGCGTGGAAGAAGGTGGTGACGGGGTGGAAGTCCGGAAGCCGCAGCCCGGGCAGCAGTTCGGCGGCGGAGCGGGCGTCGGTGGCGACCACGACGGCCTGGGCACCGATCCGCCCGTGGGCGAGGGTCTCCACGCCGTCGGCGGAGATCGAGGTGACCTGCACCCCGGTCCGGACGGTGCCGACGGGCAGCGCGGCGGCCAGCTGGGCCGGCACGGCCGCGATCCCGTCGGCGGGCAGACAGAGCCGGCCGCGGGCGTAGGAGCGCAGCACCAGGTCGGCGATCCGGCTGCTGGTACCGAGCGTCGGATCGCTGAGCAGCGCGCTGAGCAGCGGGCGCAGGAAGCCGTCCACGGTGCGCGGGGCGAGGCCGTGGCCGGCCAGTGCGCGGGCGGCGGTGGTCTCCGGGCGGGCCTGGAGCCGGGCGGCCGGGGTGATGGCGATCCGGCCGAGCCAGCTGCCCAGGCGGGCCTTGTCCAGCGGGCTGCCGAGCGGCGCCCGGGTGGCGGCCTGCCGGGCGGTGGTGAGCTGCGGGTCCCCGGCGCGGTAGCGGCGGCCGGCGCTGTGCACCAGCACGCCGGGCGTGAGCTGGCGCAGGTCCAGGCGGTCGAGGTCGAGCGCCCGGCGCAGCTCGGGGAAGGCGGTGTTCAGCAGGTGGCTGCCGTCGTCGAGCCGGAATCCGTCCAGCTCGCGGGTGGCCATCCGGCCGCCGATCCGGTCGGTGGTCTCCAGGACCTGAACGGCGAGGCCGTGGCCGGCTAGTGCGCGGGCGGCGACCAGGCCCGCGAGTCCGGCGCCGACCACGACGACGTCCGGGTCGGACGGTCGACGGGCGCGGCGGGTGAAGTCGTACGTGGGCACTGGCGTGCTCCCTCCCTGGTCCCGGGGCTCCGGCCGACGCAGGCAGCGGGGTGCCGGGACACGGTCCGAGGAAGGTGATGCCCAGTCAGTATGAGCATCAGACAAACGCGGCGGACCGGATGCGGGGGGTGGGAGGGGTTGCGCGGCACCGGGCGGGGGCGCGGTCACGGACAGTGCGCCGTGACGGCCGGGTTGCGGGGTCGGCGGGCGCGTACGGTCACCGGGGGAGTGCGACGCGCCCGCAGTGTGCTCCCGTGCGCCCCCTCCCGGAGCCCCGTCCGACCCCCGCCCGGCATATGCCCCTGGCCAGGGTGAATGCCGTAGGAGGCCTACGCGCGACGTGGGAGTCAGAGCGCCGCCCGCACCGCCGAGTCCACGTCCGGGTGCGCGAAGCGGAAGCCCGCGTCCAGCAGGCGCCGCGGCACCACCCGGTGGCTGCCGACCACCTCGACCGCCAGCTCGCCGAGCACCGCCTTGAGCACCGCCTCCGGGACCGGGAACGGCGTCGGCCGCCGCAGCGCCCGCCCGATCGCCGTGGTCAGCTCGCCGTTGGTCACCGGCTCCGGCGCGGTGAGGTTGAAGGCGCCGGAGAGGTCCTCCCGGTCGATCAGGAACCGCAGCGCGGCCACCTCGTCGGCCAGCGAGACGTAGCTCCAGTACTGCCGCCCGCTGCCCAGACGTCCCCCCAGGCCCAGCTTGAACAGGGGGAACAGCCGTGCGCCCGCCCCGCCGGCGGTGGAGAGCACCATCCCCGTGCGCGGGTGCACGACCCGGATCCCGGCCCGCTCGGCCGGCCGCGCGGCCGCCTCCCACTCCAGGCACACCTCGGCCAGGAAGTCGTCCCCGGCGGGGGAGTCCTCGTCGATCACCCGGTCGCCGGTCTGCCCGTACCAGCCGACCGCGGAGGCGCTGACGAACACCCGCGGCGGCTCCTTGAGTTCGGCCAGCGCGACGGCGAGGGTCTCGGTGCCGTACACCCGGCTCTCCCGGATCTCCCGCTTGTACGCCTCCGTCCAGCGGCGGTCGCCGACCCCGGCGCCGGCCAGGTGCACCACCGCTTCGACCCCGGCCAGCCCGTCCCGGTCGACCTGGCCGAGCAGCGGGCTCCAGCCGATCGCCGTGCTGCCGTCGGGCTGCGGGCCGGTCCTGGACCGGCGCCGGACCAGCCGGACCACCTCGTGGCCGTCCGCCAGCAGGGAGCGGACGAGCGCCGAACCGATCAATCCCGTGGAGCCTGTGACAGCGATGCGCATGGGCCCATCCTCGCAGGACTTAACCCCGCCGACCTTCGGATGCGGCTCAGTAGCATGACGCGCATGTCCCGTGAGCCCCACGACGATCTGATCATCCGCTCGGCCCGGCCCGAGGACGAGCGCGAACTCGCCGTCCTCAACCGCGCCTCCTGGTCCACCCTGTCCGACGTCTCCCCGGAGCCGCCCGCCGAGGAGACGGTCTTCGACGAGCGGCACACCCCCGAGCAGTTCCTGCTCGCCGTGCTGGACGGCCGGATCGTCGGCTACATCCGCCAGGTCCCGCCGACCCCGCTGGCCAGCAACCGGCACGTGCGGCAGATCCAGGGCCTCGCCGTGGACGACACGGCCCGAGGCCGGGGCGTCGGGCGGCGCCTGGTCGAGGCGGCCTGCGCGGCGGCCCGGGCCGAGGGCGCCCGCAAGATGACCCTGCGGGTGCTCGGCTGGAACGCCCCGGCCCGGCGGCTGTACGAGAGCTGCGGCTTCGTCGTGGAGGGATCGCTGGCCGAGGAGTTCCTGATCGACGGCCGGTACGTGGACGACATCTGGATGGCCCGCCGCCTGGCCGGCTGAGGTCGGTGATCTGACGTCACGTCAGAACACAAGGCGCTGCAGAGTCGTGACGTCTCCGCCCTGTCTGGAGCGGCGCCCCGCCGGGTACCGTACGGCCGTGAGCAACTCGACGCCTCCCGGGTGGTACCCGGTCCCCGGTGCGGACGGCACCCCCGGTCACGAGCGCTGGTGGGACGGCAACGCATGGACCAGCGAGGTCCGACCGCTCCAGGGCGGCGCCGGGCCGCTCGCCGACGCCCCGACCCAGGTCCGGCAGTCCCCTGGCCCGCAGCCCGGCTACGGCTACCCGGCGCAGGGCGGCCCGCCCGCCGCCGGCTACGGCTACCCGGCCCAGGACGCCGGCCAGGCCCCGGGCTACGGCGCGCAGGCCCCCGGGTACGGCGCGCAGACCCCCGGCTACGGCTATGGCGGCCAGGAGGCCTACCAGGGCGGGGGCTACGGTTACCCGGGCCCGGGCTACCCGCCGCCGAGTCCCACGAAGGCCAAGCCCGGTGTGGTCATCGGCATCGCGGTCGCGGTGCTGACCGTGGGCGGGATCATCGCCGGGATCGTGCTCAGCCAGGGCGGCGACCCGAAGGCGGGCCCCACCCCGAACCCCACCGTGTCGGTCAGCCGGAGCGACAGTCCCGAGCCGACCCCCAGCCCGACCCCGAGCACGCCCACCGTCGCGCCGCCCAAGCCCCTCCCGGTCGTGAAGAGCACCGTCCCGGACCCGCAGCACGCGATCACCGTCCCGGTGTTCGACGGCTGGGACGTGTCGCCCAACCCCGCGCACTCCACGGTCTACCTCGGCAGCGGCCGTTACACCTGCGCGGACGGCAACGCCTGCATCCGCGGCCAGTTCTCGATCGAGAAGGACACCATCCAGGGCGACTCGCCCAAGGCGGCCGCCGACGCGGCGATGCCGGCCTACGCCGGGGGGATCTTCACCGGGATCACCTCGCACACCGACTCCGGCTCCGGCTTCGTCAGCGTCGCCGGCGTGCTCGGCTATGCCGTCCGCTGGCACGTCCGCACCTCGGACGGCACCCAGGGCTACGTCCTGCTGGCCGCCGTCCCGGCCAAGGGCGGCGGCTACGTGGTCTTCGAGGGCGGCGTGGACGACGACCCGGCCGCGCCGGACGCCTCGGTGCTGGACCAGATCCTCAAGGGCATCAAGCAGGACAGCTCCTCGGGCAGCTCGACCTGAGTGAGGCCCGGGCCTGTCCCCTGGGTCCCTGCCGGGTCCGACGAGACCCAAGGTACAGGCCCTGATATGTAGGGCGTTTTGTCAAGTGGTGCATGGTTGGTCGCACCCTCGGTGGGGGCGAGGGTGCGACGGTGGAGCGATGGCGG
>NZ_JBEXKB010000054.1:0-66041 GCF_040609455.1 Kitasatospora sp. NPDC004669
GCAGACCGATACCGCTCCAGACCACTCAAATCACGCTGACCTGCGAAGACATCCGATCACGCCCGGTCGTGTGCCCGCCAACTGTCGAAACCGGGCACACCGGCCTGCGTCAAAGATTCGGTGAGCTGCGGATCGAGGTCGCGTGGCACGTAGGCGGGCAGGGTGTCACCACCGTGCGGCCGACTGGGACGCACGCCTGCAGCCAGCGCGTCGAGTTCCGCCATGGCGGGCCACGTCCGCCAGACCGGCGCTGCCGTGGGGCGGTGTCCTGCGGCAGCGCCGGTACCCGGGGCCTGGACGCGGCCCGGCGGTAGGTGGTTCCGTTTCCAGCGCTCGAGTTCCTCCACCGTGTAGTCGTCGCCCTCGGTCCCGTCGATGACCTTGTGGTGGGGTGGGCAGCGTAGGAGCAGATTCTCGAAGCCGTTCAGCTGTTCGCTGGTCCAGGAACGATCGTGGCGTTTGCCTCCCGGCTGTTTCGCGTGGATGTGCGCGATTTCTGAGTCAGGGACTGGTTCTCCGTTCACCAGCGTGGTCAGGGGACGATCGCAGCCTGGCCAGTGGCACCGGACTCCGGCCAGAGCCATGAACATGCCTATGTAAGACCTTTGACTCCACGTCGCCACCCGTCTTCTCCCCTCGCACGCGTGGATGGGTCGCCGAGGGTACCCGGCGGTGGGTGGCCACGAACCTGATCCGGCCCTCTCGACCGATCGACCCGAGACCGCGTGCGTGGTGCTGTCGGCCTCGCGCCCAAAGAGGATCACCAGCTGATCGGTTCTGCACGTCAGGTCGGGCGGCGGCTCACAGCGCCGAGAACCCGAACTTGGACACCACCGGGTCGAGCGGCGTGCAGTAGCCCGTTGAGCAGCAGGTCACAGCCGTCGAGGTGTTCGAATAGGTGAGAGGTGAAGACGTACCCCTTCTCCACCCGGAGGCCCCCGGAGATCCGCCGCTCGCGCTCCTGTTCGCGGAGGTGTTTCCAGCGGTCGTCGCACTCACCCCCGTTGGTACGCCATCCTGGTGCTCCCGGCCGGCTTCAGCAGGGCATGGCCGTCCTCGTACGTGGTGAGGTGTCCCCATCGGTAAGAAGAGCGGATCGGTGCTGGCCGCATGGCTGCGCGGTCTCGACGCGGCCGAGTTGGAGCGGGTCCTGGCGGTGCGCCCGGACGCCGCGTCGGCTCCGGAACCGCGGTCGGTCGGTGAACTGGCGGACCGTCTTCAGCGCCCGGCGTCGGTGGCGCTGGCGCTGCCCCGGCTCGCGCTGCCGTGCCTACAGGTGGCGGAGGCCGTCGCCGCACTGGCGGCCGTGTCACGGGACGATCTGGCAGGCCTCCTGGACGCGACGCACGGTGAACGCGCCCACCAATTGGCCGCCGTCCTGGAGGCGCTGGCCGATCGCGCCCTGGTGTGGCCGGACCACGACGGCCTGCTGCACATGGCGGCGCCGCTGCGGAACGCGTGGGGCTCGCCCCTCGGGCTCGACGCACCGCTCGTGCACCTGCTCGCGGGCGCGAACTCCGACGAACTGGGCCGCACCCTGGCGAAACTCGGCGTCGAACCCGTCGCCAGCAGAAAGGAGAAGCGGCTGGCGGCGCTGGTGGACCATCATGGCGATCCGGCCCGGGTCGCCGCGCTGGTGGCCAAAGCGCCCGCAGCCACCCGGAAACTCCTTGAGCGGCGGGCACGTGAGGCTCCGGACCGACCGGGCTTCATCATGTTCGGGGCTGCGCAGGCCGACTCCACGCCCGGCGAACAATGGGCGGTGGAACGGGGACTGCTGATCCGGGACCGGCACCGGTACGGTCCGGCCCGCATGCCCGCGGAGGTGGCACTCGCACTGCGCGGCTCCGACTGGCACGCCCCGTTCACACCCGTGCCGCCCGGCGTGCGGTCGGTGCCCGCCGCCGTCTCGGACGTCGAACGGGAAGCCGCGGCCGCCTCGATGGCGTTCGCCGCCCACGCCGTGTCCGTCCTCGGGGTGTGCGCCGCCGCTCCACCGGCCCGGCTCAAGGCCGGCGGGATCGGCGCCCGCGAGCTGTCCCGGATCGGCAAAGTGGCGCAGTGCGACGAGATCCCGGTACGCCTCGTGCTGGAGGCGGCGAGCGCGGCCGGGCTGCTGGCCCGGGACGGGGACCGGGTCGCGGCGACCGCGTCCTACGACACCTGGGCCGAGCAGGAACCGGCCGACCAACTCTCCGTGTTGCTCCGGGCCTGGTGGGCGCTTCCGCTGACCCCCGGCGGGAGCCGCGACGAGGACGGGAAGGCCCTGCCCGCGCTCGCCGGGGCACAGCCCTGCGGAGGCTGCGTCCAGGCCCGGCACGGGCTACTCGCAGCCGCGTCACAGCTCCCGGCCGGCGAAGGCGCGGCGAACCCGGCGGACCTGGGGGCGCTGCTCGTGTGGCTCCGCCCGCTCGTCGACGAACTTCCCCAGGACGCCACGCCGTTCGCCACCCTGATCCGGGAGGCGGAACTGCTCGGCGCACTCGCTCTCGGGGCCGTGTCCCCGATCGGGGCCGCCCTGCTCGCCGACGACGCCGAAGCGCTGACCGACGCCTGCCGACGGTTGCTGCCCGCCGCCAGCGCCACCGCCCGCTTCGGCAGCGATCTCACGGCCGTGGTCGCCGGTACGCCGTCGGCGCACCTGCTCGCACTGCTGGACTCCGTCGCGGACCGGGAGAGCGCCGGCACGGCGTCCGTCTGGCGCTTCAGCTCCGGAAGCGTCCGCCGCGCCCTCGACGCGGGCCTCACCCCCGACACCCTCACGGCCGACCTGGCCGCCGTCGCCGTCGAACCGCTCCCCCAGCCGCTCTCCTACCTGATCCACGACACCGCGCGCAGCCACGGCCGGGTGCGCGTCGTCGCCGCGGCCTGTGTGATCCACGGCCAGGAACCCGCCCTCCTCGCCGAACTGGCCGCCCACCGCAAGCTCGCCCCACTCGGCCTGCGACAGCTGGCACCGACGGTGCTGATCAGCCGGACCCCGCCGGACAAGACACTCGCGGCACTGCGCGCCGCCGGTTATGCGCCCATCGCCGAGAAGCCCGACGGGACCGTACGGATCGAACGGGCCCGGCACCACCGCGCGGCGAACCCGGTCCCGCCACCGCGCCTGCCCGGTGGCAGGTCCCGCACCCAGCAGACGGCCGCCCGCACCGCGAACGCGGGAACACCCGCCGACCTGCCCGCCCTCGCCGCCCGACTCCGCGACGCACCGCAGGACATCGCGCAGCCCGACCCGTACGACGGCCGCCCCTACGCCAGCGACACCGAGAAGATCATCGCCGGGTACGCGCGCAACCTGACCTTCACCGACGTCCGCCAGCTGGCCCACGCCGTCGACGAGAGGCAGGCCATCACGATCGAATACGTCGGCACCTCGGGCAACACCACCGTCCGCACCCTCAGCCGGCTCGAACTGGACGCTCCCTACCTCCACGCCTGGTGCCACCTGCGGGACGACGAACGCGTGTTCACCCTCTCCCGCATCCACGGGGTGATGCCCGGGTAGCCCGAGGTTCTGGGCGCAGTCCGACGACGGCGGCCCTGCCGGCTGCCGTCGACTGCCGCCGGGGGGCCGGTTCGTCCAGGCTCGATCCGATCAGCACCTTGGCGGGGACGGTGGGCAGGGTGAACAGCAGCAGGGACGGCCATCCGGTCTGGCAGGAGGCGAGGAAGACCGGGAAGAAGGCGGCGAACCCGATGGCGAGCAGGCTGCGGGGCGGGCGGCAGGTGCCCGAGGAGGCGCCTCGGTGATGGACCCTCCGATCCCCGCAACGACTGTCACCCGCCGGGACAGCGGTCCCACCAGTGCGGGCCGCGGGCCGGTACGTACTCGCTGCCGCCGGGCGAGTCGACGTGCTGCTGGAGCAGGTCGCGCGCCAAGGTGTCGAGCACCCGGACGAGTTCGAGCCGGCTCAGCAACTCCACCGGCAGCGCGTCGACGCCGTGCGTGGCACCGATCAGCGCCCCGGCGGTGGCCGCCACCGAATTGCCGTCCGGTGCGCGGGCCGCGAACCGCAGGGCCGCGTCCACGGTGTCGCGGCCGGGGAAGCGGGAGACCACGACGAGGGCACCGAGCAACGCCGAGGAGGCGGTCGCGTCCGGGGCGATCCAGGCGAGCTGCCCGGGGTCCGGGACGGCGACAGGCGCCTTCGCCAGGTCGAGAACCGTGTCCGGGCTCGCCGAGTGCGGCATGGCCAGGGAACGGACCAGCGCGTCGATCGGATGCTCGCCGCCCAGGCGGGAGGCCGCGCGCAGTCGGCGCAACGAGCGCAGGGCGGGGCTCCGGGATCTCCGGAACCTCGCCCTGCGAGAGTCATGTCAGGTCACCCCGCGGGCGGCCGGCGGGTTGCGGGGTCCGTTCGGGCTGGATGGTCCACTGCTGGTTGGCCTGTAGCTGGATCCCCGTGGAGGACCGGGCGACGTTGGAGGGAGCGATCGAGCCGACGTCCGTCGTGGTGGGCCGCGACGGGACGCTGTACGTCTTCGTGTGTCCGGACGATCCCGGTCACCCTCACCGGCTCAGCGTTCAGTGACGCCACGGCCCCGGAACCGGGCCATGCCTGTCCTCTCCTTGTGCTTACGCAACCCCGATGAACCTGTGCCGACATCGTTCTCCCAGCTCAGTGGCTGTTGATGCGCCATGGATGTCGACCTGCGGTTCCGTTGGGATCTGCTCGGCACACAGCTGTGCCGATGGGCGTGATGAGTCGGTGGACCTCACGTGCGACGGATCGCTTCAGGCGCCTGACGACCTCCTGGCGGGTCCCGGCCTCGGCGAGGCATCGCCGCAGGTGGCCGCTGGGTGAGTGCTACCCGATCCCGCCATAGCCCGACGGAACCAGCCGGTGATCGATTAGGGTCACGCTTCGTGATGAGCAACTTCTGTGACGCGTTTCTCCAGGAAGCGGAGCGGCACGCGGCCTGGGGCACTGCCCAGCTCGAGGCCTTGGATGCCGGTATCCCCGACGGTCCTTGGGACGTCGATCTCGACACAGGCGTCTACCGGCAGGGCGGCCGGGAGATCCGTGTGGCGGTCCTGGCCACCTACGATCTGTCCGAACGGACATGGATGTGGGGTTGGGCGAATCCGGGACTGCGTGGTGCGCCGGTGGTCGCCGCCACCGAGCGCGTGAGGGATTTCGGACGGGCTCACGGCCTTCCGGAGTTCACCGAAGAGGTTCTCGATCTGTCCGGTTTCGCGGATTCGCGCCGTGCCGCGGAGACGCTCGCCTTCGCCGCCATGGGCGTGACCGGTGCAGCCGGCTACCTCGGCGTTGAGGCGGGGCCCAGCACCCGGCTCTACCTGCTGCCGGACGACCCCCGGGCTCCGCTCGCAGGGGTCGATCCCGTCACCTTGCCGAGGATCCTGACCACCGGTGCGACTCTGATCGGGCGCTCGCCGCGGCTGGCGGTGAGCGGGTACTTCGATCACTTCCGGCTGGTCCAGCGGCAGGAGGAGACGGGCATCAGCGCCGACCTTCCCGACGGCGGTACCGTGGACGTCGGCTTTGACGGATCCGGGCGCATTGCGTCGGTCAGGGTGTACCCGGCCGGCCGCTGACCACGACAGGGGCCTGCTCCGATACGGACATCGGAGCAGGCCCCTCTGTTTCCTGCGTCTGGCCGGGTACCAGACCCTGTACCGCCTCCTCTGAATTCAGTTGGAGGACGCAGCGCATAGATCGATACATAAGGAGCATTCGAGGCGGCTTCCTGGTCTCCGGAGTGTCTGCAGTGGTTATTTGTGTTCAGTCATCTGAGCTGCAAAGGTGTGCAGCATGAAGATCACGATCACCGTGGAGAATCCGACCCCCGAGGCACTCGAGAAGCTGCTCGCCCTCGCCGCCATGCCGGCTGCTGTCGTGACCGCGGAGCCCGACGACCGCTGGACCCCGGAGCGGGCCCGCTCGTACCACGACCGCCTGCCGCCCCGCGCGCAGCAGATCCTGCTCCAGGTCGTCGAAGGTGAAGGCGATTGCGCTGCCGAGGAGTTGAAGGCGAACGGCCGAAGCCTGCGGGGATCCACCGGCGCGTTTCGCCGGGTGCTCTCAGAGGGCAAGCGGACCGGCCTCTGGCCGGACGCACTTCCGGTACCGCTGGTCTCCCACATCGTCGGCGGGCAGCTCAAGAAGCTCGAGATGCCAGGGCGCGGCACCGAGCGGTACGCACTCCCGGCCTTCGAGGAGGGCTTGAGCGATCTGCGCAGTGGTGGCTGACAAGAAGGTTCCGGTGTCATATCCGGGGCTCTGCTCGCGGATCCGGACCCGGCGGTGCGGCGGGCGGCCATTCCCCTGGCGGGCGGGATCGCACGGCTGCTGGAACGGTGGCGGGCGGAGACGGACCCGACGGTACGCATCCCGCTCCTGCTCGGCCTCGGCGAGGCGGTAGCCGGGGAAGCCAATGAAGCCGGGATGGCCGGGGAAGCCGGGGCGGACCAGGCCGGCGGCGCCGTCGACGACGCGCGGGCAGTGCTGGCAAGGATGCTGGAGGGTGACGACCTGGTGATGTGGGTCGCGGCCGTGCACGCATCGGCGGAATTCGACCCGGATCTCCCGGTACGGCAGATGGACCGGTTGATCGAGGTGTTCTCCGACATCGCGCTGCGACCACGGTTCGAAGAGGCCTGGTTCATCCCGGATTTCGAGGGCCCCTGGACCCGCGAGGACCTGGTCGGGCGGACAGCGTGGAGGCTCCGGCACGACCCCGAGGCCGAATGCCGCTTCGCCGTCCGGCTGGTCGAAACGGTGAACCTCACCGGGGACAGCCGCGCTGTGCCGGGAGGCACTGGACGTGGCATGGCGGATCCTGACCGAACGGCGTTCCGTGGAAGCGGCCCTGCTGCCGCCGGCTGGCGGGTTGCTGACCAGTCCGGACGCCGCCGTGCGGTTTCGAGCCGCGAACATCCTCGCGGTACTGGGCCCGGCAGCGGCCGGGTACGCCGACCGGCTTGCCGACCTGCTCGACGACAACGGGGCTGACGAGTGCCTCGACGGAACGGTCGGCGAGATCGCCCGCTGGGCACTGGCCCGGATCGGTGACCCGCGCGCCCTGCCGGGCCTGATCGAGCAGCTCCGTGCGCAGGAGGAGGAGCAGGGCCGCGGCTACTGCACGAGTGATCCGAGGCGGCCGGACGTCACGGACGTTCTGGTCCCGCTGCGGGCCCACGCGGACGTCCTGCTGCCCGCGATACGGGAGGCGATCCGGCAGGGCGGGGCCCGAGGCGGTGCGACGCGCGCGTTCCTCACCGTGCTGGAGGCATGGGGCGAGGACGGGCTGCCGGCCCTGCCCGATCTCCTGCCACTGCTTGCCGACACCTGGACCTCCCTCTATGTGCTCCGGATTCTGCTGGCCCTGGGGCCGGCCGCCGCCTCGGCCGCACCGGCCCTGCGCACCTGCGAGGTCCTGGACCACCCCGGCAACCACGCGCTGGTGGCCTGGACCGCCGCCTACATCGGTGGGGACCGCGCGACAACACTGCGGCTCGTCGGCGACGCCGTCACGACGGCGGAGGAACCCTGGTACGGGCCGATCGACGCCCTGGCCGACTTCGGCCTCGAGGCGGCCCCTTACGCGGACCGGGTCCGGTTTGCCATGGAGAACAGCACGTACTGGCCGCGCCTGACTGCCGCGATCACGCTCTGGTCGATCACGGGCCGGGTCGAACCGAGCATGCGGGTCCTGGAGGAGTTCGTGGTGCCGATCGCCGAGGGTGGCGACGGCTTCGGATTCTTCCGGGAAGCGCTCCAGGCGCTGATCCGCATGGGCGAGATCAGCCACACGATCCGGGGCGCGCTGCTGACGGTCCGGCAGTCGGAGCGCCGGCTGTGCGTGGACGGGGGATACCCGATGATCGTCCGTGACGGGGAGCTGCGCGCACTGGTCGACCAGGCCCTCGCAGGCAAGAGCTGTTCCTGAGCGTTGCACCGCACCGCTCGCACCGCCCTCGCCGGGCACATCGTCGACCACCGCACCCACAGCTCCCACTTCGAGGAGATCGTGGAACTCCTGCGACGGTACGGCGTCACCGCCGTATTCCGATGAAGCCGGGATCCCGGACCTCCCGACCCGACGTGAGCACGCGACAACCCGCCGGATCAGGCGTCACCCTGCCGCTCTGCACCGCCTGGGACCAGCCGGCAGCCCACCCGCCGATCACGTCGTGGCGTCGGGAGCCTCCGCGCGTACCGGGGCGGGCGAGTCGTTGTCACAGGGGCTTGGCAGGATGCTCCCCATGCTCGCGACCCACCCTGACCAGCGCCGTGACGACCGGCCCGACCGGCCCGACCAGCCCGACCGGCCCGCTCCTCCCGACGTCCGGGGTGACTTCGAGGTGCACCTGACCGTGGGGCCCGGTGCCGCCGAGGCGCTGGCCGCGTGGGCCGACTGCCACGGTCTGAAGTTCACCCACATCCTGCTGGAGCGCGGTGCGTCGCCCTCGCAGCCGATGCTCACCCTGCGCGCCGGCGGCACGCTGGAGCAGGTCGCCGCGGTGGCCTCCCGGATCACGGGCCAGTTGGGACGCGCCGGGTTCACCGTCCTGCGGGCGAAGATCGAGGCCACACCCTGGGCGGAGGGCGTCCCGGCTTCGGACGAGGACGCTGCGCCGCACGGGCCCGACCGGTACTTCGAGCACCACGTCAAGCTGTTGCTCCCGGCCCCGGTTCCCACGGCCGGCCCCACCCGCCTCGCTGAACTCACCGAGCTGGCCGTCCGGCACGGTGCGCATCTGTCGCGCAATCCGCGCCGGGTCCGCGAGGACGGTCGGCGCGAGTGGTTCGTGACCCAGCGGTGCCGCCTGGTCGGCCTGAACACCGCGGGCCGCCGGCTGGAGGCGCTACTGCTGGATCTTGCCGCCGACGGCCACGAGGTGGCGTCGGTGGAACGCGAGTTCGTCGTCCTGGACAGCGACGAGGCCCTGGACGCGGGGTGGATCACCGAGCACGGGCACAGTGCCGGGCCGTACGGAGAGGGAGAGCCGAGATGACCGAGGATCAGTCCCAGTCACCCGTGGCGTGGGAGGAACTGCGGTACGGGCCGTGGCAGGGCGTCCTGCTGCCGAAGCAGCCGCCGCTGGAGGACACCCGCGAGGACCGGGACCTGCCCAGGAGCGTCCTGCCGATCGACGACGAGGCGGTGAGCCAGCAGCCGGTCTTCGACCCCGCCCTCGCCGGGTACAGCCGGGCCCTTCGGCCCAGCGAACCCGCCTTCGCCGACCCACGACTCGCCGAACGCTGGCTCGACGCGCGGCGCGAGGCGCTGAACACCGTCCTGTCCGCCGTCGCCGGCTCGCAGTGGGCCGAGCACCTGGTGCTGCGCGGAAGCGTCCTGCTCCGAGCCTGGTACGGCGAGCAGGCGCGGGAGCCGGGCGACCTGGACTTCGTGGTCCGCCCGGTGGAATGGGAGCTGGAGGACGAACGTACGGACCGCATGCTCGAGGAGCTCGCCGCTGAGGCCGAACGCCTCTCGGGCACGGTGCGGCTGCACGCCGACCAGGCGGTCAGCGACGAGATCTGGACGTACAGCAGGATCCCCGGGCGCAGGCTCGTCCTGCCGTGGTCGGCACCGGGCGTCCCGGGCGGGACCGTCCAACTCGACTTCGTCTTCACCGAGCACCTGCCCGTCCCGCCCCAGCCCTACCGGCTCCCGGGCGTCACCGGCCCGCTGCTCGCCGCCACGCCGCAGCTCTCCCTCGCCTGGAAGATCCTGTGGCTGGTCTCCGACAACCACCCACAGGGCAAGGACCTCTACGACGCGATCCTGCTCTCGCGCACCGCCGAGGTGCCCTACGACCTGCTACGGCAGGTCTTCACCCAATGCGACGAGAGCTGGTCGCGCTGGCCGGTCCTTCCGCAGCAGATCAGCGGACTCGAGGTCGACTGGGACGAATTCGCCAAGGACTACCCGCAGTTCGTCGAACCCGTCGAGGAGTATCCGGCGCAACTGCTCGCCGCGCTCCACACGACCTTCGGCGACCGAGGTGAGTACGCACTGCGCGCCCAGTGGCTGGTGCCGCTGATCGACGAACTACGGGACGTGCTGGCGAGCGAGGGCATGGACGAGGTCCAACAACGGATGTTCCGACGTCACATGGTCCCGGACAACACCCTGGTGATCACCTGCGAACTGTCGGGCGGCGACCTCGACGACGCCCGTCGGACCGTCGCCGACCACCTCGGCAGCCGGTCGAACCGGATGACCCGCAAGCTGGCGGAGGCCGCCGACCGCTACGCCACAGGGCTTGCCGACGACCGGTCGGCGGGCGTCGTCGACGGCTGAGATCGAGCCGGGCCGCACCGTCGACCGTGACACCTGGCGCCGCGACGACCCCGAACCACCCGGGTAGCGCACCCGGCGGAGCTGCCGAGAGTGCGGCTCCATGGAACCGACCGAGGAGGAGAGCGCGGTGCAGGACCGGAGGACCACGCGGCGCGGTTGCGACAGCGCCGCTGCCCCGAGCGCAACACCGCCCCCGCCTCCCGCCTCCCGCCTCCCCACCCGCCCCTGCGGTCCGGCGGCCGAGGGACGGGGCCGGCCGGCGGACCGGTCCGGTAACCGTCCACCCGCGCAGACGCGATCGAGTAGTAGGTCGGGCCGGTCTGAGTACCCGTACTCAGGCCGGCCCGGCCGTGGCTGCCGGAGCATGGGGGCATGCGCCCAGCAGCGACCCCGAGGTTCGGCATCACCGCCGTCGCACCCGCTCTCCGGGCCGGCTCACGTCGCAGCGGCTCCAGGACGAGGTCACCGCGCGCATCCGCCATCAGCCGCGGCAGCCCGCTTCGTTAGAGTTTCACACCGTCATACTCACTTCCACGGGGATTCCTTCATGCGTACCACCTTTCTGCTGCGTGCGGTCGTGCCGACGACTGCGGCGCTCGCCCTGATGCTGACCGCCTGCGGGCCGGATCAGAGCGGCGGCGACTCCGCCGGCACCGCGCCGTCATCGGCCCCGGCCAGTGCGAGCGCGGCCTCCAGCCCCGGCGCCGACTTCGGCGGTCGGACGGACGGCACCAGCACGAGCGCGCCGACCATCACGGCTTCCACCTCCGTCCCCTCCCCGGCCGGATCGAGTCCGGGCGCCACCACGGGCAGCCGCTTCCCGGGCGCACTGGCCGTGGGCGCCAAGGCCCAGGGCACCTACACCGACCACGAGAAGGGCGACATCTCGGTCGGCATCGCCTTGACGGGCGTGGTCAAGGGCGACGTCGCCGACCTGGCCAAGTTCTTCAAGCCGGACGAGCTGGCCGGGAAGACGCCGTACTACGTGAACGTCACCTACACCCACACCGGTGGCAACGGGATCTACGAGCCCTACTTCAACCTGCAACTGCGGGCGATGGTCAGCGACACCGACCAGGCGCGCAAGGTCGACCTGCTCAGCGCCTTCCCGAAGTGCGAGAGCGACGTCCCGCAGGGCGGCAAGGACTTCGTCAAGGGCCAGAGCGAGCACGAGTGCGCGATCTACCTGGCGCCGGCCGACAAGCCGCTGACGTACCTGCTGTGGATCGACAAGAGCGGCACACCGCTCGCCTGGAAGGCGAGCTGACGATACCGCCGGTGTGGCGCGCGAGCCGGCCTTGCGTGCCACACCCGCTCGCGGAAGGTTCCCGGAGCCGGCCCCGGCGTCGGGCCGCCGAGCACGTGACCGGAGCGCACCGCGTCCCACGCGAGCGGAAGCAGCCGCCTGACCGCCGGCTTGCCGTGGCCGTCCGGGCACGACCTGCGGATCGCGATTCCTGCGCGTCGACATGCCAGTGCCCCTCCCCGCCTGGTCAGCGGGGAGGGGCAGCAAGGGCGTGTCAGCTGTTGGTCGTCAGCAGACGGTTGGCCAGCGCGTCCGCGAGGCGGTAGGCCTCGTCGGCCGAGAGGGTGCGACAGATGGCGTCTGCCAGCTCCTCGACGTTGTGCCAGTCGACGCTGCCGAGCTCCACCTGCGGGGCGGCCGTCGGCTGTTCATCCGACGGGGCCACGGCCCGCTGCTCCGGCATCGGGAGGGGCTCGGAATTTTCCGCGGAAAATCGGTCGGCGCTCGGAGCGGGTTCAGAACTCGGAAGCGGGCTGCGGGGAGCGGGCTCCGACGCGGCGGCGGGAGCCGGCGGCTCCGTCGGCGACGGCACCGGCTCAGCGGCCGGTCGAGCCGCAGGCGCAGCGGGCTGCTGCACCGTAGCCGGCTGCGGAGCCGGTGCGGCAGCAGGCGCCTTGGCCTCGGCCTTGGCCTCCACCCTCGCCGCGCGCTTGGCCGCGACGGCGTCGGCGTCGGCCTGGAGCAGGTGCTCCAGCTCCGACGTCTGCTCGGCCAGGGACATCCCCTCGATGCCCTTCACCGAACCCAGCCGACGCGCGACGTTGATGGAGACACCCTCCTCGCCGCGCGCCTTGGCCCGCACCTGGCGCTGCAGCTCCGGGTGGAGCTTCAGCAGGTTCTTGCGGTGCGAGATCCAGCTCTGGGACCAGCCCTCCGCCTCGGCCGCCTCCTTGGCGGTCGGGTACTGCGCCACGATGAGCAGGACGGCGTTGGCCTCCTCGATCGGGTCGAAGTCCTTGCGCGCCATGTTCTCGTCGAGCGCCGCCCGCAGCAGGGTCGCCTTGGACTCCGCCACCGAGTCGTCGACGACGACCAGCAGCTGCTCGCGCCCGTACAGCTGCGCTGCGGCCCGCCGGCGGTTGCCGTTGACGATGACCAGGTCCTGCGCTCCCGCGCCCAGCGTCTGCCGGTCCTCCGGCCAGAGGCGGAGGTAGGCGGCCGGGGTGACGGCGAGGCAGCTCTGCAGCTGGCGGTCCTTGATGCTCGCCAGGTCGGAGAGGTCGCCCAGTTCGTCACGCGGGTTGCGCGGGTTGGGCAGGCAGTTGGCGGTGGGGACCCACCGGGCCGGGGCGTCCTTGGTGCTGTCCACCCCCGGAGCGTCGACGACCGGGTCCGCGGCCATCGAGGCGAAGGAGACGCGACGGCCTGCCATCAGCGACCCCCGTACCCGAGCTCGAGGGACAGACGGAAGAAGTCCTCGCGGGCCCGGTAGGCGGTACCGCTCTCCTTGTACTGGGTGACGACCGTTCCCTCGGCCACCGCCCGGGAGTGGATCTTGTACCGGCGCAGGACGGTCTTGGCGCGGGGCCATCCCCTCGCGGCGATGTACGCCTCGGTGTCCTCGAGGTCGGCACGGCCGTCCCGGGGGTCCCAGTTGTTGACGACGACCCGGTAGGGGATGTCCATCGGCTCGATGACCTTCTGGATGGTCCGTGCCGTCGGGTCGAAGCACAGCGGCTCGGTGATCATCGGGACCAGGACGTCGTCCGCGATCTCCAGAGCCCGGCGAAGGATCTCCTCGTCGGCCAGGGTGCCCGGCGTGTCGATGAAGATGTGTTCGTACTCGTCCTTCGCGCCGAGGACGTCGAAGGTGCACGCGGCGAGATTGACCGTGGTGGTGGTCTTGCCGACGCCGCCCTTCTGGTTGGCGATGACGTGGATCTTCGCGCCAGTGTTCTTGAGGTGGACCAGCTGGTCGGCTTGGTCGTGTGCCGCCATGAAGTCGAAGGGCAGGTTGTCCCCCACCCGCTCGGCCCAGACGACCGCGGACCCCTGGGGGTCGGTGGACACGACAAGCACAGAGGGCTTCATGATGTTCCGTTCTCTCCGTGGGCTTCCCGGGCGGTGCGCCCGGTACTGCGGATGCCCGCCACTCAAAGCCGTGGGCGGCGGACAGGAACAGCATTCCAGATGATCGACTCGGAGCCTGACACGACCCGCGTGTGATGGAGCACAACGGTGGGCTCGCGGGGTCTGGGTTCGCGGGAAACCGACTGTTCCTCTCGCCGTCTGCCCGCCTTTCGGTTTCCCGGGTGCGGCGACGTCGGGGCGGCGGAGGGGGGAACGGAATGCGTAAGGGCAATTGCTTGAGATTGTGGCCTGGACGGCGGAGTGCCTGCGAAGCCGGCTGGTTCTCTTGGGACGGAGAGTTCTCTGTGCGCGGAGATTGAGGCGGTCGACGCTCTGAGGTGAGGAAGCGTGACACGATGTCTGGTGTTGCCTGGCAGGTCAGCAGGTCGGTCCGGCAGCTGCTGACATCTGGGCCGCTCGGCATGGCCAAGAAGTTGCAAAGGCGTTACATCGCTGCACATCAGGAAGTGTCCTCCCCGCACCTGCGGGGGTCAGCCGCAGCCGACCGCGAGGACGTCCGCGAGCTCGAGCGCACGGACTCCTGGATGAACAACTTCGGCGAGCTCCGCCGTTGCCCGTGACGGGATGCGGCCGCCAACTCGACGTGATCGGTGCCCGCCCCGGCCCGGCCGACCCCGCTCTGCCCGTCCTGCCCGTCCTGCCCGTCCTGCCAGTCCTGCGCGCCGAAGGACGCTGCCCGCGAGCAGGTGGTGCAGGTCGTGGACGGGGGGCCGGTGACTACCGGGTCAGGGAGACGGCCGCCAACGCCGCGCAGGCCTGCACCGCCACCAGGCGGCGAAGCTGAACCGGCGTGGCGCGCAGCTCCCGCTCGCAGCGCCGGGCGCGTTCGAACAGCAGCCTCTCCAGCCGCGCGCGGGCGGCCAGGACGGCCCGGTCGGGCGGCGCCTCGCACACGGACCGCAGCGCCATCCCGGCCGAGCGCAGCGTCAGCATGACGCGGGAGTAGTGCGCCTCCGCGAGTTCGGCGCCGGTCACGATGGCGGGGTCGGCGGCGCGCTGGTGCCAGGAGCGGGCGACGGTCGCGGTGATCGCCACGGTGTCGGCGGCCGCCCGCGCGTGCGCGTCGTCCAGACGTCCGGCCTGCTCCATCAGCCGCTGTACTTCGGTGGCCTCATCTGTCACTGCCTCGGCCAGGACGGCGAGCGCGACGGGTGGGGAGTCCTCGAAGGCGGTGGCGGTGTGCCAGCGGGGGACCTCCGGTAGCAGGGTGAGTGTGCCGTGCCGGGCGGAGTAGTGGCTCAGATGCGTGCCGAAGGCCGGGGCCCGCAGTTCGTGGTCGCGGATCACCAACTCCTCGACCCGCTGCATCTGGAACACCCCGGGGCCGAGCACCGGCCAGCCGACGACATCGCCCGGCGCCGCCTCGGCGACCGGGAGGCCCTGCCGTTCGGCGAGGGCCGCCAACTGCCCCGCCAGGCCCGGCACCTCGTGGCTGGCGATGAAGAACGGGGAGCCGAACTCGGCGTTGTGCAGGCTGACGGCGACGGCCGGCTCCAGCTCGTCCACCAGCGCGGCCAGCGCCTCGTTCTCCGGCAGGCCGAACCGGTGTTCACCGCCCCGCCACGGAACAGGGAACGTCCATTCGGGCTGCTCCACCATCGCCGGACGGTGGAAATGCCGGTGCTGGGTGTGCAGGTCGAGCACGCTGCTCGTCCACTCCGAATTCAAGGCCGCGCCGTCCGGGTCCACGCACGGCAGAAAATGCCACGAAACGCCCTCGCGCAGCTCGGACCGCTCGACCGCCAGGTCCGCCAGGAACGCGATCGTCGCGTACCCGACCGGCTCGTTCGGGTGCGGCCCGCCAATCACCAGCACCGAGCGCCGCACCGACCCGACCGACAGCACCTGCAGCGCCCGCCCCCCACGTGACATGCCGATCCGTCGCATCCGACACAGCCCCGGCTCCCGCCGGGCCAGATCGCGCAGCCGCCCCGTCACCTCGTCCACCGAGGGCACCAGCTCCCCGTCCGACACCAGATCCGCCCAGCCGGCCAGCCGCTCATCCAGAGCGGAAAGGACACCAGGCACAACGAACACCCCTCCTGAAATCGGCTCCCTGCCGGACCTCATGAGCATCCTGCCCGACCCCGGCGGCTGGCGATGGAAGCTGCTGCGGCCGCTCGACGGCACCCTGACGACGGACCAGGTCATCCGGATCACGGAAGCCGAGCACCCGGACGTCCCGGCCGCCAAGGGTGAGCGCCTGCTCACCGACCCGGCCCAGGCCGGGCACATCCAGGACACCGTCACCGACGGCTCGCCCGCCGACAAGCCATGGACGCGCTCGACGACGGCGCACCCCGGCGCGTGTCGCGCTACCGGCTGGTCAGCCCGAGCGACACCTGACGGGCCACGGCGCCGCCCGAGTTCCGCAGTCGGTGAGGCACGCGCCGCATTGACTGCGGAACCCGTGGTCATCGTGGACTGGGGGTGCCGGAGGAGCCGTCGGGGAGGGCCTTGTCCCTGGGGTCCTTATGGTGGCCGGGAGACACGGTCGGCGATGGCTTGGGGGCGGCGTTCTGCCCGTTCTGTCCGTCCTTGCCGTCCTTGCCGTTCTGCCCCTCCCTGCCTTCCCTGCCTTCCCTGCCTTCCCTGCCTTCCCTTCCGTCCTTCCCGTCCTTGCCGTCCTTCCCCTCCCTGCCTTGTAGGCCAGCGGGGCCGGGCGGGCCAGGGGGGCCGGGCGGACCGGAGGGGCCGGGCACGACGTGCTCTGGCTGCGGATATCCGATGTGCTGCACCTGCAGATCGTCGATCTGCATTTGCTGGGAGATGAGCGCAGCCGACTGCACGACGAGCGCGGCGATCAGTGATCCGCGGAGCAAGAAATGACGCCACGGCCTTCGTGGAATTTCCTTTACGATGCTCACATGATCCCTCACGTTGTGCGACGGCAGCAGTGTAGGTGACGAGGCGTCGAATTCGGCGGATCTCCTCGCCGAGGTTTGTTCCGCGGCGGAACCGGCTGCGCGGTGTCGTCCGACGGGGGAGCGGGTTCGCCGGGTCGGTGACGGATGGTCGGCGGGTCAGCGGGGGCCACTCTTCTCGCGCGGGCCGCGGGCCGGTACCTGCCGCCGGTCGGGTTCCTGCGTGGCCGATGCCGCGACACCGAGAACGCCCCGCTTACAATTCCGGTGAATATGTCGACCATTGCAGATATGTGAGAGATTATGTGATGAATGGCATTGCAGATATGGGAGGGACCCGGGGACGGGGTTCCGTTCATCCGCCGAGACGCGATGAACCCGTCTTCGAGGAGCCCTGGCAGGGCAAGGCATTCGCGCTTGCGCTCCTCTCCGGCCGCGTCGCGTGCGGCGGCATCAACACGGACGCCTTCCGGCACGCGCTTGAGCGCCTGGACCGCGCCGCCTACCTGGACGACGGCTACTACGGGCGCTGGCTCAACGCCGGGGAGCTGCTGCTCACCGACAGCGCCATCCTGGCGCCGGGCGCGGTCGACGCCCGCGCCCGCAACCTGCGCGGCGAACACGCGGAGGAACCGCCGATCCCGAAGTCCGCCCGGCCCGACTACCGGCCGACCGCCGAGGGCTCGCTGCGCACCGTGGGTGCCGCCCCGGCCTTCGCCGTCGGCGAGCGCGTGCGCGCCAAGGACGTCTCGCCGCCCGGGCACACCCGGCTGCCGGGCTACCTGCGGGACCGTACCGGCACCGTCGAGCTCATCCAGCCCGCCGCGGTGCTGCCGGACACCAACGCGCACTTCCTGGGCGAGAACCCGCAGCACGTCTACTCGGTGCGGTTCGACTCGCACGAGCTGTGGGGCGCCGACGCCGAACCCTTCGCGCTCACCGCAGAGCTGTACGAGAGCTATCTGGAGACAACCTCGTGACCACCACCAGCGGACCGGGCGAGAGGCTTCCCGCGGCGCTGCGGACCGAGGCGCTCGAGCAACTGCTCACCGAGCGGGGCCTGATCGACCCGAAGGCGATGGACGAGATCATCACCACCTACGAGACCAACGTGGGCCCGCTCAACGGGGCCAGGGTCGTCGCCAGGGCGTGGACCGACCCGCAGTACCGGCGGCGGCTGCTCGAGGACGGCACCGCCGCCGTCAAGGAGCTGGGCTTCTCGGGGCCGCAGGGCGAGCACATCGTCGTCGTGGAGAACACCGCGACCACCCACAACGTGGTGGTCTGCACGCTGTGCTCGTGCTACCCGTGGCCGGTGCTCGGCCTGCCGCCGAGCTGGTACAAGGACCCCGCCTACCGTGCGCGGATCGTCAGAGAGCCGCGCGCGGTGCTGTCCGAGATGGGACTCGAACTCTCCGACGACGTGCGGATCACCGTCCGGGACTCCACCAGCGAGGTGCGCTGGCTGGTGCTGCCCGAACGTCCGGCCGGCACCGGGCGCCTGTCCGAGGAGGAGCTCGTGCCGCTGGTGACGAGGGACGCGATGGTGGGCGTGGCGAAGGTCAAGGCCCCATGAGCGCGCCGCTGGACATCGAGGGCCCGACCGCACCGCCCCGCTCCAACGGCGAGCTGGTGTTCGCCGAGCCGTGGCAGAGCCGTGCCTTCGGCATGGCCGTCGGTCTGCATGAGGCGGGTGCGTTCACCTGGCCGCGATTCCAGGCCGCGCTGATCGCCCGGATCGCCGCCTGGGAGAGCGCGTCGGCACGGGAGGAGCCCTACCACTACTACCTGCTCTGGCTGGGTGCCCTGGAGGACGTGCTCATCGACCTGCGCGTCGTGTCCACGGACGAGGTCACCGCACGCACCGAGGCCCTGGCACAACGCCCCGCGGGCCACGACCACCGTCACGACCACGACCATCCCCACTCACACTGACGTGATCGGCGCGTCCGTCCAGCCGACCGTCACCTGCGCTCGGTGCGGCACGCCCGGTGCCTGACCGCGACATCGAAACCGGACCGCCCGGACGCCGGCTCAGCTGAGCCGGCGCCAGGACGGTCCGGGGGTGTTCGGGCGCGCGGAGGTTCGCGTCGTGCGGTCAGACGGTGATCCGTTCGGTCCGCTCCGCCTGGAGGTCGGCGGGCTGCTCGGCGGCGGCGGAGGTGTTCTCCCGGGGCGCGGGGAGCACGGCCGTGATCACGCCGGAGATCACGATGGTCGCCGCCCAGGCGAGCCCGTACCTGCCGACGGGAGTGCCGGAGAGCGGGCCGGCGAACCAGTCGCACTTGGTGAAGGCGAGCCCGATCAGCAGCGCGAGCACCCAGGACACCATCGCCTGCCAGCAGAAGCCGCCCGTGTACCAGTACCGGCTGCTCGGGGTGGTGTCCATCAGCGCGGCGGCGTCGTAGCGCACCGCACGCGACCGGCGCCGGAACATGTCCACCGCGTAGACGCCGATCCAGGCAGAGAAGGAGACGGCGAGCAGGATCAGGAAGGTGATGAAGGAGCCCAGGAAGCTCTTGGCGACCAGCATCAGCAGCAGGCCGCCGACCAGCGAGATCACGGCGTTGATGCTGACGGCCAGGGCGCGCGGCAGCCTGACGCCCATGGTCTGCGCGGTGAAGCCGGCCGAGTACATGGAGAGGCTGTTGATCAGCAGCATGCCCACGATCGCGGTCAGCAGGTAGGGCACGGCCAGCCAGGTCGGCAGCAGGTCACCGAGGAAGGAGACCGGGTCCGCGGCCTGTGCCAGGCCGGGCGACGCCACCGCCATCACGGCACCCATCAGCACCATCGGCACCATCACCAGGCCGGCACCGGAGACCGTCACACCGACGATCTTCCTGCCGGAGGCGGCGTGCGGCAGGTAGCGGGCGAAGTCCGGGCCGGTGGGGACCCAGCTGATGCCACCGGCGGCGATGGTCCCGATGCCGGCGATCATCATCGCGGTGGTCCCCGCGGGCTTGGAGAAGACCTCGCTCCAGTGCATGGTGGCGACCAGGTAGCCCAGCACCAGCACGCTGAAGACGCCGAAGAGGTACGTCGACCAGGTGTTGCAGACGTTCAGCGCCTTCCGGCCCATGCCGGAGACCAGGAAGGTGCAGGCGACGAAGGCGAAGAGCGTGATCACGATCAGCGCGGTGTTGCTCTTGACGCCGAGGAGAAGGTCAAGGACGGTCAGCACGGCGTAGGCACCGGTGACGGCGTTGATCGTCTCCCAGCCGAACCGGGCGATCCAGAGGATCGCGCCGGGGAAGAGGTTCCCGCGCACCCCGAAGGTGGCCCGTGAGAGGGTCGCGCCCGGCGCCCCGCCCCACTTCCCGGAGACCGACAGCACGCCGACCATGCCGAACGAGACGAGCGCGGCGCACGCGGCGACGATCAGGACCTGCCAGAAGTTCAACTGGTTGAACACCACCAGGGCGGCACCCATGGTGAGGAGCAGGACGCTGATGTTCGCCGCGACCCAGGTCGGGAAGAGCTCGCGGACTCTGCCCCCGCGCTCGTGGTCGGGGACGGGTTCGATACCGCGTGTCTCTATCGCGCCGTCGGTGTCGGCGGCGGACGGGTTGTCCATGAAGGTGGCTCCGTGCGTGTGAAGCGGGAGATAAATCGGTCAAATGGAATATCTATGGAACTCTTCGCGCGTAGCGCGGGAGTTAGGTCATCCTACCTTTGTCCTCTTCGGCTCCGGACTCAGCCCGGCGCCGAAGAGGAGGACGCTGACCGCACGGGCGAGGGCGACGCCGGAACCGAGCGCAATCGTCGCCGAGTGGCACGACGGCCAGTTGACCGTCCATGACTCCGTTCCTCCTGTGAGTACTCCAGCTGTAGATCTCGATCTCGTTGGCGAAAGCCGGCATGGGGACAGGTGAGGCCGCCGTCGATCTCGTGAGTGTCGCGGACTGGCCATGAGACGGTGGCCCAGCGCATATCCGCGATGCCGGTAGGCTCCTGACGGTAGATTGATCGGATGCGTCTGACGAAGTACGGCCATGCCTGTGTACGCCTCGAGGACGACGATCGGGTGCTCGTGATCGACCCGGGCACATTTTCTGAAACGGAAGCCCTGTCCGGCGCCACCGCCGTGCTCATCACCCACGAGCACGAGGACCACATCGACGTCGGCAAGCTCGCCGCAGCCCGGGAGAGCAATCCCGCGCTGACCGTTCACACCCATGCCGCCCTCGCCGCGGCCCTCGGCAACGGCGCGACCGCCGTCGCAGCGGGAGACACCTTCACCGCGGCCGGGTTCACCGTGCGCGCCGTCGGCGGTTTGCACGCCGAGATCATCGACGGCCTGCCCGGCTGCCCCAACATCGGCTTCATCGTCGACGGCGTCTACCACCCCGGGGACTCCCTGTTCGTCCCCGCCGAACCGGTTGACACACTGCTCGTGCCGGCGTCCGGTCCATGGCTGAAGCTCCGTGAAGCCATCGAATTCGTCCGCGCCGTACGACCGGCTCGGGCGTTTCCCATCCACGACGCGAACCTCAGTGACATCGGGATGGAGAACTTCGACGGATGGCTGACGGGGGAACACGGGACCGACTACGCCCGCATCCCGCTGGGCGAGTCGGTCGACCTCGAGGAGCCCGGCTCCCGGCCGTGATCCCCGCCTTCCGGACGCGTTCTTCCTGCGGTGCCGGTGTGCCGGTGCGTCGGGCTCGGGCTGGGTGATGTCATCCCCCGATTGAGGCCGACCCGTCGACCGAGGCGGCCACCGTTGATCATCGTGAGTCGTGTCGACAAACGAAGATCAGCCGGCGGCCGCGAGCCGGAGTGCAGCCCCTGCCCGGTGGCAGTCGGTATTCGAGCGCCTGATGGTGCGGATGGCCGGCCGGTTCGCGCCTCCTGCAGCGACGTGACGAACCGCACTGCCTCGGGCGGTACGGCCGCCGGGGCCTCGGCCAGGGTGTCGACCCTTGGGCGAGCGCGGCCTGGTCGTCGGTGAGCCCGGGCCGGCGCCCGTCGACCGGTCCGCGGGCCCGGGCGGAGGCGAGCCCGTCGTTCGTATCCGCCACGATCAGTCCTCGCTGAAGCTCGGCGAGCACTGACGGCATCCCGGACATCGCCCGGCCCTCCGTGGTGGCGGTGTCGATGCCCTGCTCGATGACGTGCGGGCCGACGCCGCGCTCGCGTAGTTCGGCGCCGAGGTCACCAGGCGCAGTACGGAGAGGGAGAGCTGGACGAGCCCGGTTACCTTCACGGTGTCGCCCTCGCGCAGCGGTTGCATGATGAGGTCGAGCTTCGGGCAGCGGTTGCATGACGAGGTCGAGCTTCGGGCGCTGTCCTCGGGTGTGCCGACCGGGGTTGTCCTGCGACGGGGCCCGGCCGCGGCACGCCCGACGATTCAGTCCGGGAGGGAGGCGAGCCAGGCTGTCAGCAGGCGGTTGACCTCCTCGGGACGCTCCTGCTGGATCCAGTGCCCGCAGCCGTCCAGGATGTGGGTGGAGGTCAGGCCGGGGAGGGTGGCCGGGTAGGCGTCGATCGCGTCGGCCATCCAGGTCGTGGAGGCGTCCAGGGCGCCGCCGATGAACAGGGACGGCTGCTTGATCGGGGCGCCGCCGTACTGGCCGAGGTCCTCCCAGTCGCGGTCCATGTTGCGGTAGCGGTTGAGGGCCCCGGTCATGCCGGTGCGCTCGAACTCCCCGGTGTACACGTCGAGATCGTCCTCGGTCAGCCAGGCGGGCAGCTTGCCGCCGGGGAAGCGGTCGCGCAGCCGGCCGCCGGCGCGGGCCACGAAGTGCGGGTCGGGCTCGCCGTGGGCGGGCATGGTGTCGGCGGACAGGGCCGCGTAGAAGCCCGCGAGCCAGCCCCGGAGGTCGGGCTCCATCTCCGCCTCGGCCCGGCCGGGCTCCTGGAAGTACGAGACGTAGAACTCCTGGTCGCCGCCCATCTGCGCGAAGACGTCGGTGGGGCGGGGGCCGCCGGGCGGTGCGTAGGGGACGCTCAGCAGTCCGACGGCGCGGAAGACGTCGGGGTGGAGCAGGGCGGAGGCCGCCGCGATGTTGGAGCCCCAGTCGTGCCCGACGACCACCGCCCTCTCCTCGCCCAGGGCGCGCACCAGGGCGACGTTGTCCTCCACCAGGTCGAGCATCCGGTAGGCGTCCGTCGCGGCCGGCTTGGAGGAGCGGCCGTAGCCGCGCACGTCGAGCGCCACGGCCCGGTACCCCGCAGCCGCGAGGGCCGGGAGCTGGCGGCGCCAGGAGTACCAGGACTCGGGGAAGCCGTGGACGAGCAGGACCAGCGGTCCGGTGCCCTGCTCGACCAGGTGCAGGCGCCCGGCGGGTGCCTCGATGGTGCGGTGGCGTAGGTCGGCGGACGGCGCGGGCTGGTGCATCGCTTCTCCTCGGTTCACAGGCGGCTGCGGTTACCCACCGATCATGCGGCGCGGCGGCCGCCCGACGCGAACATCCTTGCCATTCTGGCAAACTGGCAGGACAAGGCGGTGGACGCGGCACGGCCGGAGGGAGCGGGGCGACGGTGACGGACGACGGCACAGCCGACACGCTGGCGGCCATGGGCCCCCGGCTGCGGACCGCGCGCGAGCAGCGCGGCGCCACACTCACCGGCGTCAGCCGCGCGACCGGCATCTCGCTGAGCACGCTGTCGCGGATCGAGACCGGCCGGCGCAAGCCGACCCTGGAGGTGCTGCTGCGGCTCGCGAAGGCGTACGACACCTCCCTGGACGACCTGGCCGGCACCGCACCCGTCGCCGCGGCCGGACCACGCACCCCGATGCCGCAGCGTCCCGGCGACGACAAGGCGGTGCTGCCGCTGACCCGGTACGTGGGGGGCCTGCACGTCCACAAGCACGTCCTGCCCGCCGTCGACGCGCCGCCGGCGCGGCCGCGGCAGGTCTCCCACGACGGGTACGAATGGCTGTGCGTCCTGTACGGGCGGCTGTGGCTGGCGCTCGGCGAGCAGGACCTCGTCCTGAGCGCCGGGGACGTCGCCGAGTTCGGCACCCGCACCGCCCACGGAGTCGCGAACGCCGGACCCGGCGGACCGGTCGAATACCTGATCATGTTCGGACCGCAGGGAGAACGCCTACGACCGCGCACCCCAGCCCTCGGCCACGGGGCCCGGTAGTGCGGAGCACGGCGTCCTGGGACCACGGCGGCCACTTCGATCCCGTCCACGAGGCGGGAAACCCGGCCAGGTGCCGGCGGCGGCAACCGGCCGACGCTGCGCCACCCCCGTGTCGTCGCCCGTGCGGGTGACAGGGTGGCCGTGTGCTGGCGGCGGCGGCCCGCGCCGTGGGGTACTGGGCGGGTGCGTATCAGGAGGACGGCTCTCGTCGGGGCCGCCATGCTCGCCCTGCTCACGGCGGTGCCCGCCCACGCGGCCTCGACGCCGACGGCGCGCGGTGCCCACGGCCCGGACGGCGTCATGGATCCCGAGGTGCTCAGACGTCAGGCTACGCTCGACCGGCTCGTCGAGGCCGTCACCGGGGTGCCCGAGCAGCACCGCGCGACGGTGCCCGGCTACGCCGGGCACACCATCGACCCGCAGCAGGGCCTCCTGACGCTGTACTGGCACGGCGACGTGCCCGAGCGCGTCGCCGGCCTCCTGGAGCACACCCCGCCGGGGATCACCGCGACCGTCCTGCAGGCGCCCTACACCCTGCTGCAGCTGCGCGAAGCGCGGGACCGGCTCGTCGAGGCCGCCGTACGCGGAGACGCGGGCGCGGTGTGGAACGCGGCCGGGCCCGCTGCGGACGGTACCGGGCTGATCGTCAACTACACCCCCGACAGCGCCCGCCGGCACCGAGTGCCCACCGGAGAGCAGGTCGCCGCGCACGCCGCCGAGCTCGCCGGTGTCCCGGTCAACGCCGGACCCGCGGCCGCCCCGGCGGCCACCGCGACCCGCCACAGCGACGTCAGCCCCTGGAGCGCCGGCGCCGAACTCATCGCACCCGGCAACGCCTTCTGCACCTCGGGATTCGGTGCCTGGCGCGGTAAGACCGCCGTCCTGCTCACCGCCGCCCACTGCGGGACCTCCGGCACGTACAAGACCGGCAGCGGCGTCGAGATCGGCAGGGCCGCCGACGCCGACACCGGGCTCGACATCACTGTGATCGACATCCACGGCACACCAAGCGGTCGCTTCTACGACGGAGCGTGGGACAACGGGTCCGGCTACTCCAAGCGCGTCTTCGGCGCCGGGCACAACAGCGTCGGCGGCCTGGTGTGCGACAGCGGCGCGATGAGCGGAGTGCACTGCGGGTTGAAGATCACCAAAACGGACTTCGCCGCCAACGTCGACGACGTCTGGCACACCGACATGGACAGCGCCGTGCGCACCGACGACAAGACCATCAGCGTGGCTCAGGGAGACAGCGGCGGGCCGGTCTTCGCCAGCATCAACGGCGGTGAGGACATGCAGGCCAGAGGCATCATGGTCGCCGGCGGCGGCAACAAGGTCGTCTGCGGCCCGGTGGCGGACAGGACCACCTGCTACGACACCGTCCTGTTCACCCCGATCGCGCCGGTCATCGACAAGTTCGGCCTCTCGATCGCCTGACACCGTGAAAGGAGGGCACACCCGTGGACGTCGCACTCACCGGCCGGCTCCTGGCCACCCTCTCGGTCCTGGCCGTCGCGTGCGGCGCGGCCGCCGCCAATCAGGCCGCCCCGCCCCGAGGGCAGGCGCTGGCCGACCTCCAGCACGCCATCCACCAGGCCGGCGTCGGCCCGGCCACCTGGCACGTGGACACCGTCTCGGCCCACCCGGGCGACACCGTGCAGACCGTCGAGGTGATCGGCGACCTCAGCGAAGCCCGCCACATCCTCGACCAGCGCTTCCCCGGCCGGACCCGGGTCGTCCGCGGGCACGTCACCTCCGACCTCGTCCGGCGGCGCGGCCACGACTACCCCCTCGAAGGCGAACTCCAGGCCCTGAACCAGCCCGACTTCCAGGTCTTCAAGACCGGCAGCGCGCCGGACGGCCGCACCACCGTCGGCGTCGTCGGCGATCTCACCGCAGCCCGCGCCTACCTCGACGCCCACTACCCCGGTCGCACGATCGTCCACGGCAACACCCTCTGACCGGAGGGCCTGGACCTGCCGGCTCGCCCGAAGAGGATCTGGACGTCGGGGAATCGGCGGAACAGGTTGCCGATGCCGTCGCCGCGGATGGCGGTGGCGTCGTGCACGCGTCCCGGGCGGAAGTCGCCCGCCCACAGGGTGCGTGTGGAGGGTCACGTATCGGGGCTGGCGGTGATGGCGCCGAGCACGACGGCCGAGCACGGGGGCTCGGATCAGTGCCGGCCGAGGCCTCGACTGTCGAGATAGTCGACCAGTGCGGCCTCCTTCCGGAGCAACTGGTCGCGGTCGTCGGCAGGTAGCGAGGCAAGGACGTCGACCAGGACGCGCTTGCGAGGAATGTAGACCATGTTGCCCGAGTAGATCCGGCACCCCGAGCACCAGGCAAACCCGATGCAACGCTCGAAGCTGGAGGACTCGGGCGGATGGAAACGGTACTGGTAGGAGCGGACAGGCTCGTGGCACACGAGGCAGATCCAGCGGTCACCGTCGCGGACGGACCAGCCGTTTCCCCTCTTGCGCCAGGACTTCCGGCCAGCCGGTGCTCTTCAAGTTGCCATGCGCTCATTCTGCCTTGGGGCTGCGTCCAACGGACGACCGATTGCACTGGCTGTCCATGAGGCAGGTACATCAGTCACGACCGTTCGTGATCGCGGTTCCGGTGGCGCTCCGTCAGTCCGGCACGGAAAGTGATCCAGAACCTGAAGTGCGGGCCACGGACGGCGGATCAAAAGCGGGCCGCTCGCGGATCTCTTGATCCTCCTGACTTCACTGGACCGGAGTCAGGAGGAAGCGAGGGTGATCCACGTGGAGGACCGGGCCGAGATCCGTCGGCTGCACCGGAGCGAGGGGCTGTCGGCCCGGGCGGTGGTCCGGCGGCTGGGGATCTCCCGAAGTACGGTGCTGCGGGTGCTGGCGTCGGACCGGCCGCCGGTCTACCAGCGGGCGCCTGCACCGGGCGGCAGCGGCTCCACGATGCCGAGGAGCGGGATGAGGCGTCATCCGGCGGTGGTGCCGCGCGTCAGGCCCCGAACAGGGCGAGGGTGTCGGTGACGGTTCGCAGCAGGCTGTCCGCGTCGGCGCCGTTACGGGAGCGGAGGTTGACGCCGTAGGTGAGCAGGGCCAGGGTTTCAGCGGCGGCGCCGGTGGCCAGGTGCGGGGACAACTGGCCGTCGCGGCGGGCGACGTCGAGGGCGGTGTGCAGCGCGTCGCGGAGTTGGCGGTGGTGGTCGTCGAGCAGCGCCCGAACGTCCGGGTCGTGGTGTTCGGTGCCCAGATGGGCGTTGACGACCATGCAGCCCCAGCCCGCGTGCTCGCCCGAGCATCGGACCGCGATCAGCCCGCCGAAGAAGTCCCGCACGGCGGGCAGGCCCCGGCCGTCGTCGGCGAGTTGACGGAAGGCCGGCTGCGCGCGGTGTCGCAGGTAGCGGCGCAACGCGGCGCGGTAGAGCTGCTGCTTGCCGCCGAAGGTGGCGTAGAGGCTGGAGCGGTTCAGCCCGGTCGCGGCGACGACGTCCTGGATCGACGCCTCGGCCGCGCCGTGCTGCCAGAACAGCCGCTCGGCGCGCTCCAGCGCCAGCTCCGGGTCGAAGTGCTTGATGTCGGGCATGGCGGACCGCTCCCGGGTACTTGAAATGGTTGTTCCAAGATAGTCCTTGACAGTGAATCTGACGATCCATCATCCTGGAACGACTGGTTCAAGTTCAGCGACCCAGATCCCACCCCGAGAAAGGGCGACCCCTGTGAGCCTTCACGACCAGCTGCGCGCCGTGCACGAGAACCGGAGTCAGTCGATCCCGGCGGAGGCCATCGAGGTCATGGACCGTAACGGGCGCGAGCTCGCCGCCTCTGGCCTCGCGGAGCGCGCGCTCGGCGTGGGCGCCCCGGCTCCGCGGTTCACGCTGCCCGCGGCCACCGGGCAGTGCGTCGCGCTGGACGGGCTGCTGGCCGACGGGCCGGTCGTGCTGACCTTCTACCGTGGTGCCTGGTGCCCCTTCTGCAACCTCGCGCTGCGCGCCCTCCAGGAGCAGCACGACGCGATCACCGCCCGTGGCGCCCGTCTGGTGGCCGTCTCGCCGCAGATCCCCGACGAGTCCCTGACCCTGGCCGAGAAGGAGCAGCTGGCCTTCGACGTGCTCAGCGACATCGGCTCCGAGGTCGCGGCGTGGTTCGGCATCGCCTTCGACCTCTCCGACGAACTGGGCACCCTCTACGACCAGTTGGGCTTCGACCTGAAGCGCGTCAACGCCGGCCACTCGCGCACGCTGCCGCTGCCCGCGACCTTCGTCATCGACCGCACCGGCACCATCCGCTGGGCCTTCGTCCAGACCGACTACACCCTGCGCGCCGAGCCCGCTGACATCCTGGCCGCCCTGGACGCGCTCGACTGAGGGGCGCGGCCGCGGCCAGGGCGCGTATCTGGCCGTGATCAAGCGGTGGCCGCCTATGACGCGGATGATCCACGCGGTCCGCTGTTTGCTCCGGTCACCGTGGCGCAGGTTGAGGACGTCGAGCGCAGGTTGGGGCTTCGGAGCTGGAACCTACACGCGGGCGGGCAGAGACGGCCCGGAGCGCACCCGCACCGCGGCCCTTGCGCTGCGCGGCCCCGGGCAGGCAGCCGCCTGGCCCGCGGTGCGCCGCAACCGGTTCTGACGGACCGCGCTCGCCCAAAGGCGTCGACCTCGGCCGCCCTGGTCATCTGGCTCCGCACATGATCAGTCGGACCGTCCGGGGCCTCGTCGTCAGCGACCCGGAAGGCCCCGTGCACGGCCGGCGAGCCAGGCGGCGACACGCTGCTTTTCCTCGCGGTTCGCATAGGGGCTGTCACGACGCGTGATCCACTCCAGGTGGCGCAGGATGTTCTCCGAGCGGTCCGGGTGGCGCACCACGAGCACGTCAATGCCGGTCTCGCCCGTCGAGGCACAGACGTACACGCTGCCGTCCAGGGACATCATGGCGAAGCCCGGGTGGCCCGAGTGCACGCCGAGGAACGCCGATGCCGCGCCTCGGCCCATGACATCCCAGTGGTCCAGGAGCCGGACCCGGGTCCAGAACACCGGTGCACGATAGCCGTGCCGGCGCTGCAGGACGGCGAGGTGTGAACGGGTGCCCTGCGGAAGCTGCACGAGGAACTCGCGCCGATCGTCGAAGAGGCCCGAGGAGACCGCGAGGTCGTACCAGTCCGCATTGAGCCGCTCGACCAGCTGCGGGGTGTCGTACCGGCGGGAGAAGCCGTCGGTCACGTCTTCGGCACCGTATCCGCGGACGAAGGGCATCGTGCCCTCTGGTACGGCGTCCGGTATGACCTCAAGGCCGGCCCGCCGTAGCGGCCGGTACACCTTGCGATCACGTTCCCGGATACCCATCGCCCCATGTTCTACCAGGGGCCAACAACCCCCCGCCTGCCATTTTCCTCCACCTCCACGTGATCGGCCGGGCAGCTCCCGGCCGGCCAGGCTGTACGCCGACGGTGCATCGGGTGACGTTCAGGGGGTGTGCTCTGGCTGACGGCGTTGCAGCCTTGTTCGCGAGTTGGGGAGAGCGGGCGTACATGCCGCAGACATTCGGCTCGGGCGACGCGGACCTCAACCCTTGACGGCCTCTGCGATCTGCAGGGCGGCCTGGGCGGGCGTGAGGTGCGTGGTGTCGACGACCTCGGCCTCGGCGTGCAGCCAGGTGCGGGCCGCCTCGGCGTAGGGTTCGAGGTACTTGAGGCGGAACCAGGAGTTGGGGCCGACGACGGTGTCCCCTGCGATGCGCCCGCGGAGGGTCTCCTGGTCGGCATGGAGGACGAAGTGCCGTACCGGAATGGCGTGTTGGGCGAGGCCCGTGCTGATCTCGCGCCAGTACCGCTCGACCAGGACCGTCATCGGCATCACCAGAGTCCCTCCGGTGTAGTCGAGCACGCGGCGGGCGGTCTCGACCACGAGCGGCCGCCACGGCGGCCAGTGCTGGAAGTTGTCCGTCTCGGGTAGCCCCGGCGTGATGTCCATGAGCGTCTCGCCGACCTTCTCGGCGTCGAACACCCGTGAATTCGCGATCAGTTGCTGCACGAGTGCACTGGTCGTCGTCTTGCCTGCGCCGTGGGTGCCGTTGAGCCATACGATCATGGGACCCCACGCTAGCGCTCTGCGGGCCGCGGGAAGTACGTTGCCAAAGATTTCAGGGTAGTTGGCAGGCTGTACGCGAGGCTTCGAACCGGGTGGTGTTCAGTCGTACGTGGTGCCTGGTCCGGGGTGGTGTTGCCTCGACGGGGCGGGAGACTCTGCCGTGGTCCGCAGGGGAGAGAGTCCCGGGACCTGGTCAGCGTCGTGTGCGGCGGACGAGCTGTTCGTTCCGCCGAAGCCGCGGCCGCCGAGCGGAGTGGCGTGGCGCCCGGTAACGCCGCTGCTGACCTCGCCTCATCCCGGCGTAGGCCGCTGACCTGCGTCGGGGGGTCTCGGCACCCCTGCCTACGTGGCGTGAGATGACCCAGCGGCGAGCCTTGCCGGGTTGTGTCAGCTGCTGGTGTGCGGGGGTAGCAGGAGTTCTGCGAGCAGGCCGCCGCCGGAGGCGGGGGAGAGTCGGGCGGTGCCGTTGTGGAGTTCGGCGACCCAGCGGACGATGGCGAGGCCCGTGCCGGTTCCCTTGCTGTCGGATCCGGTGACGCTGCGGTCGAAGACCCGTGTACGGTCCTCGGCCGGTACGCCGGGGCCGTGGTCTCGTACGGCGACGCGGCCGGGGGTGACGCTCACGTCGACCGGGGGACCGCCGCCGTGCCGCAGCGCGTTCTCGACGAGGTTGCGGACCGCTTGGGCGAGCAGTTCTGGGTCGCCGTTGACGATGGTGGCTTCGGTGGTGACGGTGACGCCGGTGCTGTCCGGTAGTTCCTCGATGGTCTGTTCGACCAGCTGGTCGAGTCGCAGCAGGGTGAGCTCGATCTCCTGGGTGCCGGCCTCGACGCGGGCCCGGGCCAGCAGGCCGGTGACCAGTCGGCCCAGGCGGTCGATGAGGCGGACCGCTTCGTCGAGGGCGGCGGGTGCCCGGGTGGGGGAGGTGCTGCCGCTTTCGACCACCAGGCGCAGGGTGGCCAGCGGGGTGCGGAGCTCGTGCGCGGCTTCGGCGAGGAACTGTTCCTGCTGGTCGAGTCCGCGCAGCGCGGGTCGCATGGCCCGTCCGGACAGGAGGTGTCCGATGGCGGCGGCGGCCAGCACCAGGGCCGCGCAGCCCAGGGTGAGCCAGCGGACGAGGCGGTCGTGGGCGGCCTGGCTCTGTGCGGGGTCGGCTCCGACCAGCACGGCGGCGCCGATCCTGTCGCCGTCCCAGACGGGGGCGGCGGCCCATTGGATTTTCCGGCCGCCGGCCTCGGCGGCGACGAAGACGGTCTCCTGGTCGTGCTCGACCTGTTTCCAGATGTCGTCCAGCCCGGCCTGGTCGGGAAGAGCGGCGCGCGCGGTGGGCGCGTGACGGATCTGGGGCCGGCCGGGCGCGGGTGCCTGAATGACGGCGAGCCGCTGCGCGCTCAGGGCCAGGTCGTCCTCCGCCAGGGCGTCGAGGTGCAGGACACCCTGGTCGTAGTAGAGCGTGCGGGCGAGGCCGTCGGCCCGCCGGCTGACGTCGTTGTCGAGATCGCTCGTCCGGGACCGGGCGTCGGTGCGCACAGCCAGGACGGAGAGGACCAGCAGACACAGGGCGGTGGTGGCGGCGAAGAGCAGGGTCGTTGCCCACCGGACGCGGTGCAGGCGTGCGACTGCGGGACTGGGCGGCATCACAGGTCCGTGGCGGGGTCGGCGAGCTGGTAGCCGACGCCGCGGACGGTCAGGATGAGCTCGGGCGGGCCCAGTTTGCGGCGCAGCTGACCTATGAGGACGTCGACGACGTTGGAGAGCGGTTCGGTCTGCTCGTCCCAGCAGCGTTCGATGAGTTCGGTGCGGGTGACCACCTCTCCGGCGCGCAGCATCAGGACTTCCAGGACCGCGAACTCCTTGGCGGTGAGGGTGAGCAGTACACCGTCGCGCCGCACTCTGCGGCGCGGCAGGTCGAGCTCCAGGCCGCCGACGCGCAGTTCCGGCAGTCGCGCGGGCTGACCGCGACGGCACAGGGTGCGGACGCGGGCGTTGAGCTCGGCGAAGGCGAAGGGTTTGACGAGGTAGTCGTCGGCGCCGTGCTCGAACCCGGCCACGCGGTCGCTGACCGCGTCGAGGGCGGTGAGCAGCAGCACGGGCAGGGTGGAGCCGGCCTTGCGTTGGGCGGACAGGAGCGTGAGCGCGTCCCCGTCGGGCAGGGTGCGGTCGGCGACCATGCAGTCGTAGGTGTTGACTGCGAGCTTGAAGTCGGCGTCGGCGAGATCGGTGGCGAAGTCGACGGCGAAGCCGGCCTCACGCAGACCGCGGGTGATCACGGGGCCGAGTTCGGGGTCGTCCTCGAGGACAAGTACACGCATGGCGGGCGAGCCTAGTGGATCGAAAAGAACGCGAACGCCGGGGTAGTCATGATTGGGGCGTTATGCCGGGACATGGGCAGCCCTGAGGCCGTGGGAGTCCCGCGCTCGCCCGGCTCACAGCCGGGCCGGGCACTGATGAGCCGCGCCCGCTGCCGCCGTGGCGGGGCAGAGGCGAAGGAACTTCTGAACGCGGCGCCGGGAGGTGCCGCAGCTACCTCATGATCGCCTCATGGACCGGCGGGCAGTCTGCGGGCATGGCAAAGATTCGTATCCGTAAGCGCGTCATCGGCATGACCGCTGCCGGCATGGCCGCGACCGTTCTCGCCGTCTACTGTGTCCAGTCCGCGCAGGGGGCGGACTCCCTCGCGGCGGGCGCTCCGCGTGCGGTAGTGCGCGTCGACCAGGTCGGCTACACACCAGGCGAGGCCAAGCAGGCCTATCTGATGACCTCCGTCCCCGCGTCCAAGACGTCCTTCCGGGTCCTCGACGCCTCCGGGAAGGAGATCCTGAAGGGCAAGGTCGGTTCCTCCGCCGGAGGCTGGAACAGCACGTACAAGGCCGTTCACACCCTGGACCTGTCCCCTCTGACCGAGCCCGGCGACTACCGGGTCGAGGTGTTCGGGCCCGTCACCGCCGTCTCCCCGACGTTCCACATCGCCGCGGCGGACGAACTCTTCGGCAAGCTCATCCAGGACAACGTCCGGTTCTTCCAGGCCCAGCGCGACGGCGCCGACGTAGTCCCCACGGAACTGCGCCGCCGGCCCTCACACCTGGCGGACCGCCAGGCTACGGTCTACGACACCCCCGCCTACGCCGACGACGAGACGGTGCTGACCGCGCCCCTCAAGCGCGTCGCCGGCCCGATCGACGTCTCGGGCGGCTGGAACGACGCCGGTGACTTCCTCAAGTTCACCCACACCGCCTCCTACTCCACCGCGAGTCTCCTGCTCGCGCAGCGCACCACACCCGTCGGCGGGAGGGAGTTGTCCGCCGAGGCACGCCACGGGCTGGACTGGCTCGACAAGATGTGGGACGACAGGTCGCGCACCCTGTACGTCCAGGTCGGGCTCGGCAAGGGCGACACCGCCGACGGCAGCGGCAAGATCAGGTCCGACCACGATGTGTGGCGACTGCCGGAGTCCGACGACGCCCTCGACGTCAAACCCGGTGACCCCGACTACCTGATCAAGCACCGGCCGGTCTTCCGTGCGGCACCCCCCGGCAAGCCGATCAGCCCGAACCTCGCCGGACGCGTCGCCGCCACCTTCGCCCTGGCCGCGCAGCTGGACGCCGCCGAGAACCCCGAACGGGCACACGAGGAACTCGAGAAGGCCGCGCACATCTACGCCCTCGCCGACACCGCACCCGGCGACCAGCTGGTCACCGCCTTCCCGCACGGCTTCTACCCCGAGGCGTCCTGGCAGGACGACATGGAATTCGGTGCCGCCGAGCTCGCCCTCGCCGCGAAGGCCCTGGACGACAAGCGCGCAGCCGACTGGACCAAGCAGGCCGGACACTGGGCCAAGCAGTACATCACCTCGGACAGCCTCGGCACCCTCGGGCTCGGCGACGTCAGCGCCCTCGCCCACGCCGACCTCGCCCACCTGCTCGACGACGGCGCCGCCCGTACCGAAGTGACACGCGAGCAACTTGTCGCCGACCTCAAGCGCCAGCTCGACGACGGCAGCGCTCGCGCGGCCGGCGACCCCTTCAGGGCCGGCGCCGTCTACACCGACTTCGACTCCGTGCCCCACACCTTCGGCCTGGCCGCCACCGCCCAGCTGTACCACCGGGTGACCGGAGACTCCCACTACGACGCGTTTGCCACCCAGCAGCGCAACTGGGCCCTGGGCGCCAACGCGTGGGGATCCTCCTTCGTCATCGGCGCCGGAACCACCTTCCCGCACTGCCCCGAACACCAGGCCGCCAACCTCGCCGGCGACCTCAACGGGGACGGCGACATCCTCCTGGGCGGCGTCGTCAACGGCCCCAACGCGGCAGAGAAGCTCAAGGACCTCAACTCCTTCCCCACCATGCGCACGTGCCCGAACCAGGGCAACCCCTTCGCCCCCTTCGACGGCCGCGGCGCCGGCTTCATGGACCATGTCGGCGCCTGGCAGACCGTCGAATCCGCCGACGACTTCACCGCCACCGCCCTGCTCGCCTTCACCCTCGCCGCCGCACCCCAGGACGCCGGCACCAAGCCCAACTGACAGCACAGAGCCAGAACCCGCCCGCCCGTGTGTCCATGGGGCGGGCGGAGGCCGACCACTCCTTCCGGGCCCCGTAGTGGTGCGAGGTGAAGTCCGGGCACCGGATCCTGGTGCAGGAGAAGGAGAACAGGCGCGCAGAGCGGGAGCGGAGACGGGATCCCGCCCACCTGATGCTGCGCGCCGACGGCGTGGTGCGTTGTCCGCTGCGCTATCGGTCGCCGCAGGATGCCACCGTTGCCGCCCTCGCGGCCACGGGAATCGACGTCGTCCGGGCCGGGGACGGCCGCCCCGGCGCGGTGCCGCGACCCGAACCGCGCGACCGGGCCGTCGCGCGGAACGGGGGAGTGCGCCGCTACGTGTTTCTACTCCGGCACAACCGTGACGTTCCACCACCCGAGATCACTCGATCCCTGGTCGGAGCTCGGTATCCATAGAAGTCGCAACACGATCACCAATTGAGCATGGTAAAGAAAAGGCAAGAGGCGCTGCGCCCCCTGTCTGAAATATCCATATTCGCCGAATTTATGTGCCGAACAAACGGGCGTAAACGGCGCACTCTCGCTCCATGCAGACAGTGTTGACGGTCTCTGGCGCGTGGCGCAGACTCCTTTTTGCGGCCTGCGTCGCAGCAAATCTCCTAAAAGCGAGAGAAATTCTCCAGAAGGGGGAGGGGATTCCCTTGTCCATTCGTAGGAAGATCGCCACCGTTACCGTCGGTGTCGCCGCGCTCGGTGCCGCTGCGGTCGGACTGGGGGCGCCGCCGGCCTCGGCGAGCCCTGGCGGGTGCGTGTGGGGTACCGATGCCTGCCTCTACTACCACTCGAACTTCTCCGGCGGCTACAACGGTGACGGCGGCAATGACAACTACTTCAACGAGTGGACCTTCGCGGGCTGCTCCGGCAGTCCCGCCAACTGTGACGGTGACGGTCAGTTGGTCCGCAACAACACTGGCGCGGTCTGGAACATGACCGGGCGAACCGTCACGATCTACCAATGGTGGAACTGCTGGTCAAACGGGCCGTACCTGTCCATCCCGCCCTACACGCAGCGGAGCCTCTACGGCACCGCGGTCTACAACAGTGACCAGTCGCAGTGCTTCTCGTGAGGCGGTGCAGATAGCGGATTCAGGCGTCCGGCCGCGCCTCGGTCGCACGGCCGGACGCCCGAAACCCTCTTCCACGTCAGGCCCGTTCTCGCAAAGGATGTCCTGTGCATGGCTCACGCCCGGCCCACCGAACGCTGGCGAATGGCGGCGTTGCTCCCGGCAGTAGGTGCAGTGATCGCGGGCTGCTCGCAGTCCCCTGCGACGTCGGCCGAGCCCATGCAAACGCAAGCCTTGATCCCTTCCTCAGGGGTCGGCTCGCCGTCGCCCCTACCGCGCCCGGCCGTCGGAGTGATCCCCGCAATCGACAGTACGGTCGGTAGGTCCATGCCGATCGAGGAGTACCTCTACTCGACGGACCAGCTCGACCAGGTGGCGGACGCTCGGGACAAGCTGACCGCGCAATGCATGCAGCGCTACGGCCTGCAGTTCACGCCGACATCCCGGCCGCAGCCTCGGCAGGGTGGTCAGGCGACGCACCGGTATGACGTGGTCGACCCGGCGAGAGGCTATCGGCTGCCAGGACCGGCCCCGGCCAACCCGACCCCGCCGACGATGGCGGCCGAGGAGATCACCGTGCTGGCGGGCAACGTCCCCGGCAACTCCAAGCCAATCACCACCTACCACGGCTTACCCGTTCTCAAGGATGGCTGCCTCGGCGAGGCCGACAGCAAGCTCACCGCGCAGGGCGGGTCGGTGACGGATGCCCAGCTCGCGGTCGGCATCAACTTCGACAACTACCAGCGGTCGATGACGGACGGTACGCTACAGGCCGCCTTCCACCGATGGTCGGAATGTATGAAGCCCAGGGGCTACTCCTACGCGGCTCCGACCGACGCGATGGGCGACAAGCGCTGGAAGGGAACGGTCACGCCGTCGCCGGAGGAGATCGCGACCGCCACGGCGGACGCCGCCTGTCGGCAGCAGACCAACGTCGTCGGAACCTGGTTCACCGTGGAATCCGCCTACGAGGACCAGGCGATTGAGGCGAACCTCGGCAAGCTGGACCAGGTCAGGCGAGGCATCGCGGCGGTGGTCAGGAACGCCGCCACCGTCAACGGCGGTGGCGTTCTCTGACGGTCAGATCTCCTGTACCCGCGCCGTTGACTGCCGCAGTGAAGACGGAAGCGTCGCAGGCATACCAGTACCTGGCCCAGTGTGCGGCCGGGTCCGACTCCCGGTTCGCGCCCGGCGACACGGTCGTGCGCCGCGACATCCACGCGGGCAAGGTGTGGTCCGCCCAGCCCTACCGGGCGCTCGCCGACACCGGCGCCGTGTTCGAGCTCGCCTACCGGCCGGGCATCCGCACGGTCATCGGCTCCCCGCATCGACGCCACCGCACCGCCGAGTGCGAGAAGTTCCCGGCCGAGCTGGAGCGGGAGGTCCCGGCCGGCCTGGAAGTGCACCTCGTCCTGGACGACTACGCCACCCACAAGACCGAGACGATCGAGAAGCGGCCGCTGGCCCGTGCCCGCTTCCGGCTGCACTTCACACCGACCGGATCGTCCTGGCCGAACCTGGTCGAGCGGTGGTTCGCAGAGCCGACCGACGAGAAGCTCCGCCGCGGGGTCCACCGCTCCGTCCAGGCCCTCGAACGCGACATCCGTGCCTGGGTGGCCGGCTGGAACGACAACCCCCGCCCATACGTCTGGACCAAGACCGCCGATCAGATCCTCGAATCCCTCGCCAGCTACTGCCGACGGATCAAGGACTCAGGACAATAGGGGGATGTTTCCGCGGACGCGGTGTCGGATGGTGTCGCCGGGCCGTGCCAGTGTTCTAGCGCCTGGTGGAGCCCGTCGGTGTGGTCGTGACCGGCGGTGCGCAGCCAGGCGGTGTGCCCGTCCGGCCGTAGGAGGATGGCGTGGAGTTCGGGGTGGTCGGGGCATGTCGCGGTGACGATGTCCACTCGGTCCGCCCATCCTGCGGCCGACTCGCGGATGGCGCAGCCTGCGGTCAGGCCGAGCAGTAGGCCGCGTCCCGGGGCGAGCAGAGCGGCTAGGCGCGTGGGGCCGCTGCCGGTGGTCAGGGCCAGGTCGGGTGCCAGACGGCCCAACCAGGGGTGGTCGGAGTCGGGGCGCATCTCGTAGCGGGTGTCCAGTCCGGTGATGGTCTCGGTGAGGGCTCGGTTGCCTGCGGGGTGGCTGGCGATGCGGGTGAGCAGGTCGGTGATCGGCCCGAGCCGGTCGTCGGCGTCGCCGAGCAGTACCTGGGCCCGTGTGTTGGACAGCACATGCGCACCGGCGGTGTGGCGTTCGGCGTGGTAGGTGTCGAGCAGGTGTGCCGGGGCGGTGCCGTGCACGGTGGCGGCGAGTTTCCAGCCGAGGTTGAACGCGTCGTCCAGGGCGAGGTTGACGCCGATCGCCCCGGCCGGTGGGTGGATGTGCGCGGCGTCCCCGGCCAGGATGACCCTGCCTCGGACGTACTCGGCCGCTTGCCGGGCGGCGTTGCCGTACCGGGTCAGCCAGCGCGCGGGGCGCAGCTCGACGTGGCGGCCGAGCGCGTCGTCCACGGCGGTTTGGAGCAGGTCCAGGGTGACCGGGGTGTCCTTGTCTGCGGGGGGTCGCCGGTCGGAGGTGATGACCCTGACGTAGCCGGGGCGGGGGATGACGAACACGGTTCCGCCGGGGCCGGTGGTCGTGCCGAACGGCAATGCCCCGGGGTCGGCGAGCTCGACGTCGCCGAGCAGGGAGAAGCGGGTCGCCTCGGTACCGGGGAAGTCGATGCCGGCCTGTTTGCGGACGGTGCTGCGGCCGCCGTCGCAACCGACCAGGTACGCGGCCCGGACGCGATATTCGCCGTCGTCGGTGGTGACAGTGGCGGTGACGGACTCGGAATCCTGTTCCAGGGCGCGCAGTTCGTGTCCGCGCCGGATGTCGGCTCCCAGGTCGAGAGCGTGCGCCTCGAGGATTTCCTCGACCCGGGTTTGCGGGATGCCCAGCGAGTACGGGTGGTCGGTGTGCGCGCCTGCGAGGGTGAGCGTCACCGGCAGGCCGGAGAACGCGGCGTGGGGCACTTGCCAGCCTTCGCCGATGAGCCTCTCGGCGAGGCCGCGCCGCGCCAGCAGGTCCAGGGCGCGTGCGTTGAGGTTGAAGCCCCGGCAGAAGCCCGGCCGCTGCGGGTGGCGTTCGACGACGACCGTGTCGACACCGGCGACCCGGAGTTCGCCGGCGAGTAACAGTCCGGCCGGGCCGGCTCCGACGATTAACACCTCGGTCATCGGGTGCTTCCTTTCCGGTCTGTGGGGGCGGACCAGGTCCATCCCTGTTCGGTTTGCTCGACCTCGGGCCAGAACAGGCTGCCGTCGCGGATCTCGGCGATGGTCCGCCGTGTCCAGGCCAACTCGGCCTCCCAGGCGTGCAGCGCGCACTCGACTTCGATCATGAACAGCCGGGGGACCTTGCCGGAGCCGACCGTGTCGGCCAGCACCGTGTTCGTCTCCTCGATCCGCTGGGCCAGATGCCCCGCCCGTTCGACCAGTGCCTCCGCCGCCCTGTCCGGGCCGAGTGCGCCGAGGTAGGAGACCGCGGCCATGAACTTCGGGTATTCCGCGACGGGCATGCGGAGGAGTTCATCGATCCAGCGAACGAATTCGCCCTGGCCCAGCTCGGTTGTCGCGTACACGGTTCGCTCCGGCCGTCTGCCGTCGCGCGCCGTCTCCACGGGCTCGATCCAGCCGTGCCGAACCAACGCCTCGACCGTGTCGTACAGCGACCCGGAGTTGACCTTGAAGCTGCCGTCCTTGTGCCGCTCCCGCAGGGTGGACGCCATCTCATACGGGTGCATCGGCTGTTCTTGCAGCAGGCCCAGCACGGCCAGTGCCAGTGTGTTGGAGATCTTCCGCTTCGCCATCCATATCACCGATCCCTAATAGTAGGAACCGACTATACGGTATCGACTGCTGGAGGGTCGAAGACCGTGCGGTTCCCGGCCACACGCCCTTGCCGCCCGGCGAACTGCGCGCGCCGGCCGCCGGGTTGGCCGAGCCCACCGCCACACCACCGTCCACCGCCACACCACCGTCCACCGCCGCCGAACCGGCCGCCGCCGGGCCGCCCACAACGCCTGCGGCCACACTCGACCCGCCCGTCCCGCGCCGCCGCTCCCGCCTGGGGCCGACCCGCTGTCAGGGCGCCCTGGCCCTCGCGGTCTCCCTCGTCCTGCCCGGCCCCCTCGACCGCACCGGCATCCGGCCGCCTGCGGGCGTGTCGAGACGAAACGTCACACGCGTTTGACCGCTGGGCGGTGCGGGATCGGTATCGTCCGCCTCAACACTTCAGGACTGAGCAGAGCAGCCCGCACGGAGGAGGACCACCATGGCCGATCGCGGCTCCGCATCGCGACCGCCGCAGGCACACCGTCCGGTCGCGCAGGGGACGGCGGGCCTCGCGCTCGTGGTCGGGGCTCTCGGCGTGGTCTTCGGCGACATCGGGACCAGCCCGATCTACACCCTCCAGACCGTGTTCAACCCGGACGACCCGCACCCCGTCCCGGTCAGTACACAGAACGTGTACGGGGTGGTGTCGCTCGTGTTCTGGTCGGTGGTGATCATCGTCCTGGTCACCTACGTGCTGCTGGCGATGCGCGCCGACAACGACGGCGAGGGCGGCATCATGGCGCTGATCACCCTGCTGCGGCAATCGGGCGCGCAGCGGGGCCGCCGGACCACCGCCGTGCTGACCGCGCTCGGCATCTTCGGCGCGTCGTTGTTCTTCGGCGACAGCATGATCACCCCGGCGATCTCGGTGCTGTCCGCGGTCGAGGGGCTCAAGGTCGTCGAGCCGCCCCTGGAGAGCGCCGTGGTGCCGCTCACCGCGGCGATCATCGTGGTGCTGTTCCTGGTGCAACGCCGAGGAACAGCGGCAGTGGGCCAGGTGTTCGGACCCGTGATGATCGCCTGGTTCGTCGCCATCGGCGCTTGCGGCGCATCCAGCATCGCCGACCATCCGCAGATCCTCCGGGCGCTCTCTCCGAGCTACGCCCTGACCTTCCTGACCGGCCATTTCGGCACCGCCTTCTTCGCCCTGGCCGCGGTCGTCCTCGCGGTCACCGGCGCCGAGGCGCTCTACGCCGACATGGGCCACTTCGGCCGCCGGTCGATCACCCGCGGCTGGCTCTTCCTCGTCTTCCCCGCCTGTGTCCTCAGTTACCTCGGGCAGGGCGCGCTGATCCTCGCCGATCCGGCCAACATCAGCAGCCCGTTCTTCCTCCTGGCGCCCGACTGGGGGCGGTGGCCGATGGTCCTGCTCGCCACGGCGGCGACCGTGATCGCCTCCCAGGCGGTGATCACCGGCGCGTACTCCGTCACCTCCCAGGCCGCCCAGCTCGGCTACCTGCCGCGGCTGCGGATCGCCCACACTTCGGAGTCCACCATGGGCCAGATCTACGTCCCGTGGATCAACTGGCTTCTGATGGTCTCGGTCCTCACCCTGGTCTTCGCCTTCCGCAGTTCCACCGCACTGGCCTTCGCGTTCGGCATGGCGGTCACCGGGACCATCACCATCAGCACCCTGCTGTTCTTCTACGTCGCCCGGGCCCGCTGGCACACGCCGGTGTGGCTGGTCGCCGTCGGCGCTGCCGTGCTGCTCACGGTGGACCTGCTGTTCGTGGCGGCCAACGCGACCAAGCTCCTGCACGGCGCGTGGCTGCCGCTGCTGATCGGCCTCACCGCGTTCACCGTCATGACCACCTGGCAGCGCGGCCGGGAGATCGTCACCGCGGAGCGGGAGCGGCACGAAGGCCCGCTGCGCGAGTTCGTCGACCAGCTCCACAGCGGGCAGGTACCGGCGATCCGGGTCCCCGGCATCGCCGTCTTCCTCAACCGGGGCAAGCGGACCGCCCCACTGGCCATGCGGGCCAACGTCGAGCACAACCACGTCCGGCACGACCACGTGGTGATCCTGTCCATCGAGACCGTGCCCGTGCCGCGGGTCCCGGCGGACCAGCGGACCGTGGTCGACGACCTCGGTTACGCCGAGGACGGGATCGTCCACGTCACCGCCCGGTTCGGCTACATGGAGACACCGGACGTGCCCAGCACGCTGGCGACACTCGACCCGGCCGAATCCGAGGGCCGGCTCCAGCTCGACCAGGCCTCCTACTTCCTGTCGAAGATCGAAATCCGGCGCGGGAAGACGCCGACCATGGCGCCCTGGCGCAAGCGGCTGTTCGTCGCCACCTCCTACATCACCGCCGACGCCGCCGAGTACTTCGGCCTCCCCCGCGACCGCACGGTGATCATGGGCTCGCACATCGAGGTGTAGCCGCGTCGTCCGACGGGGCGTCAGCGCCGCGGGGCCATAACGGTGTCGTACACGGATGGACGGGACTACCCGGGTCGAACGGGGAGAGCCGGTCGTCAGGGGCGAAGTGCCGGTCGACGGCCTCGGCCAGCTCCAGACCGGGGGTGAAGAGCAGGTCGGTGAGGGCGGCGACGACGTCGGTGCGAGTGGTGGCGGCGGTCATGAGGGTCTCCTCGGGATTCACGTTCCGGCACGATGTGCGTGCGTTGAGCACGCAGCTGCACGGCACTGCAGATTGCGTGCGCTGCGCACGCTAAGCTGGAGTCATGCCGAACGATGTGGGACACGAGATCGCCGACGCCCTGGGAACGCTGCTCAAGCGCGACACCCGGGCACAGCTGTACCAACGTCTGACAGACGGCCTGGGCGAGGCCGTGGACGAGACCACGTACCCCGTCCTCAGCGGCCTCGCCCGCACCGGCCCGCGCAGCGCCGCCGACCTTGCCGGTGAGATCGGCCTGGACCGCTCCGGCGTCACCCGTCGCGCCACCCGCCTGGAGGAAGCCGGCCTGCTGCGCCGCGAACCCGACCCCCACGACCGCCGCGCCACCCTGCTCGCTCTGACCGAAACCGGACGGCGGGCGGTCGAAACCACCCGACAGCGCCTCGCCACGCACATCGAGGCGTGCCTCGCCTCCTGGCCGCCTGGTGAGGCGCAGACCTTCGCCCGCCAGTTCCACCGCTTCGTCACCACCGGCCCCTTCGCGGAATCGTGACGCCGGCGCGCGGATCCGTGTCGCCGGCCGGTGAGTGCCTGCTTCCGAACCTCGTACGCGCAGACCGACGGCTCGACGTCTGGGGCGGCGAGCGGGTCCGGCGGGCGGGAGCACCGAGCGCGCTCAGCGGCGCAGGGTGCGCAGGGCGGTGAGGCAGTCCGCGGCCCGGCGCTGCGGGTCGGTGTCGGTGCTGGCCCAGGCGATCCGGGCGTCCGGCCGGATGAGGACGGCGGTGACGTCCCGCCAGATCGGCTCCGTTGTTTCGGCGTTGACGGCAGCTGCGCGCTGCTCCAGGCCATCCGTGGGGCACGGCGTCCGCGTCCCGCCGAGGTCCAGCAGCAGCGGCCGGCCGTGGTGCATCAGCGGGTGGGCGGTGGGTGCGTCGGCCGTGTCCAGGGCGAGGCCGGCCAGTCGGGTGCCGTTCAGCGGGTGCGCGCCGGGTGCGGTGTCGGCGGGGAGCGGGTCGTCGAAGCCGGCGATCCGGCGGGCCCACTGGCGGTTGGTCTCTGGTTCGGCCAGCGCGGCGGACCAGACCTCGCGCAGCGCGATCTGCTCCGGGCTCGCTGCGGCGAACAGGGCGAGTTGCGCGCGGGTGTTGTCGATGACGGCGCGGGCGGCCGGCCGGCGCTCCGTGTCGTAGCTGTCGAGCAGTCCGTCGGGTGCCCGGCCCTGGAGGGTGGCGGCCAGCTTCCAGCCCAGGTTGGTGGCGTCCTGGATGCCGAGGTTCATGCCCTGCCCACCGGCCGGGAAGAACATGTGCGCCGCGTCCCCGGCCACCAGTACCCGTCCGGCCCGGTACCGCGCGGCCTGGCGGGTGGCGTTGCCGTAGCGCGACAGCCAGCGGGGGTTGCGGATGCCCAGGTCCCGTCCCAGTAGCGTGCGGGTCTGCTCGCGCACCTCCTCCAGGGTCAGTGGTTCGCCGGTGCCGTGGTGCATGGTGGCCGTGGAGAGGCCCGCCAGCCGGTGGACGCCGTCGCCGATCGGGGCTGCCAGGAACGAACCGGCCGGCCCGGTGGCGGCGAGCGGCGCGGTGGGCGGATCGTCGAGTTCGACGTCGGCGAGCCACCCGGTCAGCGTGGTGTCCTGGCCGGGGAAGTCGATGCCGGCCGCCTGGCGCACCACGCTGCGGGTGCCGTCGCAGCCCACCACCCAGCGGGCCCGCACGGTCCGGTGGGTGCCGCCGGCCCGGATCACCACCTCGACGACGTCCGGGCCCTGGGTGAGCGAGACGACCTCCTCCCCGCGCAGCACCCGGGCGCCCACGGCAACCGCGTGCTCCTCCAGGAGCTGTTCGGTGACGGACTGACCGAGCGCCAGCATGAACGGGTGCACCGCCCCGACGGTGGAGAAGTCCAGCCGGGTGGTCGCCGCGCCGAAGTGGCCGGTCGGCACCGGGGTGCCGCGTTCGATGAACCGCTCCGCGAGTCCGCGGGTGGCGAAGGTGTCCAGCGTGCCGGCCTGCATGCCGACCGCGCGCGACCGTCCGTCCGGCGCCGCCCGGCGTTCCACGACGGTCACCTCCACCCCGTGCAGACGCAACTCCGCGGCGAGCCAGAGCCCCACCGGGCCGGCCCCGGCGATGAGCACGTCGAGCATGACAACCACTTCCTCTCGCTCTTGTCCGTTGGACAAGGATGAGCATGCCCTAGAATTGTCCATTGGACAACAGGAGTGCGGAAGCCGACCGGAAAGGCGCATCGGATGGGTACGACACGAGGCGAGATCGTCGCTGCCACGCTGGCGGTCCTCGACGAGCACGGGCTGGACGGGGTGACCATGCGCGCCGTCGCGGCCCGGCTCGGGGTGCAGCACAACACCGTCCGCTGGCACGCCTCCAGCAAGGGCCGCCTGCTCGAACTGGCCTCCGACGAACTCCTCGCGCACTGTCTCGACGAGCCGCTGCCCGAGGCGTTCCCCGACCGGCTCAAGGAACTGAGCCGCCGCTGCCGCGCGGCGCTGCTCTCCCACCGCGACGCCGCCAGAATGGTCGCGGGCGTCTTCGCCGCCGAGCCCCGTACGCTGTGCTACGCCGACACCGTGGTCGCCACCCTGCTGGCAGCCGGCCACTCGCCGCGCGCGGCCGCGTGGACCCACTGGTCGATCTTCTACCTGACCCTGGGCCTCACCCAGGAGCAGCAGGCCGCCCAGGAGACCGCACCGGCCCTCCTCTCGGACCAGGTCCCGGCCGACACCTACCCGGCCCTGGCCGCGGTCCTGCCGTACGTCGGCCCTGACAACTTCGACCAGCGCTTCGAGTTCGCCCTCGACCTGATCATCGCCGGCCTTCCCCGGGTCGAGGGGTCAGCCGGCTGACGGCCACGACCCGGGGGAGACCAATGGCCACCACCGAGACCGCCCAGCGGGACGGCCGGGACTGGCGAGAGGCGATGGAGACCACCCGCCGGGCACGCCCGGCCGAGGACGCCGCTCCGGATCTGCCGCTGGAGGGGGTGGGCGGTCGGCCACCCACCCCCTCCAGCGGCGTGTTGGTCCGTGGCCGCCCGTGCTGGGGTTAGCTCAATCGTGCCGGAGCTCGGCGCCGCCCTTGACGGTCCGCAGCTGCCGGACCACAAGGCGCCGGCCACCATCAGGTGACCGGCGCCTTGTGGTGTGCCTCCCAGCGCCCAGGCTGCTCATGAGTACACGTCAGAGGCCATGAACGGGGCTGGTGGGGCTGATGGTGTACTGGCGTCATGGACCTTCTTTCGTCTTCGGAGTTCGCCGACTCCGATGGTGCAGTGCGCTTCTCGATGTCCGCGCGGCAGCGTCGAGGCATCCTGGTGCCGGCGGCGATGTTCGCCGTACCGGCGGTGCTGGCGCCGCTGATCCCGTGGGACATGGACGGCAACCGGCAGATCATCCAGATCTGTTCCTGGTGCATCGCCCCCTCCTGGCTCTCTGCTGTGTCGTCTTCGGCGGTGACTACACGGAGCTGAGCCCCGGCGGCATACGGATCCGCCGGGTGGGGATCTTCCGGAAGTCCTGGACTTGGGAGCAGATCGACCACATCTATGTGGAGATCCCACATACAGGGCTCGGTCATCAGCAAGGTGGTGATCATCGACACCTCCGGCCGGCTGAGCCGCCTCACCGCGCCTTACTCGAACAGCTCGTCGATGGCGAGCAAGACCTTCGATGAGGACGCCGCCCAGGTGATCGCCTACTGGCAGCGACACACCGGACAACCCGTGACGCCTCCCGTCGAGGTCCATCGGCGCTCGACCATGTTCGGCCGATGGGAAGAGGATCAACTGAGCAAGGGCGACGGCGAAGCGACGCCCTGCTCTCCGACTTGATCCCGCCCGGCGGCGTCACCGACGACACCGCCCCGGTCATCGTGCGCCTGCGATCCCGGCGGACCTCCTCGCCGGAGGGAGCGGCCTCGTGCCGGGGTCTGAGGCGCAGCCGACGCTGGCGATCCGCTTCGAACCGGCCCGGACACTGACCGGGCTCCATCGCTGGAACGGCACGAGCAGCACAGGCCGGCAACCGCTGAGCAGGTCTCTCGACGCTGCCTCAGCACCGACCGGCCGGAGTGCCCGGCCTGCGAGGGAAAAGCCGAAGGACCTTGGACCGCTGATCCTGCTCACCAGGCGGTGACCTTGTCGGATACCGGTTTATCGCTGGCGCTCGCGGGGCGTTGCGACACACGAGGGTTCTCACTGCCTCGCTACCTCGAAGTGATCGGATCGGGGTATCTACTGTGGTTTGTCATGTTTTCCGTCAGGTGTCCCTTGTGTGTGTCTTGTTGCGGGGTGCGGGGCGCTTTGCTGTGAGGAGAGGTGCACCCGCGGATGAGTGCTCGTACTCGTGGACAGGGCGATCTGCCGTGGTATCGGATCAGCCGTCAGTGGCCCGTGGCCGTGCTCAACAGAGCCCTGGACGGTGGGACGATCCCGGTTGATGCCGTCGTCGCATCCGACCTGGTTGGCTCGGGTGGACGGTGTGGGGAGCGCGGCGTGGGGGTGGTGTCGGTGGGGGGCGCGCTGCTGTCCGGTATGGCACTGCTGGCGGCCGCGGCTCCACCGGTGGCCGCCGCGCCGGTGGAGGCCGTGCCGGTGCGGGCGCAGCGGGCTGATCCGTCGCAGACCTTCACCTTCACCGGCGCTTCGCAGACCTTGACGGTTCCGGCGGCGGCGGTGGTGACGATCACCGCGGACGGCGCGGGCGGCGCCGACAACACCGGCACCCCCTGTTCCGTCACGGGGGCCGGTGGGACGGGGGCGCGGGTGGTGACCACCCTGCCGCAAACCGTCGCCCCGACGACCTTCACCGTCAACGTCGGCGGCTCCGGCGGCAAAGGCTGCAACGGCACCGGGACGGGGGGTGCCGGTACACGGTCCCGTCTCTGACCATCACCAAGACCCACACCAGGCACTTCACCCAGGGGCGGGACGGCACCTACACCATCACCGTTGGCAACGCCGCCGGGGCCGCCCCGACCGACGGCACCGCAGTCACCGTGGAAGACACCCTCCCCGTCGGGCTCAGAGCCGACAGCATCCGCGGTACGGGATGGAACTGCGCCCTGAACACCCTCACCTGCACCCGTAGCGACGTCCTGTCTGCCGGGAGTAGCTACCCTCCCATCACCCTGAAGGTCGACGTCTCCTGCACCGCCCACACCCGGGTAACGAACACCGCCACCGTCACCGGGGGCGGCGACACCACCACCCACACCGCCACCGACCCCACCAAGATCAAGCGCCACGAGCACGACGAGCGCTGCGAGCGCCACGACCACTGGTAACCCAACTGCCCCATGCCAACGGCGGGGCACGTCCATGAGGACGGCCCTGCCGTTACTGACTTCGGCGCTTCGAGGTGATGGATCCGTCGGACTCCGCGCTCGGCCTCAGGGTGATCCGCACGCTGGTGGATTCCCGGCCCTGGTTGCGCTGCCTGCGCTCCGCTATCCAGTGGATCTCCCGCCACGGGTGGCTGCGGACCCGCCCGAGGCCCCGGTAGATCCGGATGCCGTCCTCCCCACCGCGGTCCGGCTGCGTCTGTACGAGGTGAGGAGTGCGGCGAACAGCACGGCCACCGCACCGGTCACCCACCGCGTTCCGACCAGCCCGATCCGCACCACACCCGCCACGATCTGGACGGCGACCATGGCCAGGGACAACGCGACCCCGCGCCGATCGGCCTTGAGGTTCCCACCCCTGAAACGAGCGACTCCTGTACGACCCGTTCGACCAGCAGGCGGACGTTGGGACCGAAGGGGCACCTATGGGTGGTAGAGGGCGTGGGCGTGTGTCACGTCGGTGGGCCCGTTCTTGCCGATGTGGAAGAAGTAGTTCATCTGCCATGCCTGCGTGCTGCGGGCCTGCCGGTTGGCCGTGGTCACCCACGGCGGGTAGACGCGGAAGCCTCGTTTCCCGCCGGAGCCGTTGCGGGAGACGATGTCGCGCTCGCACAGCACCTCTCGCGGGAAAACGAACTGCCCGAAGCCGTTGTCGTCGCGGCTGCTGATGACGAAGAGGTCCACCTCGTCGGCGGCGTCGAAGGGTCGGATCGGTCCCTCCTCGGACCGCTGCCACACGGTGACGAACTGGCCCACCTTCGTCGGGGTGGTTCTGGCCACGCGGAACCGGACCGAGCGGCCATCGATCGTGAATCCGCAGGCCGCGTATTCGGCGCTCTCCGGTTCGGCCACCGGCAGCGAACAGACGAAACCGCTCGGGTCGTACACCAATGCCTTCGCCGCCAGCAGGTCGTCGTGAAGCCCTGCCCACGGCTGATTCATCACCATCCCGTCATCCTGCCATCGCCATCGCCGGCCGGCTCCAGCGCCTGCTGCGCCCGCAGGCGACGTCGAACAAGGCGCTGCGCCAGCCGCTCGGTGACCTTGCGCTGCACGGCCTGGTCTCCTCGGATGGCAACACCGCCGCCCGGCACAAGACGTGGCGGCTGGAGGGTGCGGCCGGGCTGGACGCCGCCGCTTCGGTGCTCGCGATGGTCCGCTCGGAGATGGGCGGCACCGCCCAAGGCGCCGGCCGCTCCGGCGCGCCGCACGCGGGGCGGCGAACGAGACGGTGCTCGCCTTCGTTCTGGGCGGCACCGCGCCGGGGGCCGCGGACCGGGTCGGCACCGTGCGGTCCTGGTCGACGGAGACCGGGTTCGCGCTGCCGGGCGGGAATCGGAAGGTGCGCCCGGACGGTGTGCGGCAGGCTCCGGAGGTCGGGGCGCCGGTGTTGATGGTCGAGGTCGACTGCGCCACCATGGCGCAGGGCCGGGTCGTCGCGAAGTTCACCGCCTACCGTGAGCTGTTCCGCGTGAAGGTCCCAGCGACAGCATCCGCATCACCGCTCGCGGCACCCCCGTGGTCCGGCCCGTTGGCGCGTGACGGTCGGTTCGCTCAGTTGGTCAGGTGTCCCATGAGCGCGGGATGGTCGGCGGGGATTCATCGGCGGGTGGTGAGATCCGGTCCTGGGCGCTGGTGAGTTCGCTGCCCCGCTCCTGGCTACATGTCAGGAGGATCAGCGCGCCAGGGGTCGGGCGAGGATCGGGGTGACGCACAGGCTGGTCTCGGCGGCCGTGCCGAGGTACGGGAGCCCGGTGCGGCGTAGCGTGGAGTGGTAGGCGTCGCGTTCACGGGTGTCGGCGAAGTGCCGTTGGTGGCGTGGGGTCGGCTGGGGGTGTGTCACGGTGAGACCGTGCTGGGTGAGGCAGTGTTCCACCGCCGTGGTCGAGGAGCCGTAGATCGGCCAGCCCAGGACGACGGGCGCCGGGTCCTGCAGCGCCAGGATCCGGTGGAAGGTGGTGGCGCCCAGGTAGCTGAACGCGCCGGTCGCCAGCACGAGATCGGCTCCCGCGAGCGCTTGGGCTTCGTGTTCGGCGGGGTCGGCGTGTTCGAGGTCGGTGGTCACGGCGGCATCGATGAGCCCGGTCGCGAGAGCGTAGGCGATCGCCGGATGTGACACGTCGACGCCGACCACGGTGAGGTCGGGGTCGATGGTGCCGGCCTTGACGAACGCGGCGTCCTGGGCGATCTCCTCGCCGGGTTTGCGCGCTGCGTCGCCTGGGGCGAGACAGCGCTGCGCGAGATCGGCGAACGTCAGGCCGCACTTGAGCAGGGCGCTGTTGATCCCGTAGCCGCAGGCCAGGTCGAGGACCTTCAGCTGCCGGCGGCCCGTTCGCTGCCGTATCCCGGCGACGACGGCGGGTAGCAGGTTCGCACAGAAGTCGGGGGTGCGGTAGCGCAACGGCGCCAGAGTGCGGAAGTACTCGTCGGGGAGCGGCTGCTGGTACGCCGACTCGAACGACTGCTTGCCGAAGCCTTCCACCCGTCCTCCAGTCTGTTGCCCGCCGCGCACGGGTCCCGGGCGGACCCGCTCGAAGTACGCGGGAAGCGGAAAGGACACCGAGCTTGTCATGGTCATTTTCGCATGGCCGTCCGTCGGCCTCCAGCTCTCCCGATCGCGAGCCTCTGCCGCAACCGCAACTGCTCCACCTCGACAGCGCCCTTCGGGGAAGGCGCCGCTTCCCGGGCATGCTTCTCGTCGGCCGTGGCCTGGGTGTACGGCGGCCGCCAATGGACTCACCACCCCGGCGGCCGCCGCCGGCCCTGCCACCGGGAACGCAAGGAACAGCTGGAACGGGAGGCCGAACAGCAACTGGAAGCCGCCCGCACAGCGAACGCCTCGCCGCGCCCGTGCCGGACGTGCCGGGGCTCGATCGGTAGAGAGGAGGGTCGGTGCTGGAGCTGCGGGAGAGGGCCGGCCCGGACCGGCTGGAGTGCCCGGGGTGCGTGCAGGCCCGCGCCGTAGGGGACTTGGGCCTGTTGGTGCTGCCCGTGCCGTCAAGCGCAGGAACACCGGCCACCCACCGATCATCCTGCCCCTGCCCACCAACCGCGACCGCCGCCGCGCTGCCGCCGGCAAGCTCGACGACCCCTACTGGCACATCCGCCTGCACCACGCACAGGAGTACCCCAACCGCCGACCAGGCCCCACGGGACGGCAGCGACCAAAGCGACCGACACCGAACACAGGCCGACCAGGCGGTGCGCGCCACGGGCGATGGGATGCAGCACGCACCGCCCGCCCGATCCTGCCAGGGCCCCGCAACCCGGCTCCGGCCGGGAGACCCAGCCGGCACGCCACTGCGCCCGCCAAGCACACGCCGATGCGCCGGGAGGAATGCCCGAGCGACCACCCGGGCCCGCTGGCGGCAGCCAGAATCAAAGCGCGGCGGGCCATCCGGACCTATTGACATCGGCGTATCCGGGCTACCGTTGATGGCGAGAAAGAGAGAAAAGGTAGAAATATCAACCGATATAGAATTTCGAAATGACCAGCAAACCCATACGACGCCCAGGAGTGCGGCGGGTGGGCGGACTCGCCGCAGCTGCCCTCATCGGGGTTGTGACACTTCTGACAGGCAACGGAACGGCCTTCGCTGACGCTGCTTCGACCGCACCGAACATCCCCCGGTACGTCGAGCAAGCAACCCCGTCTCAACCGGGTGGCTATGAGGCCGGCTACATGGCCGGCTTGAACCTCGGTAAACAGATGGCCGATACCGACTTCAAGCACGGTCAAATGAGCCGAGCATTTCAGAATTACCCCACGGTGTCAGGAAACGACCCTAACTACAACTATCAACGCGGTGTCCTGGCGGGCATAAAAGAGGAATACACCCGCGAAATGGGGGGCCTCATCTACGAGGCGGTCAGCCCGGCTCTGCCACTCAACCCGACGCCCACGCACCCCTACTCGCCGGAGACATCAACACCGCCGTCCTGCGGCTCGTGCGCTCCCACGACGCCTCCGACCAGCCCGAACACGGGTAACCCGAACACGACTGGCCCGTCCACGACTGGCCCGTCCACGACCGGCCCGGGGCCCGTTCAGCCAGTGGTGTGACTCGTTCGGTGTGAGTCACCGCGGCCGATGGGGAGTCGGTTGCCGAAGGCGATGTCGAAAGCCAGCGGCGGGGCGTTGGCCCCCTGGCAGGCCCGATGGCCTCTGACCTGCGACGGGGAGTTTTCTCGGCACCCTGGTGAGTTCGGCACCTGTCAAACTCACCAGGGTGGGCAGGGCGGCGTCGTTCAGGCACAACCTGTCCACGTCGCTCAGGCCATGCAGGTCGTGCGCCGCCGTAGGACCGTCACCACCGGCCAGGTCACCCTCGAACGCGTCTACGGCGTCACCGGCCTCCGACCCCACCAGGCCGCCCCCGCGGATCTCGCCTCATGGGTGCGCGGCCACCGGGGCATCGAGAACGAGATCCACGACGTGCGCGACACCACCTACACGGAGGACGCTCCCCCAGCCTTCGGCCGGGAGGTACCCCCACCCGCGTGCGCACCGGTACCGCGCCCAGGGTGATGGCCAGCCTGCGCAACCTCGCCTCGGGTGCCCTCCGGCACGTCGGCCACGACAACATCGCCGTCGGACTCCGCGATCACGCCCGCGACCCCCGCCGCCCACCAGCCACCTTCGGCATCACGTGATCGAACCGGACCGATCGAACGACGCCGCCCTGATGCACGGGCTGCCTAACCAGCCAGCCGGGCGATGTCATCGGCGATACCGCCCAAGGGCCCGACCGTGCCTGTCGAACGGAACCAGTCCCACAACTCGACCGCGTGGTAGAGCCGGTAGAGTTCGAGCCGCTCGACGGCGTCGGCGGGAAGCGGCCCGTAGCCTTCGAACAGCGCGCTGCGTTCCGCCTCGCCGCGGCCGAGGGAGTAGTAGTCGGTCTTGGCCAGGTCGATCAGCGGGTCGGCGGCGATCGCGTTCTCGACGTCAATCACGCCGCTCACCTCCCAGCCGTCCGGACGCCGTGCGACGAGCACGTTGCCCTCATGCAGGTCATTGTGGCAGAGCACCGCGGTCTCGCAGTTGTCGAACAGCGCCCCGTCGCGCTCGACCCGTCGCGCGACCGCGTCGTGCAGCCGGCCGTCGCCACCCAGAACCTTGAACTCCGCGAGCTTCTCGGCGAACTGGCGCCGCATGTAACTTCCGTTGTCGAAGCGCGGATCGAGGATGCGGTCGGTCACATACCCGTAGGCCTCCTGGCCGATCCGGTGCATCGTGGCCAAGGCGGCGCCCATCTGAGGGTAGAACGACGGAATTCGTGCCGAGTCCAGATCCTTCGACGCCTCGGACAACGGGCGCCCCTCGATCAGGCTCAGGATCGTGACGGCCCGGCCTCCAGGCCCTCCGTCCGGCGTGTGGTGCAGCACGCTCGGTACCGGCAGGGATCCAAGGCTCGCGAGCATCCGATAGACGCGAACTTCCTTTGCCTGCTTCCATGCCCACTCGGGCGCATACACCTTGAAGATCGCGCAGTGGTCGGGATCAGCACAGCGCATCTCGTACACCGTGCTCAACTGGCCGCCCGTACGCGGCACCGCTTCGATCACCTCGGCGTCGGGGAACACCTCCCGAAGCAGTCCTTCGGCCCACACGGTCCCGGGAGGCAACTGATCCGGCTGCGACATGCGTGGACCATATGCACCGAGGTGCAACAGAGCAATCGATTATCACGCGCTGTCCGTCGGCAGACCCGGGCCGGTCTCATCGCCGGAGCCGGCCCTGGGGTTCAGGTACCCCGACCCCGCTCGCCACCTTCGGCATCACGTGATCAAACCAGACAGATCGCTCGAACGACGCCGCCCTGCTCTACCGGCGGACCGCCGAGATCAGTGCGCCGGGCCGCTCCTCGTGCTGCGGCGGGGTGCTGATCGGCCGGCCGTAGGCGGCAGCGCGCTCGCGCAGGGTGTGGCTGTCGGCCTCCCAGCCGTGCCCGGCCAGCCAGCCCACCGGGTCGTCGGGCATCTCCGAGACCCACATGGACGCCGCCGATCCCGGCGAGGCGTCCGCGCCCAAGCGCTCGATCACGCCGCGCGAGCCCAACGTCAGCCCCATCCGACTGCCTGCCGCCGACTGCGCGCTGATCCGGGCCAGCAGCAGCTCCACCGCGTCCTCGGGCAGATAGATCAGCAGTCCTTCGGCGATCCACACGGTCGGCACGGCCGGGTCGTGCCCTGCGGCGGCCAGCGCGCCTGGCCAGTCCTCACGCAGATCCACCGCGACGGTGATCCGCTCGCAGCGTGCGACGGCTCGCTCCTGGCGCAGCACCGAAGCCTTGAAGTCCAGTGGCGCGGCGGTGTCGACCTCGAACAGCCGGGTGCCCTCGGGCCAGTCCATCCGGAAGGCCCGGCTGTCCATGCCGGCGCCGAGCAGCACGACCTGCCGGACCCCGGACGCGGAGGCCTGCTGCAACAGGTCGTCGAGGAACTTCGTCCTGATGACGATGGAGAACGACACGGCCAGCCGGCGGCGTCGCGCGGCCTCGTCATCGGGTGGCGGCGAGGAGGGCCACAGGCCGCCGGCGGTGGCGAAGGCCTGTGCCAGTGGGTCGCGGAACAACGCGTCCACCCGCTCGGTCTCCAGCGCCCGCACCCTGGCCACCCCCACCGCCGTGGCCCACACTCCCGACGGCTGCACCCGCTCCTGCTCATCAGTCACCGCGCCAGCCTAGACGCAATACCGGTGATTCAGGGCCCGCAGAGCATTAACCCGTAGCTTCCGGGTTTCGGGTTCGTTGATGTGGTATGGGCACTCCGAGTGAGCAACAAGCCATGCTGGCAGCGAAGTTCGAGACGATCCTGCCGCATCTGGATGAGCGGCAGCGCCGTCTGAGGGTTCGGGGCGACGGCGGCTGAGCGGTGACCGGCCGGGGCGAGATCCGCTTCTGTCGCAGGTAGGCGCTGACGCGCTGGTAGCTGCCCTTGTGGCCGAGCGGGACGATCTCCTCCCAGAGCTTCCAGGCGTTGGTACAGCCCTCGCGCCAGCGGTCGTCGAGGTAGGGCTTGTAGTCGTCGAGGGCGGACGGCCGGTTCTGCCACTGACCCCGGAAGAGATCCTCCGGGTTCGAGACGTCGGCCAGGGCCTTGACCGTGCGGTAGGTCATGCCGAGCTGCCGTTGGACGGCGCGCTTGCTGTGGCCCGCGGCCAGCAGGGCGTGCACCGCCGCGTGCCGGGCCCGGGTGCGGTCGGCAAACCGGAAGCCGGCCCCACGGGCGGTTCGCCAACGACGTGCAGCCGCGTCGTCCAACGCCGAGCTCGAATTCCGGTTCATTGCCGGCCCTCGCTCGAAAGGTGGGTAACCGTGTCCGTGTACGGCTCGAACGGCCGGGCCCGGCCCGACGCGGTGCAGCGTCAGGCCAGGTGGCGGGGTGGTCCGGTCAGGCCGGGCAGTTGCCCAGGACGACCTTGCCGCCTGACTGCGAGGCGGTCGCCGGATCCACCATCAGGCACAGGTTCGTCCACTTGTTGATGAACCGGAGGGCCGACTGGTTGGCGAGATTGGTGGGCATGATGTTCCACATCTGGTTGTCGGAGATCCAGCGGGTCTCGCAGGGCCACCAGAACAGCTGGGTCCCGGCCGACGGCGGAGTCCCGTTGTTGTACGGGACGGTCAGGCACTGGCCGTTGGCGGCCTTGATCCAGTAGTAGCCCATGCTGTCGAAGGTGGACGGATAGGCGGCCTGCCACTGCTGGCTGCTGGGCGGGTTGCTCTGGCAGGCCCGCTGCTGCACCACACCGCCCTGCCCGGAGCTGTCGAACTGGGGCCCGCGGGTCATGCACCGGCCGTACTTGCTGTCCACGTAGGTCTTGTCAGGCTTGACCAGCCAGATCGCCGGGCTGGTGCCCCGGGCGTCGTAGTAGGCGTTGCGGGCGATGATGTTGTGCACCAGCGCCCAGCCGGGGTAGTCCATCATGACGATGCCCAGCCGGCGGTTGGCGGTGTCGTTGTTGAGGTAGTTCATCAGCCGCACGTTGACGCCGTCGACCCAGACCAGGTCCTTGCCGCGCAGGACGCTGTAGCCCCCCGCGTACTCGGAGGGGACGAGGTTGAACGGTGCCCGGGACGCGGAGGTGTAGGTCACGAAGGTCTGGTTGGCGGGGGCCGAGCCGGCCGCGGCGAAGTTCTTGCTGACCAGGCTCCACTTGGCCGGGGCGTCGGTGGCGTTCCAGGTGTCCTCGGTGTGGTCCGAGAAGCCGTTGAGGCCGTAGGAGCCTCCGTTGTCGGCGTTGAAGACGGACAGCACGATCTTGCCGCGGGCCTGGCCCAGCGTCGGCGGGTCGCTGCGCTTGCCGTTGTTGTAGAACAGCCCCGCGTACTGCTTCGCGTAGGCGTCGAAGAGGGCCGTGTGGCTCGCCGTCGGGTGGTCGTCCGTGCAGCTGAAGGTGGAGCCGTCGCACTCGGCCCGCAGGCGCATCAGGAGGGTCTCGCCCTTGTGGGCCGAGAGGAAGGCCTTCGCCTTGGTCAGGACGTCGTCGAAGTTGGCGTTCTGGTAGAAGGGGCCGTGGTGGATCACGAACTTGTCGTTGATGATGCGGACCCGGATATCGACCGCGCGGATCCCGCGGTCCAACTGCGCGGACAGCGTCGCCGCGCTGTCGCCGAAGTCCTGCTGCGTCTGGGCGCTGGAACCCCCGTGCACGGCCAGCGTCTCGTGGGTGCCGGGAATGGACATCGCCGTCAGCGGCGTGGTCGCCCCCACCTTGCCCATCCAGTCCTGCTGGTCGGCCGAACCGAGGTTCTGGAAGGCGTCGCGGTTGTCCGTCCCCTCGGCCAGGGCGGCGTGCGGTACGGCCAACGGGGCCACGGCCAGGGCGAGGGTGGCGACGGCGGTCACCATCGCCGTCCGGGTCAGGCGGCGCAGGCGGGGCAGGCGCCGCAGGGCGGCGCAGGCCGGGCGGGCGGACGTGGCGGAGGTGTGGGGCATGGCCACCTTTCGGGGGAGGGGAAGGCCGCAGGCACGGCCGAGGCCGGGCGCGTAGCTCTGTTCACGAGAACGGGCAGCACTTCGACGTCGGTTCAGGAGGCGGTAAGCGGTCGCGGCTAGGCCGGAATGCAGGTCCTGACGGCGGCCAGGCCCTCGGCGGCCTCCAGGAGGAGCGGGCCGGCGTGGGGCTGCTCGATGAGGGCCTGGGCGTGGTAGAGCGCGTTCTCCAGGACGGCGGCCGGGGCGCGGATGTGGCGCAGCGCGGCGATGGCGTCGGCGGCCAGCACCGGGCCGCGGGGTGGGCTGTGGGGCGTCTGGGTGGGCTGGTGGGCTGGTGGGCCGGGACGGCGGCGGGGTGGCTCCAGGGCGGTTGCTGGCGGCTCTGGGGGCGTTGCTGGGGGCCGGGGGCACGGGCCACGCCCGGGGCCGAGGGTCGCCGGGCGGAGGACGGGTTGCTCACGGCCGTTCGACGAGTCTGGGTGCGGCTCGGTGGCCGCCGACCCGGGCGGTGCGGCCGGCACCGCCGGACGCCCACACAACCCAACAGCCCCGCAGGGGAGAAGCCACCGCCGTCCAACCGCACAACCACAGACCCAGCCCATCCCACCAAGACTTAGGAGAAAGGAGCAGACGGAGGGGGTTGTCGGAATATCCGGCAGCCCGAAAATCGCCTCTGAGCTGCGGAAACGCCCGGCAACGGGCGGAGGTGGCGGGGTACCTACGGTGGTAGCTGCGGGCGCACCTGCGGTGGTGCCTACGGTGTCACCCACGGTGGTGCCTACGTGCCGTCGGCGCGGACGGCTTCGCCGGACGCGCAGAAGAACACCGGCCCGCCGCAGGCGCGAACCCCGAACCGACCGACCACCTTCATACCCAAGACAGAAGGGCAGAAAAGGGGTTGTCGGCATTTCCGGCCCACCCCTCATGGGTGCGGTGGTGAGTTTCGCCTCCGGGGGCGGTGAGTTTCGCCCCGGGCCGCTGGTGAGTACCGCTACTTCCGGGACCTTCCCGGCCACCGCGCCCTGCCGGTCTGACCTCTACTCCACGGGCTGGGTCGGCCGCCTGGAGCACGTCGGCCTGCCAGGCTCACCGGTTCCGCCGCGAGGCTCACCGATGGGGGCTGCCGCCCACCGGGAAGGATTGCGCCCACATGCGGAGTGCAGCGCAGTCCCGGCCGGACGCGCCGAGGCGACGCTGCCGCAGCTCGTGGTACGTGAAGCGGGCTGGGCCGCGGTGCGCGGCCCAGCCCGTGGTGTTCCCCTCTCTCAATCGACGCAGGGCACTCCGTTACCGGACTTCCCCGAGTTCCCGGTCGGGGCTGCGCTCGGGCCCTCGTCGCCCGGGCCGTTGTTGCTCGTGCCGTTGTTGCTCGTGCCCTCGCTGGTGAGGATCTCCTTGGCCTTGCCCGGTTCGGCCACCAGCGTGTTCCCCTTCGGCCTTACGGGTAGCGTCGAGGCCGCCGCCTGCCCGTGGGCGAGCGCGGGCACCTGGCGGACGAAGTCCACCGGGCTCCACCCCTTGTCGACCACCAGGTCGTCCTTCAACGCGTCGTACAGCGCCCCCAGCTTCCCGGCGTCCTCCACCACGCCGCCGTCGCGCAGCTTCTGCAGAACCCCCGCGAGGAAGGCCTGCGTGCGCCGGGTCCGGCCCAGGTCCGAGCCGTCGCCGACCCCGTGCCGTTGCCGGACGAAGGCCAGCGCCTGCGCGGGCCCGAGCTCCGAGCGCCCGGCGGGCAGCTTGGCTCCGCTCCACGGGTCGTCCACCGCGCGGTTCAGGCAGACCGGCACCCCGCCGACCGCCTGTGCGACCCGGTAGAACCCGGTCATCGAGACCTCCGCGAAGTGGTCCACCGGCACGCCCGTCAGATCCTGGACCGCCCGGATCAGTGCGGTCCGCCCGGCCTCCCGTCCCCGCCAGCGCAGTTCGGCTCCGGAGATCCCCTGGCCCTGCAGCCGGGGCAGCTCCGTGGTCTCGGCCTGCGTGTAGACCTGGTTGATGGTCGTCTGCCTGCCGCCGCCCGCGTCGACCAGTACGTCCCGGGGGATCGACAGCTGACGCACCGCCCCGCCGCCGGCCGGGATGTGCACCAGCACCATGGTGTCGGCGACGTCCACGTCGGCGTCCCCGGCGTGGAGGTCCCCGCGTCGAAGGTCGGCGGGCGCCGGCCGCCCCTGGGCGTCGGTGGTCGACGGCAGCCCGATCAGGAGGATGGTCACCCCGTGGTCGAGCGGCGCGGGCGCGCCCGCCGAGGAGGCGGCGGCCAGCGCCCCCGAGGTCCGTCCCGGCACCGCGGACGGGATGGTCAGCGCGCTCGCCCCCGCCGCGACGGCCACCGTCAGCGCGCCGGCCAGCAGCACCGTGTGCCGCCGTCCCCGCTTGCGCCGCCGTCCGCTCTCGAGCCCGCCGTCCACCAGCCGGGCGGCCCGGTCCGCTCCCAGGTCGGCGCTGGCCCGTCCGAAGACCGTGCTCAGCTGCGTCTCAAACTCCTCGTCCCCGCCGGTCACTTCATCACTCCATTCACCGAAGGTCCGTCCGTCACAACCGACTCGTCCCGTTCGCTCACGGCGCCACCAACTCCGCCAGGTCCGCCCCCAGCAGGGACCGCAGCCGGGCCAGCGCCCGGGTGCACCTGGTCCGGACCGCCGACGAACTGTCCTTGAGGATCACCGCGGTCTCCTGCACGCTGCGGTCCTCCCAGTACCGGAGCACCACCACAGCCCTGTCCCGCGGCGGCAGCTGGGCCAGTGCGCCGACCAGCGCCATCCGCAGCGCCGCGTCCCGCTCGTGCGCCGACACCTCCGGCAGCACCTGGCTGGGCCGCTCGCCACTGCTGCGCCTGCGCTGGTGTGTCAGGAACGCCCGGACCAGCACCGTCTGCGCGTACCCCGCCGCGTTGTCGATCCGCCCGGCCCAACTCGGCCGGTAGAGCCGGTGCCACTGCGCGTACATCTGGCCCAGGGTCTCCTGCACCAGGTCCTCGGCCAAGTGCGCGTCGCCTCCGGTCAGGAAGTACGCCGACCGGTAGAGCGGCCCGGAGCGGGCCGTCGCGAACGCGACGAACTCCTCCTCCATGGCCGCCCGCCGTCGAGCTTTGCCCACTGTCCTCTCCTGTCCCCTCGCGATATCCGCCCTATGACGTCGTGAGGGCAGCAGGATGTTTCAAAGAAATCTTCGACGGGCCGGATCAGGCCTCTCCGGTCGGGGCGGTCGTACGGCGGAGGAGCCGGGCCGTCCGGGGGAGCCGCCCGGCGACCGCCCGGCGGATCGACCCCGCCCTAACCACGATGCTCAGCGATCCTGCCCTGACCGGCATGCCCCGGGCCGACTTCGAGCGCCTGGTCGCCGCCTCGGAGCCCTACTGGGACGCCCTGGCCGAGGCCGCCTTCCACCGACGCTTCCACCGCCCGCGCAGCTATCTCCACCCGCAGACCAGCAGCCTGGACCACTACCACCGCATCCTGGCGGCGCTGTTACGCCGCCGCAGGGCGATCACCAGCACACTCCTGGCCCAACTGCTGGAAGTCGGCCGCACCAACCTCTCCAACCAGGTCCAGGAAGGCCACCGGCTCCTGGACCTGCACCGCGTCGCCGTCACACCACTGCCCGGATCACCCGCCCGCACCCTGGAACAGCTCCGAGCCTCTCCGCGGTATGACCGGTGCGGTGCCGTCGCTGGCCACTGTGCACCGCGCCATCCGCAGGGACCTGAACGCAGGCCAGCGGGCCGGGCTGCGCGGTGGGGAGAAGGCACGGCGCGCTCATGACGTGCACCTGCGCCGCCCCCGGGCATGGCGCAACGCGTGTTGGGAGGGCGACCACAAACGCGCCCCAGTACAGGTGGACGTCGAAGGCGTTCCACAGTGTCCGTGGATCACCTGGTTCATCGACTGCGCGACCAACGCCATCACCGGGGTGGCCGTCACACCGCACCAGCCCTCCCGGGACGCGATTTTGGCCGCCCTGCGCGTGGCGATCTCCCGCGGCAGCACCTATGGGCCGATCGGCGGCCTGCCCTCGGTGGTCCGCGTGGACCGCGGCAGAGACTTCCTGTCCCGCACCGTCCGCACCGCGCTCGGCGCCTTCGCCGTCCCCGTACAGGACCTGCCCGCCTGCACCCCGCACCTCAAGGGAACGGTGGAGAACCTCAACCGCGCCGTGGAGAGCATGCTCCTCGCCTCTCTGCCCCGCTACACCCGAGCCCCCACCGCCACGGTGCGCCGCCGTTCCCCCGACGACCCCGGCCCGGTGCTGCCCTTCACCGCGTTCGTCGCCCTGCTCCTCGACTGGGTCGAGGACTGGAACACCCGACACCCCTCGCAGGCCGCACCCCTCTCCAAGCGTGGCTGGACGACCCGACCCCGATCGAGGACGTCCCCGTCGAGCAGCTCGCGACCTTCGGACTGGAGGACGACGGCCGCCTACGCACGATCACCGCCAGCGGTGTCAGCTGGCGCCGCCGCCCCTACATCGCCCCCTGGATGACCGGCCACGCCGGCACGAAGGTCCGCCTGCGCCACCTACCCCACCACGACCAGCAGATCGAGGTCTTCGACGCCACGGGCCGCCGCCACCTCGGCACCGCACACCTCGCCGACCAAGCCACCAACGAACAACGCGCCGCGCTGCGCCTCACCCAGGCCGCCGAGAAACGGCAACTGAAGTTCCCCCTTGCGCTCGGACACCTGGAGACTGGGACATGTGAGCCCGGAGGAAGCAGTTTCAGGTGGGAACCAAGAGCAACATGAGTAAGGGCGTCCGCCAGTAGGTCATCGGATGCGAGGGCTTCGGGGACGGCTGTTCCAGCGGTAGAGGGTCCAGGCGCGTCGGATCAAGCAGCGGACCGTGATGATGGTGCTGGCCAGGGCGAGGAAGAACTCGATGGCCGTTCTCCGGCGTTCGGTGCAGCGCCGGAGCTTGCCGAAGTTGTTCATCCAGGAGTTCGTGCGCTCGACGACCCACCGGCCGCCGGTCTGGATCGGGGTCTTCGCGCCGCGTGCGGCGATCCGGGCGTCGATTCTCCGGTCGGCCAGGTCGTCGTGAACGAGCCGGTAGTCATACCCGGCGTCCAGAGCGAGACGCGGACGCTCCGGCAGCGGCCCGAGAGTCGGTTCGAGGGCGGTGAAGCGGTCGAGGGTGACGGGGAGCAGGGACAACCACGTCACCGTGCACGGCCGCACCGCGTTCCGGCCGCGCTGCGACGGCCGGGACCGGTGGCTGCAGCGCAGCTTCGCGCTCACTTCCTTGCGCCGCTCGCGGGAGTGGCGGCCGGACGACGGACACGTTCTGGTTGAATGGGAAGGCGCGTCGGCTGTGAACAGGGGGAGTGCACGGTGCGGGTGGTCATCGCCGAGGACTCGGTGATCCTTCGTGAGGGAATGGTGGAGCTCCTGACGGCCCGTGGGTGTCAGGTCATCGCCACCGCCGGCAACGCGGAGGAACTGCTCGACGCGGTAGCCGCGGACCCGCCGAACGTCGTCATCGTCGACATCCGCATGCCGCCCACCCACACCGACGAGGGCATCCGTGCCGCGGTCCGACTCCGCGCGGACCATCCGCAGGTGGGCGTCCTCGTCTTCTCCCAGCACGCCGAGCCCGCCTGGGCCGCGCGGCTGCTCGCCGACAACGCCTCCGGTGTCGGCTATCTGCTCAAGGAGCGCGTCTCCGCCACGTCCGACTTCATCGACGCGCTGCGCCGGGTCGTGGCGGGCGGGGTCGCCCTCGATCCGGACATCGTCAGTCGGATGCTGAACGGCCGTCGGAGTCTGCTTGAACGGCTCACGACCCGGGAGCGCGAGGTCCTGGACCTGATGGCCCAGGGCCACTCGAACCGTTCCATTGCCTCGCTGCTCGTCATCACGGAACGCGCGGTGGAGAAGCACGCGGCGGCGGTGTTCACCAAGTTCGATCTGCCGCCGACCGAGACCGACAACCGCAGGGTGAAGGCCGTCGTGGCCTACCTGCAGGAGATCAGACCCTGACGTCCCGCGTCCGCATCCGCAGGGGCGGATATCCGAACCCCGGATACGGGAGGTGGCACGGTGGTCCGGTGACGCCGCGCGACAGAGCATTGGATCATGTCGATGAGCACTGGCCCGGTCCAACCCACTGAAGCGACCGGCCTCGGAATCCGCGTCAGAAACCTGCAACGCACGTACGGCCGTGGCAGTGGCACGGTCCACGCCCTGCGCGGTGTGGACGTCGATTTCGCGCCGGGCACGTTCACCGCTGTCATGGGACCGTCCGGGTCGGGCAAGTCGACCCTGTTGCAGTGCATCGCGGGGATCGACCGGCAGACGTCCGGCACGGTCCTCTGGGGCCCGACGGACATCAGCGCTCTGCCGGAGCGGCGGCTGGCACTGCTGAGGCGGGCCCAGGCAGGCTTCGTCTTCCAGGCCTACAACCTGATGCCCGCGATGACGGTCGAGCAGAACGTCGCCCTCCCAGCCGTGCTCGAGGGCCGACGCGTGGACTGGACCGTCGTGACCGCCGCACTCGCACAGGTGGGTCTGGCGGACCGGAGGAAGGAGCGGCCGGGCAGGCTCTCCGGCGGTCAGCAGCAACGGGTGGCCGTGGCGCGGGCGTTGTACGGCCGACCGCGGATCCTCTTCGCCGACGAGCCCACCGGCGCACTCGACCGCACGACCGGCAGGGACGTGCTGTGCCTGCTGCGCGAGGGCGTGGACATCGAAGGCCGTACCTGCGTGATGGTGACGCACGACCCTGTCGCGGCCGGTTTCGCGGACCGGGTCATCGTCATCGCCGACGGAGTGGTGGTCGACGATCTCGAACGGCCCTCGGCCGCCCTGATCGCTGAGAAGCTGAGTGGGCTCGCATGCTGAGGCTCGCGCTGGGTGCCCTGCGGACGCGGACCGCATCGTTCGCCGGGCTGGCCATGACTCTCCTGCTGGCTGTCGCCGTCATCACCCTGTTCGGATCCCTGATCGCGGCGGCGCTCGGTACGGGTGGGGACTCCCGGCTGGCCATGATCGGAGGGGCGTTCGGCGAGATCGCGATGCTCATGGCGCTGTTCGTGGTTGCCAACACGCTCGGGTTCTCCGTGCGCCAGCAGTACCGCGACATCGCCCTGCTGCGCACGAGCGGCGCCACGCCCGTTCAGATCAAACGGCTGGTCAGGGGCCAGGTACTGCTGGTGACCTTGCTGGTGTCGCCGGCGGCGTGGCTGCTCGGCGCCTGGGGTGCCCGGAGGTTCCTGGCGGAGCTGGTCACCCGTGGTGTGGCTCCGGCCTCCGCCGGTGTTCCGTGGTCGCCCTTGCCCATGCTGATCGGGACGGTGGCAACCATGCTCGTGGGGGTCGGCGCAGCGAAAGCCGCCGCGCGCCGCACGGTCCGCGGGAGGCCGTCGGCGGCTGTGGATCAAACCGCGGCCGAGCACGGCGGGCTGGGCTGGGTGCGTGGCATCGCGGGCCTGCTCAGCCTCACGGGTGCCGGTGTCCTGTGTGGCTTCATCACCAGGCAACCGGTGGACAAGGCGGCACAGGCAGCCCTGCTCGGGGCTCTGCTGCTCATGATCGCGGTCGGGATGCTCGGGCCCCTGCTCGCTCGCGCCGCGGTCGGGCTGCTCGGCGTGCCGCTGCGGCTGGCCTCCCGTCGGCACCGGGGTGAAGCGGGTGGCTGGCTCGCCGCCACCAACCTGCTGGGGCACGCTCACCGGCTGGCCTCGGCAGTGGTGCCGATCGCGCTGCTGGTCGGGCTCTCGATGACGTTCACGGCGATCACCGGGACGATCCAGCACGCCGCGGCGCAGGCCGTCCCGCAAGGCGCGCAATCCGCGAGCGACGTCTGGTTGCGCGGGGTGGAACTCACGATGCTGGCCGGCTTCGGGGCGGTGGCCACCGTGAACACCCTCGTCTCGCTCACGGCGACGAGGCGGCGGGAGTACGCGCTGCTCACGCTGATCGGCGCGACACGGCGGCAGTTGTTCCGGATGCTGGGCGCGGAGGCCGTGGTGACCGCGATGGCCGGGGCCCTGCTCGGCGTCCTGGTGGCAGCGCCGGTGAGCGTGGCGTTCGCGCTGGCGGCCACCGACGGACCCTGGCCCTGGCTTCCTCTGCAGACCTACGGCCCCTTGGTGCTGGGTGCGATGGCGCTGGCAGCCTCGAGCATTCTCCTCAGCGGTTGGTGGGCTGCGACGAGGCCCGCACTCTCTGCCGTGGCCGCACCATGACGACGACAACGAAGGGCGAGAGGATCGCCGTGAAGCGATGGACGGTACGGCCGGCTGCGATCGCCTACGTCGTTGCCGGGCTGCCCCTCTCGCTGATCGGGATCGGCTACGCGCTGGCCGTTCTCTACGTCGGCGGCATGCTGTCGCTGACCCTGATCGGCCTGCCGCTTCTCGCTCTCGGCCTCCGGGGCGCTCGGCTGCTCGGGCAGGCTCACGCCCGTCTGATCCGGGCGGCACTGGGCGAGCCGATCGACGTCCCGGGGCCGCAGCAGTCCGGTCCCGGGGTGCTGTCGTGGATCAGGAGCGGTCTCTCGGACGTGACCGCTTGGCGCAGCATGCTGTACCTGGTCCTCAGGCTCCCGGTCGACGTCCTCGTGTTCGGGTCCACGGTGGCACTCCCGGTGCTGGGAGTCTGGGCCGTCGTGTGGACGCTGATCGCCCAGCCGGGATGGTGGCCGGGGATCGGCACCGTGCTGGCGGCCCTCGTCGTGCTGGCGCTCGTCCCGAGCGCGATCGGCGCGACGATGACGCTGCACCGGCTGCTCGCCAGGACGCTGCTCGGGCCCAGTGACTCCCAGAAGCGCCTACGGACCCTTGAACGGGCTCGCGGCACCGCGCTTGCCGAAGGCACTCGCACTCTCCGCCAGATCGAGCGGGACCTGCACGACGGAGCGCAGGCACAGCTCGTCGCGCTCGCCATGACACTGTCGTTGGCCGCGGACGCCCTGGACGGCGATCAGGCGCCGTCCTCGGACCGTCCCCGTGTACTGGTCTCCCGAGCCCGGACCCAGACGGACGCGGCCATCGCAGAGCTTCGGCGCCTCATCGACGGGATCAGCCCGGCAGCGCTCGACCAAGGGCTCGTGGGCGCTCTGCCGCAGCTGACGGCGCAGGCAGCTGTGCCCGTCACGCTGACGGTGGACATCGGTGAGCGCCCGGACGAGGTGATCGAGCGCGTGGCGTACTTCTGCGTCGCCGAGCTGTTGACAAACGTCGCCAAGCACAGTGGGGCGACGCAGGCGTCGGTGGAGGCACGGTCTGCAGGGAACCGGTTGTCCATCCGGATCCATGACAACGGCTCCGGCGGCGCCCGGATCGGCGCGGGCAGCGGCCTGCTGGGCCTGCGGGAGCGACTGGCGGCGGTCGACGGCACGTTGAGCGTCGACAGCCCGGCCGCCGGCTCGACCATGGCTGTCGTCGAGTTGCCCGTCCGGATCTAAGGGCGCTCCGCTAGTAGGTGCTGCAGGTACTGGCAGCAGGGCAGGCACGGTTCACTCGATCATGGAGTTCTCTATGCTTCATGATCTCCGGGGGATCCGTGCCTGCCGTCCCTTCATGCATTCTTGACCCGATCCGCGACCAGTTCCTCGCGCTCCTGCCGGCGCGCGAGGATCGGCACCCTCTCGGCTGCCACAACCCGAGGATCAGCGACGCCGTCGTCTTCGACCGGCTGGTACAGGTCCTGGTCTTCGGTTGCGGGTACGAACGCGCCGCCGACGAACACTGCTCGGCCACCACCTTGCGCCGACGCCGCGACGAGTGGATCGACGCCGGCGTGATGGAGAGGCTACGGCTACTCGCACTCGCCGCCTACGACCGCATGATCGGCCTCGAACTCGACCGCCTGAGCGCCGACGGCTGCATCACCAAGGCGCCCTCTGGCGGTGACAGGGCTCGGTCATGGTCCTTGACCAAGGCCGGTGAGGTCGTTCGGGTTTCGGTGGCAGGCCGGGCAACGCCACAGGGCGGTGATCAGCGCGATC
>NZ_JBEXKB010000055.1:0-65220 GCF_040609455.1 Kitasatospora sp. NPDC004669
GCCACCGCCAAGCGCCGCTGCCGCTCGTTCAGATGGGGCAGCAACACTGAGAAACGACAATCGAGTTGGGACAGCATCTGTTCCGTGATCGCCATACCAGATCAACGAGCCGTTGCCCCCGAAGCAACAGGTTGATTCCTTACGGCTTCACAGGTCTCTTCAGCGGTCACAGCGTGTCGCAGCAGCAGCCGGTACCACGCACGAATGCCGGTACTCGACTGACAGTTCACTCGCTCCTGCGCCGTTCGGCGTCGTACACGGGGGGTGGTCCCGAACCGGTCGCGAAGATCCACGGCTCCTTCCCCAGCCTCACCACGCAACACGCCCTGCTCCGTGCACCCTGAGATCCCCCGATGCGCCCTTGATCCACCGTGCCGATCAGCGGACTGTCAGACCCTGAGGTTGGTCATGGGACGATCGATCGGGGGAATCGCATGTCGGACGCAAACTCCGCCAGTCCGTGGGCACGCACGGTCTTCGGCCCCCTCGCCACCGAGGTCACAGCAATCGTGCCCGCATGCCTTGTCCGAGCCCACGAGCGCGCCCAAGGCGGCCATGAAGGCGTTCACACGCAGACGCTCGAAGCGTACGGACACGGGCTCTATGCCGCACAGTACGAGGAACTGTCGGCCGACCTCTCGCAGCTTCCCGGCGTCGAGCTGGTCCGCCTCCAGGCGCGCACCGTCGCAGTGGTCGCCGGCCACGTGGTCTACCCCTACCGGTACGCGAAGAGGGACATGCCCGTGACTGCCGCCAGACTCCGCAGCGCGTCAGGGCTTCGCGCTGACCTCATCCGCAGACATGGTCCCGACCCGCGCCAGGGAGAGCTGGACCTCGACATCGAGCTGCCGGATGAGGACGAGCCTCATTCGGATCTCGCGCGCCTCTCGCCCGACACCAAGCTCGTTCTCGTCGCCTACGCCTGTTCCCTGGCTGACGGCATGGTCCGACTTGAATGGGGATCTGCGGAGCTTCGCCGCGAGGATCGATCACTGATCTGGCACCACCATGAGCCCCTGCCCATTCCGCGGCAGCGCTGACGCGAGAGGTTCCGGAGTCAAGGGGTTCCCGAGGAGCTCAGGTTCCCTGCCGGGGTCAGGGATTGGCGTACTGCGCCTCGGGTGGCTGCATGTCGGGGTGGCCGGGGACGTTGGGCTTGATCCAGTGGTCGTAGCTCTGCCGCCAGGCGCCGCTCTTGCGGTAGTCCTCCAGGACCTGGTTGACCCAGGAGGCGAGGTCCGGTTCGCTGGGTGAGATGGCGACGCCGTAGGGCTCGTCGGAGAGTTGGTCGCCGACGACGGTGGTCTGCGGGTCCTGGGCGGCCAGGCCGTAGGCGATGGCGTCGTCGGTGAGGATCGCGTCGTCGTTGCCGAGTTGGAGCTGGACCAGGCAGTCCAGTTCCTGGTCCTGCTTGTCGAGTTTGGCCACCTTGTACTTCTGCTGGGGCGTCGGCAGCGTGGTGTCCGGCTCCAGCAGGGTCTCGGCGGTGGAGCCGGCGGCGACGCACACGTGCCTGCCCTTCATCGCGTCGGGCCCGCTCTCACCCTGTTTCGTCTGCGCGACCGGCATCAGGACTCGCTGTCCGGCTTCGAAGTAGACGGTGGACATCGCCACGTCCTGGCTCCGCTTGCAGGTGATCGTCATGGTGTGGACGACCAGATCGACGCGCTGGTCGCCGGTGGCCTTGAGGCGCGGTTGGCGTTGGGCGTCGTCGAGTGCGATCCAGTTGACCTTCGGGTTCCCCAGCGAGGCGACGATCGCGTTCGCGAGGTCGATGTCGAAGCCCTGCGGTGTGGCGCCGTCCGGGCCCAGGAATCCCCAGTCGTAGTCGTTCAGGTCCACGCCGACGTTGATCGTCCCGCGGGCCTGGATCGCCTTGATGGTCGGCCCGTAGGGATCCTTCTTCGGTGGGTACCTGCTCGCCTTGCAGGAGGGGTCCGAGCCGGGAGCGGTGTCGGCCGCGAGCATGGGCGAGGGTGCGGTCGGCGCGCCGGCGGCCGTGGTGGTCCGTGTGGCGGCCGGCCGGGTGGGGCCGCCTGTCGTGAGGGCCGCCACCACCAGGGTGGTGAGGCCGAGTATCGCCGTGGTTCCGCGAAGTCGCATCAGATGTCCTCCGATGGTTTCGTTGTGGGTCGTCGGTACTCCGCCGGCCGACGCCCGATGCCGGTCAGCACGCCGACGGTGGCCGGCAGCGCGAGCACGATCCGGTCGTTCACCTGCCAGGCCGTCAACGCTCCGGCGGCGATGGCCAGGGCGGTCGGTTCGGCCGCAGCCGGCCGCGGGCGCCCGGGCGGTGTGCGCCGCCGCCCGTCGGCGAATCCACCATCGTCGCGTCCCGACCCGGCCGTCACCCCTCGGAGCACTGACGGCGACGTCTCCGTATCCAATGCATCACTCCCGCCAAGTGCGCGTGGAAGACATGTGATGACACATCGAAAGAAATGGCAAGAGGCCTGGGCTGTTTGGTGAAACCCGACAGTCACAGGAGGCGGGCTGCAGCTCTGACGGTTCCGCTCCCCCGGCCCGGATGATGATCACCTGGACCGCGACCGGCCGCGGCAGCCAGCTGTGGCAGTTCCTCCAGCAGCCCGACGGTTCGTACGAACTCAAGTACGGCAAGTCCGGCATGTGCGCGGACGTCAGCGGCGGGTCCACCACCGCTGAGCCAGCCCAGAGGGAAGCAGGCCTGACCGTCGGGTCCCCGGGCCTCGTCCCGGGGACCCGGCCCCCGATGGCACCAGCGGCCCGCCGACGCCACTTGCGCCCCCACCCCCGGCGCGGCTGACGGCGGAGCGGCGGTCACCCCTCGGATTCGCACCGGGGGGTGACCGCCGCTCTCACGGGTCGGGTGTGGCCGGGACCGCGACCAGCCCGCCGCCCTACGCCGTGCCGAGCGCGGTGCGCAGCACGCCGACCGCCTGGGCGATGGCGCCCTTGGCTGCGTGGGTGTCGTGGAGGGCGTTGAGCATGACGAAGTCGTGGATGATGCCCTGGTAGCGCACCGCGGTGACGGGTACGCCCGCCTGGCGGAGTTTGAGGGCGTACGCCTCGCCCTCGTCGCGCAGGACGTCGGCCTCGGCGGTGATGACCAGGGCCGGGGGCAGGCCCGTGAGCTGGTCGGTGGTGGCGCGCAGGGGTGAGGTGGTGATCTCGGCGCGCTGGGCGGGGTCGGTGGTGTACTGGTCCCAGAACCACTGCATGCCGTCGCGGCGCAGGAAGTAGCCCTCGGCGAACTGGTGGTAGGAGCCGGCGTCGAAGGCGGCGTCGGTCACCGGGTAGAACAGCACCTGCTGCACCAGCGGGACGTCGCCGCGTTCCTTGGCCATGAGGGTCAGCGCGATGCTCATGTTGCCGCCCACCGAGTCGCCGGCCACCGCGATCCGACTCCCGTCCAGGCCCTTGCCCGCGCCGTCGGTGACGACCCAGCGCGCGACCGCGTAGTTCTGCTCGATCGCGACGGGGTAGCGCGCCTCGGGCGACAGGTCGTACGAACCCACCGCCCCATCACCGCGACCTCACCTTCGAGATCGGCCTGGCCGCACTGATCCGGGGCTTCCAGGACACCCTAGAACCACCTCGGCACGCGCCCCTGCTCCTGAAGGCCCTCGGCTCCGGCGGGCCGGCACGCCGTCCGGCCGACCAGCGGGCAGGGCCTGGCACGAACCGTCTCACTCCAATCGGCCAGCAGCGCTCGCCCGGCCCGGGCCCCGGTGACAGCGTCGTCCATGAGCCGGCGCCGCCGGTGACCGGCCGGCTGTCCCGAGAGAAGGCGAGAAGGAAGGGCCATGACCAGAGAAGGACTGCGTGTCACCGTCCAGGGCGACCTGCCCCACGGAGTGATGGAGAGGATCGGGGACTCGGTGCGACGGGCCGTCCTCGACGAGGTCGCGGAGCTCGATCTCGCGCCCCCACTTGTCGAGGTGCCGTTCGGCGAGCACCACTCTCCCCACGACCCGGTGGACGCCGTGATCCAGCGGCCGGGTCCGATCGGGATCGTCATGGCGCCGGAGGAGTAGTGGACGACGCCGGAACCGGTGCGGCCGGGACCGGGGCGACGTGCCCGAGCAGCCTCTGCGCTCCGGGCCACCTGCTGCTCGGCATCGTCCGGCCGGACGGGACCGTCGCCGCGCTGCGCCGTCCGCTGACGGTGGACGCCGAGTTCGCGGCCCGGGCCTCCGCTCCCGGCCTACGTCCGCCCGAGGCGCGGTTCCGCTTCGCCGGTCCCTGCGTCGGGGCGGCCTGCGGTCAGTGGGATGCGGAGCGGTGCACGCTCGGCGACGCGCTGGCCGTCGCCGCGCAGGAGACCGGCGCGGACGACCCGGGCGGCCCGCTGCCGCCGTGCGCCGTTCGCCCGACCTGCCGCTGGTGGCAACAGGGCGGCCCCGCCGTGTGCCACGTCTGCGACCGGATCGTGCACACCTCGAAGGCGGCCGGCGAGCCCTCCCCTGTCCCTCGCCGCCCCTGACCCGGGACGGCGGGCGCCCACCGGTCTCCTCTGGCCCGCCGTTCGGGCGCGACCGGCAACCGCCCGGGTGCTGATGGTCAGCACCCGGGCGCTCACCTGGCCAGTCCTGGTCAGTACGGCGCACGTTGGTGCCGGCCCGGTCGTGCTCAGGAGTCGGCCGATCCACCCTGGTCCAGAAGGGACAGCCGGCTCGTCGTCCGGTTGACGTCGGCGGGCAGGCCGTCGCCGCCGAGCCTCTCGGCCAGTGGCGCCTGCCCGACCGGGGTGAGGGGTAGGTCGCTTCTGCGCTGTTCCTCAGCCGAGGTCGCCGAGATCTCCGAGGCCATCCGTGGTCACCGCGCCGAGCGGCTGCAGCCGGCCGAGCGGGCTCCGGGGAGCGCGGTCGGCGGGGCCCGGCACGAGGGGCGCGATGACGTTCCGGGTCGGGTTGGTGCCGTCGTCGTTGTCGTGGTCCGGGACCGAGACGGTGATCGAGCTCGTCGTCCAGGAGACCAGGCCGAGGAGGATGAAGGCGACGAGCAGGCCTCGCCCGGCGCCGCTCAGGACCAGCGGGCGGGTGGCCGACACCGGGCCGTCCGGCTCGCTGCCCGGCTCCTCTCCGAACAGGCGCTTGGGGTAGGCGGAGGAGAGCATCACCAGGTAGGCGACGTAGCGCATCCGGTAGCGCAGGATCGCGGCCGTCGCTTCGTACAGCGACTGCGGCATCCGGCCGAGGACCAGCACCACGAACCAGATGATGAACGACACCGTCCACCACCCCGCGTACACCAGGCCCTGCACGATCGAGGCCGGGATGACGAGGATGATGCGGAACAGGACGGCGAGCCGGTTCAGCTCACCCGGCCGCAGCCCGACCTGCACCGGGTAGTCGGGGGTCCGGAACCGGAACGGCGGGTAACGGTCCACGGTGAGCATCAGGTACGCGGTGACACGGGTCTCGTACGGGACGAACGCGGTCAGGTAGTCCGCGACGAAGCCGGGCAGCCGGCCGAGCACCAGCGCGCCGAACCAGCCGATGACGGTGACGAAGAACGCCACCACCGACAGCGCCCACACCACCACGAACTGGGGGATCAGCAGCAGCGCGCGCAGCAGCACCGTCCAGCGGTTCTGCGGGCCGGCCGCCGGCATGTCCAGCACCGGGAGCCACTCGTGGCTGACGGGGGCGGGGGGTGCCTGCCACATCCGGGCCTCCACGGTCTCGGGACGACGGGACCCGGCGGTCGGGCGCGGCCGGGTGCCCTCCGAAGATCGCAGCACCCCGCCCTCCCCGCGCGCCGTGCTGCGCCGGACGGGTCAGCCGGCCGATGCGACCCGGCCGGGCCGCCCCCGACCCCGCTGGGTCCCGAGGAGGACCTCGGACGACGTTCCGGTCGTTCGGGTCAGGGGTGCCGAGGGCCTTCGTGGGCGGCGAGGGCGGAGGCGACGCCGCCGGGCCTTCACCAATGCCGACCTGACGGTACGTCAGACCATTAGACTCACCATCCGTCATCTGACCAGCACAAATGGCGCACCGCTGGTGCGGTGCCAGAACACCACGTCGAGAGGGGCAGTGCGTTGAAGGTGGTCGAGATCATCCCCGGTTCCCCGTGTTGGGCACAGCTGAGCGCCCACGACCTACCCGCAGCCCAGCAGTTCTACGGGGAACTGTTCGGCTGGACCGCCGAGACCGACCCGGACCCGCAGTACGGCGGCTACACGACCTTCTCCCACGACGGCGCGCCCGCCGCGGCCGTGGCCCCGCTGATGAACCCGCAGCAGCCGGTGATGTGGCTGCTGTCCTTCGCGGCCGGCAGCGTCGACGACACCTGTGCGGCCGCCAAGGAGGCGGGCGCCCAGGTATGGATGGGGCCGATGGAGGTCGGTGACCTCGGCCGCTGGGCGCTGCTCAGCGACCCGACCGGCGCGCCGTTCGCCGTCTGGCAGGCCCGGAGGTTCGCCGGCTTCGGTGTGGTGGACGAACCGAACGCCTTCGGCTGGAGCGACCTGTCGACCCGGGACAGGGACGCGGCGGTCACCTTCTACAAGGGTGTCTTCGGCTGGCAGGTGTGGCCGCACGACATCTACCCGATGGTCGGTCTGGCCGACCGGATGTTCGGCGGCGTGATGGCCATGGACGCCTCCTTCCCGCCGGAGGTCCCCTCCCACTGGAACCCGTTCTTCCAGGTCGCCGATGTGGACGCGTCCGCCGCGACCGCGGCGCGTCTCGGGGCCGCGGTCCTGCACGGGCCCGTCGACGTGGAGATGGAGAACGGCCCGAGGATCGCGGTGATCCGCGACCCGCAGGGTGCCACCTTCGGCATCTTCGCCCCCCGCACCGACAGCTGACCTCCGTCGGCCACCGCGTGATCGAGCCGGCGTGTCGAGGCGGGCAGGCGCCCACCCCGCCTCGACACGCCGGCTCGCAGCACATGCGCTGCACGCGACCGGAGGAGGCGGTCCGTCGGGCGCGTCAGGAACGCCGTCAGCGGGCGGCGGCGCGGGCGTGCGGGCGGGCGAGGTTGTCGGGGTGGAGGATCTCGCCGAGTTCCGTCTCGGTGAGCAGGCCCCGGCGCAGTACCAGGTCGTGGACGGAGACGCCGGTGGTCAGCGCCTCCTGGGCGATGGCGGTGGCGTTCTCGTAGCCGATGTGCGGGTTGAGGGCGGTGACCAGGCCGATCGAGTGCCCGACCAGGTGGGCGAGGTGGTCGCGGTTGGCGGTGATGCCGGCCACGCAGCGCTCGGCGAGGGTCCGGCAGCCGGCCCGCAGGTGGGTGAGGCTCTTCAGCAGGCTGTGCGCGATGACCGGTTCGAAGGCGTTGAGCTGGAGCTGGCCGGCCTCGGCGGCGAAGGTGACGGTCAGGTCGTTGCCGATCACCTCGAACGCGATCTGGTTGACCACCTCGGGGATCACCGGGTTGACCTTCCCCGGCATGATGCTCGAACCCGCCTGTACCGCCGGGAGGTTGATCTCACCGAGGCCGGTGCGCGGGCCGGAGGAGAGCAGCCGCAGGTCGTTGCAGGTCTTGGAGAGCTTCACGGCGATCCGCTTGAGCACGCCGGACAGCTGGACGAACGCGCCGGCGTCCTGGGTCGCCTCGACCAGGTCTCCGGCGACGACCACGGGGATGCCGGTGATCGCGCCGAGGTGGGCGCAGGCGGTGGCCGCGTACGCGGGGTGGGCGTTGAGGCCGGTGCCGATGGCGGTGCCACCGAGGTTGATCTCACGGATCAGCTCGCAGGCCTCGGTCAGTCGACCGCGGTCCTCCTCCAGCATGACCGCGAAGGCGGCGAACTCCTGACCGAGCGTCATGGGTACGGCGTCCTGGAGCTGGGTGCGGCCCATCTTGAGGACGTCCGCGAACTCCTCCGCCTTGGCGGCGAAGGCGTCCCGCAACTCGGCCATGGTGTCGAGCAGTTCGCGGGCGGCGAAGTGCAGGGCGATCTTGACCGCGGTCGGGTAGACGTCGTTGGTGCTCTGGCCGGAGTTGACGTCCTCCAGCGGATGCAGGAAGCGGTACTCGCCCTTGGCGTGGCCGAGGATCTCCAGCGCGCGGTTGGCCACGACCTCGTTGGCGTTCATGTTGGTCGAGGTGCCCGCGCCGCCCTGGATCACGTCGACGACGAACTGGTCGTGGAACCGCCCGCCGCGGATCTCCTCGCAGGCCTGTGCGATCGCCTCGGCCTTGCGGTTCTCCAGCAGGGCCAGGTCCCGGTTGGCCAGCGTGGCGGCCTGCTTGACGCAGGCCAGCGCGGTCACCAGCGACGGGTAGGCGGAGACGGGGGTGCCGGTGATGGGGAAGTTCTCCACCGCCCGCAGCGTGTGGACCCCGTAGTACGCGGAGGCCGGGACGTTCCGCTCGCCCAGCAGGTCGTGTTCGGTACGGACCTCGGGCCCGGCATCGACGTCGGCGCCGGTGCCGGTGCCGGTGCCGGTGCTGGTGCTGGTGCCGACGGGGGCGGTGGAGCTGCTGAGGGCAGGCTGCATGGGGGTTCCGTTCCTGGGGTTGGAGGCTCGGTGGCCACGGCGACTTTCGGGCGCGGACCGCCGTGCTGGGCGCGGACCGCGCGACACCGCCTACGCAAGATTAGGCCGAATCGTCCGCAATCGGTTTGCCGATTCAGGCCCGATCTGGCCCACGATGTGGTGGATAATCGCGTCATGGACCACATCGACAGGGAAATCTTGCGTGAGCTCCAGATGGACGGCCGACTGACCATCCAGGAGCTCGCCCAGCGGGTCGGCCTGACGTCGTCCCCGTGCATGCGACGCGTGCGTCAGCTCGAACAGGACGGGGTGATCGAGGGCTACCGCGCGATCGTCAACCCGGACGCGGTCGGCCGCGGCTTCGAGGTGCTCGTCTCGGTCGAACGCGACACCCGCTCGGTCGCGGCCTTCGAGGCCGAGCTGTTGGAGATCCCGGACGTCGTCGAGGCCTACCGGCTGATGGGCAGCCCCGGCTGCCTGCTGCGCGTCGCGGTCGCCGACCTCGCGGCCTACGAGAAGCTCTGGACCGACCGGCTCACCACCCTCACCGGAGCCACCGCCGTCAACTCGCAGATCATCATGAAGCCGATCAAGCAGCCGCGCGGCCTGCCGGTCGACCGTTGAGCCGCACCCGTGGGTCAGCGGAAGGAACAGGTGACGCGGGTCAGCTCCTCTGACACCGCGGGCTCCCTCGCGGAGCCGTGCGGTGGTGCCCGTGGGCGTTGCTCCGATGGGGTGCTCCGGCGTCGCACGGAAGGGGGGTCGCCTCGACCTGCGCTCCCGTGGGGGCGTTTCACACTAGGTTGCCCGATATGGACGGCAATCAGGGTTACGACAGGTTTGCGGACCGCGTGCCGGACCGCAGCTCCTGGGTGCGGACGAGTACGCCCGAACCGTCGGCCGGTGAGCGCGCCGCGCGGGTCGTCGACCGGCGGCTCCCGCTCATGGAGGCGGGCAGGGAACTGCTGCGCAAGGTGTTCCCCGACCACTGGTCGTTCCTGCTGAGCGAACTGGCGCTGTACAGCTTCGTCGTCCTGCTGCTGACCGGGGTCTTCCTCACCTTCTTCTTCACCCCGAGCATGGGCGAGATCGTCTACGACGGCTCCTATCTGCCGCTGCGCGGCGTGCGGATGTCCGAGGCCTACGCCTCGACCCTGCACATCAGCTTCGAGGTACGCGGTGGCCTGCTGGTCCGCCAGATCCACCACTGGGCCGCGCTACTGTTCGTCGCCGCGATCTGCGTGCACCTGCTGCGGGTGTTCTTCACCGGCGCGTTCCGCCGCCCGCGCGAGCTGAACTGGGTGATCGGGGTGACACTGTTCAACCTCGCGCTGCTGGAGGGGTTCTCCGGCTACTCGCTGCCGGACGACACCCTGTCGGGCACCGGGCTCAGGATCGCCGAGGGCGTCCTGCTCTCCGTGCCGGTCGTCGGCACCTACCTCAGCTTCTTCGCCTTCGGCGGCGAGTTCCCCGGGCACGCGATCATTCCGCGGCTCTTCTCCATGCACATCCTCCTGGTGCCCGGCCTGCTGCTGGCGCTGATCGGGGCGCACCTGACGCTGGTGGTCGTGCTGAAGCACACCCAGTGGGCGGCGCCGGGCCGGACCAACCGGAACGTGGTGGGGCTGCCCTTCTTCCCGCAGTTCCTGGCCCGCACGATCGGCCTGGCGTTCGCGGTGGCCGGTGTGCTGGCCCTGTCCGCCCTGCTCGCGGAGATCAACCCGATCTGGCGGTACAGCGCCTACCGGCCCGACATCGCCGGCGCGGGCGCGCAGCCCGACTGGTACATCGGGTTCATCGAGGGGGCACTTCGGCTGATGCCCGCCGCGGAGACCGGGGTGCTGGGGCACACGGTGTCGTGGAGCGCGTTCCTTCCCGCCCTGGTGGTGCCCGGTCTGCTGTTCGGGGTGCTGTTCGTCTACCCCTTCGTCGAGCGGTGGATCACCCCGGGCGACGGGGAGCACCACCTGTGCGACCGGCCACGCGACAAGCCGACCCGCACGGCGTTGGGGGTCGCCGGGATCGCCTTCTACACGGTGCTGCTGATCGCCGGCGGCAACGACGTGATCGCATACACCTTCGACGTCTCGGTCAACGCCCTCACCTGGGTGCTGCGGGCGGCGCTGGTCCTGCTGCCGCCGCTCTCCTTCGTGCTCACCCGGCGGCTCTGCCTCGCCCTGCAGGCCAGGGAGCGCGCCCGGCTGCTGGACGGGGACGAGACCGGCCGGATCGACCAGTCGATCGACGGCGGTTTCAGCGGGAACCGCCGGCCGGTGCCGGCGGCCGAGCGCTACGCGATGCTGGTGCGCGACGCGCCGCAGCCGCCGCAGCCGTCGGCGGGGGCGCCGCGAACGGAGCGGGTGCGGGCCGCGCTCGGCTCCTGGTACTACGGCGACCGGGTCGCCCTGCCCACCCTGGAGCAGGAGGAGGGCCGCGTCGAGGCCGTTCTCACCGCCCCGGCCCACCCGCAACCCGCGACGGCGCCCGCGGCTCCCGGGGCCGGCCGACTGGGCCGGCTGCTCCGGAGGGTCAAGCCCCGCCGTCGTCGTGGTCCCGGTACTCGAAGATGAAGCCGAACACGGCGAGTGCGAGCACCAGCGCGCCGAAGACGATCAGCCACCGGGCGAAGACCAGTCCGAGCGCTAAGGCGGCCAGGCCCGCCGCCGCGAGCACGGGATAGCCGCTACGGGGCGGGAAGAAGCCCACCGGGCCGGCGGCCTCCGCGATCTCGGCGTCCTTGCGGTCCTGGGCCCGGCCGCCGCCGCTCCGCTGGTGCTGGATGAACCAGAACAGCGCGACGAGTCCCGACATCAGGAAGGCCACGGTCAGGATCGCCTTGCCGGCCGGTTCGCGGGCCCAGAACCCGTAGATGAGTCCGGTCACCGCGAAGAACACCGTCATGACGGCGAACAGCCATCCCTCGGCCTTCATCGCCCTTTCCCCCGTCCGTCCCGGCGGCCGTACGGCAGGTCGGCTCCGCCGCTCGACTCCGCCTCCGTCGGGACCTCGGGGTGGTGCAGGTCGAACGCCGGGGACTCGGAGCGGATCCGGGGCAGCGCGTGGAAGTTGTGGTGCGGCGGAGGACTGGAGGTGGCCCATTCGAGTGACCGGCCCCAGCCCCACGGGTCGTCCCGGGTGACCTGGGCGCCGTGCCGGGTGGTCGTCCAGACGTTGTAGAAGAAGGGCAGATTGGAGATCCCGAGCAGGAACGCGCCGATCGAGGCGACCACGTTGAGGGTGGTGAAGCCGTCCACCTCCAGGTACGTCGCGTAGCGGCGCGGCATCCCCTGGGCGCCCAGCCAGTGCATCACCAGGAAGGTGGTCTGGAACCCCGTGAAGAGGATCCAGAAGTGCGCCTTCCCCAGCCGCTCGTGGAGCATCTTCCCGGTCAGCTTCGGCCACCAGAAGTAGAACCCCGCGAAGGTCGCGAACACGACCGTCCCGAACAGGACGTAGTGGAGGTGGGCCACCACGAAGTAGCTGTCGGTGACGTGGAAGTCCACCGGCGGCGCGGCCAGCAGCACCCCGCTCAGGCCGCCGAACAGGAAGGTCACCAGGAACCCGATCGACCACAGCATCGGGGTCTCGAAGGACAGCGAGCCCTGCCACATCGTCCCGATCCAGTTGAAGAACTTCACCCCGGTGGGCACCGCGATGAGGAAGGACATCATCGAGAAGAACGGCAGCAGCACCTGCCCGGTGGCGAACATGTGGTGGGCCCACACCGACATCGACAGGGAGGTGATGGCGATGGTCGCGCCGATCATCCCGTAGTAGCCGAACAGCGGCTTGCGGCTGAAGACCGGGATGATCTCACTGACGATGCCGAAGAACGGCACCGCGACGATGTACACCTCCGGGTGGCCGAAGAACCAGAACAGGTGTTGCCACAGCAGTGCCCCGCCGTTCGCCGGGTCGAAGACGTGCGCGCCGAACTTGCGGTCCGCTTCCAACAGCAGCAGGGCGGCGGTGAGCACGGGGAAGGCCAGCAGCACCATGATCGACGTGAACAGCACGTTCCAGGTGAAGATCGGCATCCGGAACAAGGTCATGCCCGGCGCCCGCAGGCAGGTGATGGTGGTGATGAAGTTGACCGAGCCCAGGATCGTCCCGAGACCGGCCACCACCAGTCCGAGCGCCCACAGGTCCGGGCCGGTTCCCGGTGAGTGCGCCGCCCCGTTCAGCGGCGCGTAGGCGAACCAGCCGAAGGCGGGAGCCCCGTACGCGGTGAGGAAGCCGCTCAGCACGATCAGCCCGCCCAGCAGGAAGGCCCAGTAGGTGAAGGCGTTCAGCCGGGGGAAGGCCACGTCGGGTGCACCGATCTGCAGCGGCATGATCGCGTTGGCGAAGCCGGCGAAGGTCGGGGTGGCGAACAGCAGCAGCATGATCGTGCCGTGCATGGTGAACATCTGGTTGTACTGCTGATTCGACAGGAACCCGGTGTCGGGGCCCATCAGCTGTGTCCGCATCAGCAGCGCCATGAGGCCGCCGACCAGGAAGAACCCGAACGCTGTCGCCAGGTAGAGGTTTCCGATCACCTTGTGGTCCGTGGTGAACAGCCAGCGCAGCAGCGTCCCGCCACGCCGGACGCGGACCTGTACGCGCGACGGCGCGGTGTCAGACGCACTCATGAAACCTCCGCAGCGAAGCCGATGACGCACCCCCCGGGCCCGTCGTCCGCCACGGAGTACGCGGCTTCGCGCGCCGGGAGCGACCCTAGCGGCGGCCGACCGGCGTGTCGGGACGCCACGCTGCGCGATCGCGGTCGCCGTCGCCCGGGGTCCGCCGTCCGAGTGCGGATCCTCCCGATCCGGGCACCCGCTGGTGCGGGGCACCCGTCCGTCGCCTCCGACGCGGCGCCAAGGCCGGATATCTGGGCCGTGCCGGTGGGCCGTGCCGATGTGCTCGCCGCCGTCGCCCGGCGTACTGGGCGGGGCGCCGCCCGCGCCCGGCCGCCCGGACGCGCTGCCCGCCGATCTGCCGCACTTCACCCGGGTCGCCCTCCGGATGGCCACGGACTGACCCGGCTTCCCGCAACCGGGGCGCCGCCCGACGTCGATGCAGCAGCGCGGCGAGCGTGTCTGCGGCCGGGCCGTTCCCGGCCGACCGCGCGTGTGCCCGGTCGGTACCCGGTGTAACCATCCCACCGGGTCCGGCCCGGTGGCCGGCCGTGGTGTCGCGGGGTTGCATGGGGGTGACCTAGCCCCGAGACCCGGAGGTCGCCGTGTACGAGATGTGGGCCGAGCACGACCCGGCGGTGTCACCGCCCGGACTGGTGTGGCACGTGGTGGCCAAGGACGACGCTACGGCGTCGCTGTGCGGTCGGGTCCTCGAACCCTCGCAGCGGGTGGTTCCGACCGACAGCGGTACCGGACCGGCGCTGCCGGACCGGTACTGCGATCCCTGCCTGGTCACTGTCCGTGAGGTGATCTCCGCTACCGATCTCTGACGCCCCCCTCGGGGCATCGGTACCGCGTGGAGGCACGGATACCGGCCCCTGCTCCCGGTGCTCCGAGGACGGTGGCGATCTCGCCGGCGATCCCCCCCCCGGAGGAAGCCGTCCGCGCTTTGACGATGTCCTGGTACGGGTCCTCCTTGCCGGTGCGCTCGTCGACCCGCTTGTTGCGCACCCGGCCGACGATGTCCTGCATGCCCGTCACGCGGACGACCCCCCGCAGCGCGGCTGTCCGCTGCGGGGGGCCACACCGGAGGCGCAGGAGGCGACGGAGCCGTCCGCCCGGACGCCGTAACGACGCCGGGACGGCTTGATCGACATCCGCGCCGCAGTCCGGGGGCGCCGTTGCGGCTCAAGGCCGGCGCCGCGCCCTGGGGGCCTTCGGCTGCGCCTCAGGCCAGGGCCTTGGCCTGCCAGTACACGAACTGCTGGAGCGGGTCGCCGTCGAGCGACCACGGCCAGGCGGTGACGGTGTCGCCGATCCGGCGGAAGGTGTCACCGGCCTCGCGGACGCGGCCGGCCTGGACCAGCGCGTAGGCGAGCAGGTTGAGGTCGGCCAGGGCCGCCGCGTGGCGCAGGCGACCCTCGCGGGGCCAGGTGGCCAGTGCGGTGTCCAGTGCGCCGGCGGCCCGGATGTGCGTCCACTGGCGGCGGGCCATCAGCGCCTCGACGCCGCCCTTCGCCGTCGTGCGGGCGTGCTCGTCGACCAGAGCGGTCAGCTCGACGCCCACGACCGGTGCGACCGACGGCATCGAGGCGCGGAGCGTGTCCACGAAGTCCAGCTGACTGCTGCGCGAGCCGCACTCCTCCGGCGACAGGTAGCGCAGCATCTGCAGATAGGCCTCGCGGTTCCAGGAGTCGCGCGCGGTCACCTCGGCCCAGACGGCGAACAGCTCACGCGACTCGGCCCGCATCAGGCGCAGGATCCCGAGCAGCACCACCCAGGGCTCCGGATCGGCGGGAACGGCCTCGGCGGCGCGGTAGCAACACTCGGCGGCCGCCCAGGCGTCCGCCATGCCCCCGGCCTGCCGGCCGCGGACCAGCTCCACCCACGCGTCGAAGACCAGCGGGTCCGCGCTGCGCGGGCGGCGCCGACGCCAGGACCGGGCGAACGTCGACGGCGCGGCGGCCTCGGCGAGCACGGCGAAGCGGTGCCCGCGGCGGTCCCAGTCGGTGCCGGCCTCCTGGAGCAGCCGCTCGACCTGGTCGATCTGGATGTCGTCCGGCCCCAGCCGCCCGACGGAATTCAATTGTCGCCGCACGCGGCCGAGTTGGACGTCATCGAGTTCCGTCCGCACGCGCGGACCGGAAGTGCGGAGTCTTCGGAATATCGACACGCGCCGCAGCGTAAGACCCTGGGGGAAATTCGGAAAGCCCTTGAGAGCGAATTGTTATTCAAAGGCGGACGGGCCGACACAATGATCTTCATGAGAAAAATGATTTCGCGTCAGTAGAAAGGAGAAAAGGACCGCCACCGCCCCGCGCGTTCAGGACGCGGGCGGATATCCGCGGGTGCGCACGAGGTCGCGGGTGAGGCGGGTGAACGCACGCGCGGCGGCGCTTTCGTACGCGTCGGCGCGCCGCAGGAGCGTGACGACCCGGGCGGGAAGGGCGGGGTCGAGCGGGACGGGGATGAGGCGAGGGTGGTCGTGGGTGACGGCGTCCGGCAGGACGGTGACGAGCGGCGTGCGCTGGACCACCTCGGTGAGGGCCTGGATGGAGTTGGCCTCGACGGCGATGCGCGGGCTGACGCCGTGCCGTTCCAGGTAGGCGTCGATATGGCCGCGGGTGGCGAAGTCGGCACTGAGCAGGGCCAGTTGCCGATCGTCAAGCTCTCGCACCGGTAGCGGGCCGGGGAGGTCGGCGCGGTCGGCGACGTGACGGGGGCCGGTGACCAGAGTGAGCGCCTCGGTGAACAGGGCGCTGGCGTTGATACCGGGCAGGTGGGGACCCCGGAAGGCGATGCCGAGGTCGAACTCGTCGTCCAGCAGGCCGGTTTCGATGCGGTCCTGGGTCGTCTCCCGCACGGTCAGGGTGATGCCGGGGTGGTGGGCGTGGAGCTCGGCGGTGAGCGGCCCCACGAGGTAGGCCGTGAACGTGGGGGTGACCGCCAACCGCAGGTGTCCGCGCGAGAGGTCCTGCACGTCGTGCACGGCCCGCTCGGCGGCGGCCAGGTCGCGCAGCGCGCTACGCGCGTGGTGGGCGTACGCCTCGCCGGCGTCGGTGAGGCGCACGGTGCGGCCGGTGCGGTCCAGCAGTTGCGTGCCGAGGGTCCGTTCGAGCTGCTTGATCTGCTGGGACAGCGTGGGCTGGGAGATGCGCAGGTCCTCGGCCGCGCGGGTGAAGTTGCCGTGCTCGGCGACGGCGAGCAGGTAGCGCAGGTGACGCAGTTCCGGGGAGGCCATGAGCACAACTATAGATGGCATCAATGAGGACCATGGATGATACGTCTTGGACACTATAGATGCAGGTCATGCACAGTGGATCTCGCCAGGCCCCAGAGGCCGGGCCACCACGAAAGGGAGTGACCCCGTGCATGACCTCGCCAAGGGCGTCGCGCGTTTCCAGCAGGACGTCTTCCCGGCCAGGAAGGAGCTCTTCGCCCACCTGGCCACCCACCACACCCCCCACACGCTGTTCATCGGCTGCTCCGACGCCCGCGTCGTCCCCGAGCTGATCACCGGGTGCGAGCCCGGCGAGCTGTTCGTCATCCGCACGGCCGGCAACCTCGTCCCCGCTCACACCCCCGGTGCCGACGGCGTCGCGGCGAGCGTCGAGTACGCCGTCACCGCGCTGGGCGTGCGGGACATCGTCGTCTGCGGGCACTCCGCGTGCGGCGCGATGACCGCCCTCGCCCACGGCCACGACCTGAGCGACGCGCCGGCGGTCGCCGACTGGCTGCGGCTCGCCGAGGCCTCGGTGGCCCGTACCACCACCACCGCGGACGTGCCGGCTCTGGTACGGCAGAACGTGCTGGACCAGCTGGCGAACCTGGCCACCCACCCGGCGGTCGCCCGCGCCCTGGCCGAGCGGCAGGTCACCCTGCGCGGCTGGGTCTTCGACATCGCCACCGGCCGCGTCGAGGAGCTCCGGACCGTCGACTCCACCGCCCCGGTCGCCGCCTGACCTCAACGCCCTTACCGGGCCTGCCCGTTCAGCACGGACGGCGCCCCTCCCCCTGAACCCGCCCACTTCGCGCACCCGATGCGCGAAGGGGCACACCGTGAAAGGAACCACCCATGGTGCACGCCCAGTTCGACCCCGCCGCCCGTCAGGCGCTGGCCGCCGCCGCGGTCGAGGCCAAGACGCGCAAGGACCTCTCCTGGCAGCAGATCGCCGACGCCTCAGGCCTGTCGGTCGCCTTCACCACCGCCGCCGTCCTCGGCCAGCACCCCCTGCCGGAAGGCTCCGCGAAGGCGGTCGCCGAACTGCTGGGCCTCGACGATGACGCGACGATGCTCCTGCAGACCATCCCCACCCGCGGCTCGATCCCCGGCGGCATCCCCACCGACCCGACGATCTACCGCTTCCACGAGATGCTCCAGGTCTACGGCACCACCCTCAAGGCCCTGGTCCACGAGCAGTTCGGCGACGGCATCATCTCCGCGATCAACTTCAAGCTCGACGTGAAGAAGGTCGCCGACCCCGAGGGCGGCGAGCGCGCCGTCATCACCCTGGACGGCAAGTACCTGCCGACCAGGCCCTTCTGATCGATGCCCACGGCGGGGCGGGCCGCGACCGGCCCGATTCCGTGTCAGCGGACGTAGCGGAGGTACGCACCCCGGCGAGGAATGGACGAAAGTCCACTCGTCGCCGGGGGATCCGCCGGCCGTTCATCAGCCGCCCCAGCAGCTGGAGAAACGTTAATTCGTAGGCGCGCTGCACGACAGCATTCCTACGGTTGTCCCCCCACCCTGATCGGCGGTTTCCGACCAGGCCCGCAGTCCGGCGCCCGTACATGGCAGCGCTGGCCGTCCAGGACGGCCAGCGCCACGGAGGCCGTCGGTCAGTGGACCTGAGGTGCCAGTACCGGACCGCGGATGGCGTTCAGCCGCACGGCCTCGGTGAGAGCCTCGACGTTGCCCAGGAAGTAGCCGTTGCGCAGCTCCAGCAGCCGGGTGCGGACGCCTTCGCAGGTGGCCCGCGCGGCGGCCGGATCGAGCAGCGACCGCTCGCCGTGCTCGAAGGCGGTAGCGGAGTCCTCGACGAGCCGGAACAGCGCCTCATTGCACTCCGCCGTGAGCGCGGCCAGCGCACGGCGGTACTCCTGCCCACCGGTGAGGCCGGGGACGAGCCGCTCGACCGTGGTGAACTCGTCCCAGGCCCAGTGCAGTTCGTGGGAGATGCCCTCGTCGCTCACCCACTGGCCCGAGACGGGCTTCAGCTGCCGGTAGTAGTCGGTCAGCCGCGGGTCGAGGAAGTCGTAGTCCGGGCGGCTCACATCGCCGCGTAGCCGGCCCTCCAGCTTGAGCCGGTCCCGGATCGGCGTGCCCCCGTAGGGCAGCATGCGGCAGAAGGTCGCGGCGCTCGAACCGTCGCCCACGATCTGCCGCAGGAAGCCGATGTTGCCCCGCACCGAGTCGAAGGTGCTGGACGGGTCGAAGAGCATGAAGCCGTACATGAAGTGCAGGCCGACGTCCTTCAGGGTCTGCACACCGGTGAGGTTCTGCTCGACCGTCAGCTGCTTGTGGAGGATCTGGAGACCGGCTTCGACACCGGACTCGATGCCCATGTAGACGAGGAAGAGCCCGGCGTCCCTCAGTTTGGTGAAGAGCTCGGGCTCCACGTACTCCGCCCGGCAGCTGATCTTCCAGATGACCCGTTCGGCGAGGCCGGTCCCGTGCATCCGCTCGGCGAGCTCGTCCACCCACTTGCGTCCGGCCCTGCCCCAGAGGGGGAAGTCGTCGTCCTGGAACAGGAAGACCCGGGCGCCCTGCTCGCGGTGGAGCAGCAGCATCTCCTCGATCACCGTCGACGCCTTCCGGACCCGGACGGTCTTCCCGGGTGCCGTCCGGTAGAAGGTGTGGATCGAGCAGAAGGAGCAGCGGCGGGCGCAGCCACGGCTGGCCAGCAACGGGACCGTCGGGAATCCGACGATCCGCTCCGGCTCGTACGGCCGGTACGGGAAGGGCAGCGAGTCGAGATCCTGGATGAGCGGCCGGGTGGGGCTCTCGGTCACCTTCCCGTCGGACAGGAAGGCGAGACCGGGGGTAGGGCGCCAGTCCGTACCGGCGGCGAGCCGGTCCGCCAGCTCGACCAGGGTGTGTTCGCCCTCGTAGCGGGCGACACTGTCCAACTCCGGCATCTGGGCGAGCAGTTCGTCGTGACACAGGCTCGCGTAGTGCCCGCCCATGGTGAAGTGGCTGGTCACTCCGGCCCGGCGCAGCTCGGTGGCGACCCGGCGGAACTGCGGCAGGAAGAACTGGAAGATCAGCGAGAAGCCGACGACGAGGGGCTGCGCCGCAGCCGTCGTCGGAGCGAGCCGGGCCGCGATCCGCTGCGGCCCGTCCCGTACGTCGATCAGCTCGACCGTCCGGCCCTGCTCCTTGAGGACCGCGGCCAGGTATCCCATGCCGAGGTTGCCCTGGTCCTGGTAGCCGATCAGTACGACTTCGGGTGCAGCGACCCTAGCCATTGGCGCCGGCGATGAGGGAGGCGGCCTTCCTGGCCCCCTCGGCGACCGCCTGGTGAACGGCCGCAACTGCCTCCAGGCGCACGGCGATCAGCTGGTTCCGCGTGTCCGGTGCGAGCTTGTCGAGGATGAACTCCATGTCGATCGGGTCGCCCGGGTGCGGGCGGTGCGGGAACGGCCACGCCAGGAAGGAGGGTACTTCGGCGCCAGGGTTCGGTGTGGACATGGTGGGCGACTCCTCGGGTGGGGGGGTGTGGGGTGCGCGAACCACCATAGATCACCGAGAGTCACCAATCGTGATCCTCGGTCATCGATGGCGTGTTGCCGACCTTCCACCCGCGCTCCACCTCTTGCGATGACATATAACCTGTGACATTGTTCTGACCCTCAATCCGGTGACAGGTCACACGTCAACTCCCCCCTCCCCCTCGTGGCTGACGCCCCGTTACCTCCCCCACCTCAGGACAAGGACACCGCAGTGCGTCTGCGCCAATCCCTTCCGCTCCTGGTGGCCGCCGCCCTCGCCGGCTCCGCCACCCTGCTCCCGACCCCCGCACTCGCCGCGTCCGCGGCACCCGTGGCCGCCTCGCCGGCGGCGGCCACCGCTGCGGCTTCCTCCACCGCCACCGCACCGAAGCCGTTCGGGCCCGAGGTCGCCGCGTCCTCCACCGAGGACATGGGCCGCACCGCCGCACCGCTGGCGCCGGCGCTGCTCGGCCAGGCGCTCCAGCCGGCCGGGACCGCCGTCCAGACCGCCCCGCATCCGAACGCCCCGACGGCGGCCAAGCACGCACTGACCGCGCAGGCCCCGGCCGTACCCAGCTGTACGCCCGCCGACTTCGGCTCCCGCAGCGGCGCCGACCTGGTCTCCTTCGTCCAGGGCTCGACCACGGACTGCGTCAAGACGCTGTACAACGTCACCGGAACCGACGCGGGCAACATCTTCAAGCAGTCCCAGATGCTCACCATCGCCAACGCCTTCCGGGCCCAGGCGGCGAACTACACCGGCGACAACTCCGCAAACATCCTTCAGCTCGTGCTCTTCCTGCGCGCCGGCTACTACGTCCAGTCCAACAACGCGAGCGCCGTCGGCCCCTACGACGCCACGCTCACCGCCGCCGTCAAGGCCGGCCTCGACGCCTTCTTCGCGAGCGCGCACCGGACGGACGTCAGCGACGCCAACGGCCCGGTGCTCAGCGAGGTGCTGGTCCTCACCGACAGCGCCAACATCCAGGCCCAGTACCTGAACGTCTACAAGCAGGTCCTGAACGGCTACAACAACGACTACAACGCGTTCCCGAAGATGGTCAGCGCCGTCAACGCCGTGCTGTGGGCACCGCTGTGGCGGGCCAACTGGAACCCCGCCTACGTCAGTGCCGTCACGGCCGACCCGAGCGTCATCACCACGCTCGCGAACTTCGCGCAGAACCACAAGGACCTGCTCACCACCCCCAACGCCTTCCTCGACGTCAACGCCGGCAACGACCTCGCCCGCACCGCCGGCGACGGCGGCAGCGTCGAGACCTTCGCCAAGCCCCTGGTCAAGCAGGTGCTCGACACCACCCCGATCTCCGGCGCCGTCGGCAAGCTGTACGTGTACACCGCCTACAACGCCAACCAGTACGACAACGCGCAGTGCTCCTACTACGGAACCTGCGACCTGCCCGGCAAGCTCACCGCCGCCGTCCTGCCCGACACCCTGGTCTGCGACAACCGCACCATACGTGCCGAGGCCCTCTCCCCCGCCGACCTGGCTACCGTCTGCGCCAGCCTGCGCGGCGAGGACGGCTTCTTCCACAACCTCGTCAAGGACAACGGCCCCATACCCGGCCAGTACGGCAAGACCATCACCCTCGCCGTCTTCTCCAACCGGGACGACTACCTCACCTACTCCTGGGCCATCTACGGCAACTCCACCGACAACGGCGGCCAGACCGTCATGGACGTCACCGACCCCAACAACCGGCCCGTGTCGGTGATGTACCAGAAGGCGTGGAACGACGGCTTCCCCGCCAACGTGTGGAACCTCAACCATGAGTACACGCACTACCTCGACAACATCTACGACATGAAGGGCAACTTCACCACCGAGACCTCCGTCCCGGACATCTGGTGGATCGAGGGCGTCGCCGAGTACGAGTCCTACGCCTATCGCGGCACCACCGACACCCAGGCGATGACCGAGGCCGCCACGCACCGGTACAAGCTCAGCACCGTCTTCCAGAACACCTACGGCAACTCGGACACGGTGCGCACCTACCCGTGGGGCTACCTGGCCGTGCGGTACATGATCGAGAAGCACCCGGCCGACGTCCACGCGATGCTCGACCACTTCCGCACCGGTGACTACCAGGGCGGCTACGCGGTCTACAACAACCTCGGCACCTCCTACGACGCCGACTTCGACACCTGGCTGAACGCCTGCGCCGCCGGCGCCTGCTACGCCGACGGCCCCACCGCCCTGTTCGGCCAGTCCGTCGACGGCGCCACCGTCACCCTGACCGACAAGTCCGTCGAGACCAACTCCCAGGCGTCGCTGACCTCCTGGCACTGGACCTTCGGTGACGGCGCCACCTCCGACGAGCGGAACCCGGTCCACAGCTACGCCGGCCCCGGCACCTACACCGTCGCCCTGACCGTCACCGACAGCGCCGGCAAGTCCGCCAGCACCCCGTCATCGGTCACCGTCACCACCGGCGCCGCCCTGCCGACGTGCACCGACCCGCGCACCGACGCGCTCGGCCAGAACTGCTCCCGCCCGAACCAGGCCCGCACCGCCGGCAACCTCGACTACTTCTACGTCTACCTGCCGGCCGGCACCACCACCCTGAAGGTCTCCGCCTCCGGCGGCACCGGCAGCGCCTCCCTCTACTACAACCAGGACACCTGGGCCTCCCCCAGCGCCTACACCGCCTCCTCCACCAACCCCGGCACCACGCAGACGCTCACCGTCACCAACTCGGCGGCCGGCTACCGGTACATCAGCCTGTACGCCAACACGGACTTCAGCGGGGTGACCGTCAGCACCCAGTACTGACGCGCTACCTGCGTTCGGGACCCACCCCGCCTCGGGCGGGGTGGGTCCCGTACGTCCACGTGATGCCCCTGCCGATGCCGGGTGCCACAGGTTCGTCGTCCACACCGACCGGCCGCTACCTCGGGCCGAAGGTGTTGAGGAAGACCACCGGCTCCCCCGCGAAGCGCCCTGCCGCATCCAGCTCCAGGAGCGCCGCGAACGCCTTGGCGGTGTACGTCTGCTCCAGTTCCAGACCCGCCTGGTCCTGCGCCCGCGCGAGCGCCACGGCGCCCTCGGCGGTGGGGTGGGCGTAGCCCGCGCCGAGCCATCCGTACTCCACGACCACGTCCGACGCGTTGAGCCCGGCTCCCGTCACGTGCGCGCCCCGCTCCCGCAGCAGCGCCAGCGACCTCCCCGCCAGCCTGGCGAGGGTCGCCCCGTCCAGGCGGAGGGTGTCGTTGACCACGACGCCCAGCACCCGGGTGCGCAGGCCGGCCAGTCGGAGCCCCAGTGCCAGGCCCGCCGCGGTACCGCCCGAGCCGACCGCGGTCACGATCCACCCGGGCTCCGGCAGCAGCCCGTCCGCCACCTGCCCGGCCAGTTCGAGCGCGCACTCGACGTATCCGAGCGTCCCCAGCGCGGAGGAACCGCCTGCGGGCAGGAAGTACGGCGGGGTGAGGCCGTGGGTGTGCCGGGCGAACAGCCAGGGCGCCGTCAGGACCAGCCGGGTCCGGGTGTGCAGGAAGTGCAGCGTCGCACCGCTCGCGCGCAGCCGTCGGAGCTGGGCCCGAACGTGCTCGTCGACGGGATGATCGATCAGGCCGAGGGCGACGTCGAGCCCCAACGGACGCGCGTAAAGCGCTGCAGCCAGGCCCCAGTTGGTGCCGATCCCGCCGACCGTGAGGATGGTCCGCGCACCCCGGAGACGGGCCTCGGGCAGCAGCCACTCCAGCTTGCGGACCTTGTTGCCACCCCAGCCGCCGCGCCCGTACCCGCTCTCGTCCTTCACCCACAGCGCACCCCGGCAGCCGAGCCCGGCCAACGGGCGGACGGGGGTGGGCCCGTCGCCCAGCGGGAGGTACGGCAGCGACTCGGCCAGTTCCGGCCAACGCCGGTGCAGCAGCGGACGCTTCATACGGCCGACGGTAGGGCAACGGCGGAGCGTTGCCCAGGGAGGGGGAGCGACCGCGTGAACCACCACGCCGGCCGCCGGAAAGCATCGCCGAACGTTGACCGGCCGACCGGACCAGGTCCGGGGGCGGGACGGCTGCGCTCCCGGAGCCCCTAGACTCACCCCCGGTCGCAGCACGGAACGCGGCCGCGACCCGTCAATCCCGAACCACCCCGAGCGAAGGAGCGTCCAGCCGCCCATGGCCGACGAGATCGCCATCGAGGCCCGGCCGAACCCGATCGCGGATCCGGAGCCGAAGTCGGAACCGGAACCGGAACCGAAGTCGGAACCGGAACCGACGGCCCGTGCCCACCATCCGATCGGCTCGCTCGGATTGCTGGTCGGCGGCATGCTCGCCGTCCTGGTCGGACGTCAGGTCCTCGGCGACTGGACGGGGCCGGCATGGCTGGAGGCCTGGGGCGCGGTCTTCGTCGCCGTCTGCGTGCAGGCGCTACCGTTCCTGCTCCTCGGCGTGGTGCTGTCGGCCGCGATCGCCGCGTTCGTCCCGGCCCGCCTGCTGGAGCGGGCGCTGCCGAGGAACCCGCTGCTCGCCGTGCCGATCGCCGGCGCCGCCGGAGTCGTGCTGCCCGGGTGTGAGTGCGCCTCGGTGCCGGTGGCCGGGCGGCTGATCGCGCGGGGGGTGGCTCCGGCGGCCGCGCTGGCGTTCCTGCTCTCCTCACCGGCCGTCAACCCGGTGGTTCTCGTGGCCACCGCCGTCGCCTTCCGCGGGCAGCCCGAGCTGGTGGCCGCGCGCTTCATCGCCTCCCTCGCGACCGCGGTGGTGATGGGGCTGCTCTGGTCACGGTTCGGCCGCCCGGAGTGGCTGAGGCCCACGGTGCCGTCGGGCGGCCCGACCGGGTGGCCGGCCTTCCGCGCCTCGCTGGAGCACGACTTCCTGCACGCCGGCGGCTTCCTGGTGATCGGTGGGATGACGGCGGCCACCCTCAACGTCGCCGTGCCGCGCGGGCTGCTCAAGGACCTGGCCGGGCTGCCGGGCGTCTCCGTCCTGGTACTCGCCGTACTCGCCGTCCTGCTCGCGGTCTGCTCGGAGGCGGACGCCTTCGTCGCGGCCGGGCTCACCGGCTTCTCCGCCACCGCCAAGCTCGCGTTCATGGTCGTCGGCCCGATGGTGGACGCCAAGCTGATCGCCCTCCAGGCCGGCACCTTCGGACGGGCCTTCGCCTGGCGCTTCTGCGCCGCCACGTTCGTCGTCGCCGTCACCGCGGCGACCCTGACCGGCTGGTGGCTCCTGTGAGGCGAGAAGTCCGGGCGGTGCTGCACATCCTGGTCGGCGCGGCGGTGCTGCACATCTCGCTCTTCAGCGAGCTGTACCTGCGGTACGTGCGCAGGGGCCTTCGGCCGTACCTGATCGCGAGCGGCGTGCTGCTCGTCGTCGTCGGGCTGGTCGGCGCGGGGGTCGCCGCCCGGGAGTTGCTCCGGCCCGGCCACCGCGGGGACGCGGATGACGGGCACGGGCACGGGCACGGCGCTCCCCGCACCGCGTGGCTGCTGCTCCTGCCCGTACTGGCGATCTACCTGCTCCAGCCCCGGGCGCTCGGCGCCTTCACCGCGCAGCACTCGGACAACACCGCCGTCAAACCCGCCGAGGCGGCGGGCGACTTCGCACCGCTGCCCACGACCGACCCGGTCAGCATGCGGCTCGCCGACTTCGACTCCCGCGCGCTCTGGGACAGCAGCGGCTCGCTCAAGGGCCACCGGATCCGGCTCACCGGCTTCGCCACACCGGGCCCCGGCGACGGGACTTGGGACCTCGCCCGGCTGACGATCTCCTGCTGCGCCGCCGACGCGTCGAGCAGCAAGGTCGTGATCCACGGCACCGACGCACCGCCCGAGGGCACGTGGGTCGAGGTGACCGGCGAGTGGCAGCCGGACGGACAGAACGGCCAGGACGGCGCTGTTCCCGCCCTGACCGCGACCCTGGTCCGCCGGATCGCCGAACCGGAGAACCCCTATGAGTGAGCGCCCGTCGGCTCCGCACGGCGGAGGCGCGGGTGACCACCGCGGCGCGGCCGCCGCACTCGCGCTGGGCGTCGTCGCCGCGCTCGCCTTCATGCCGGCCGTCCCCGACCACCGAAGTGGCCCGGCCGCTTCCGCCGCCACGTCCCCGCCCGGCGCCGGCGCGGCGGACCCGACCGTCACCGTGCTCGGCGACGGGTCGACCTCCGACACCGGCCCGCAGCCGGGCCAGCCGACTCCCGTCCGACTCAAGCCCGGTGAGCAGCCGCCGCAGTTCGTGGTCTTCTCCTTCGACGCCCCGACCGAGGACGAGCGCCACCTGTTCTCCCGTACCCGTACGTCGGCCAAGGCCGGCGGCGCCGAGGTGACGTTCTTCCTGCGCGGCGTCGATCTGCTCCCGGCGTCGGCGCGGTGGCAGTACCAGCCGCCGCAGCACGAGGCCGGCACCGCCGCCGTCCCCTTCCCGACCGAAGGCCAGGTCCGTGCCACACTGCAGCAGCTCGGCCGCGCCTGGCTGGACGGCGACGAGATCGCCGACGGCTTCATCGGCCAGTTCTGCGGCCCCGGAGGGGCCCGGGACTGGTCGATGACCGACTGGCAGAGCGAGATCAGCCAGGGCTACTCGATGGTCAACTTCTGGAAGACCGGGACGGGCTTCACCGACCTGCCCCCGCTGCCCTTCGACTACCAGACCGAACTGGTCGGCGGCCGGGCCCCGTGCCTGGAGGGCCGGACGAACCTGCTGCCCGCCGAGAAGGACGCCGGCTGGCGCTACGACGCCGGCTCGCCTGGCGACGACCAGCGCTGGCCGGCCCGGATCGACGGCATCTGGAACTTCCCGCTCCAGCGCATCCCGGACGCCTCCGGGACGCACCAGGTGCTCTCCGCGAACCAGCCCCCGCAGGCGTACCTGAACGCCTTCGACCGCGTCTACCACGGCACCCGCGCGCCGCTCGTCATCGACACCGACCTCGACCCCCGGCACGACACCGGCCCCGGCCTCCAGGCGGCCGGGGCGACCATGAAAGAGCTGTGCCACCGCGACGGCGTCCGCTGCGTGTCCTTCCGCCAACTCGCCGACTGGCTCGACGCCCAGGACCCGGCGGTCCTGGATCACCTGCGAGCCCTCGGGCCGACCACGACCACCCACTGACCTCCGCCGTCGTCTCTTCGCGGCCGGGGTTCCGTGCCGGTCGGCCGGAAACCCCGAAGGGGGTGGGCCCGGCGGCTGGTGCCGCCGGGCCCATCGCTGATGAACCAGGGGTCAGCTGGTCTGGATGGAGGTGTCGTCGATCACGAAGCTCGTCTGCAGCGAGGCGTCCTCGGTGCCGGTGAACTTCAGGGTGACGCTCTGGCCCGCGTAGGCGGAGAGGTCGAAGGTGCGCTGCTGGTAGCCGGCCGCGGCATCCACGTTGGAGTAGGTCTTCAGCGTGGTGCCGTTCACCTGCACGGTCAGCTTGTCGTACGCCGTGGTGCCGGTCTCAGCGGTGTCGATGTGCAGCCAGAAGCTCAGCGCCGCCTTGCAGCCCGCCGGGATCGTCACCGTCTGGGACAGCGTGTCGGTGTGGGTGGTGCCGTAGCCGTCCAGCCACGCCTTCCAGGAGCCGCTGTGGGCCGGCTCGGACGCCGAGTTGTCGATGACACCGCTGGTCGCGGTCCACGGCGCGGCGGAGCCGGTCTCGAAGCCGGGGTTGCCGAGCAGCTGCGCCGGGGTGCAGGAGCCGCCGGAGCCGCTGACCGTCCAGCCGAAGCTGGTGGAGCCGGTGGCGCCGGTGGTGTCCTTGGCGGTGGCGGTCACGTTGTAGCTGCCGGCGGCGGTGGCGGTGCCGGTGATCAGGCCGGTCGCGGAGTCGATGGACAGACCGGTCGGCAGGCCGGTGGCCGAGTAGGTGAAGCTCTGGCCGGAGGCCGAGTCACTGGCCTGGACCTGCAGGCTGACCGAGGAGCCCTGCGCGGTGGTCTGGTTGCCGGGGTTGGTGACGGTCACCGTGTTGCCCGTCGAGCCGCCGCCCACGATCGGGTGGGAGATGGCGCAGGAGTTGGTGTCGTTGGACCAGCTGGCCTGCTCGGCCCAGGTGCCGAAGCTGCCGAAGGTGATGTTGGCCGCGCCGCCCGCGGTGCCCGGGGACAGCCAGGCGCACTCGTCGGAGTTCTCCTGGCCGTTGTAGGAGCTGCCGGACACGTGGTTGGTCCAGCCGCCGGCCGGGTTCTGGTCCGACATCATCTCGTGCCACTCGTGGCCGAGCGTCATGGTCCAGCCGTCCAGCGTGCCGGGCGAGTTGACGAAGCCCACGCCGCAGCCGGCGCCCGAGTCGATGTTGTACGGCTGGTTGCTGAACGCGACGTCGCCGTACGGGGAGGTCACCGCGCCGCCGGTCAGCGTCGAGTCACCGTTGTAGTCGTGCCACGCGCAGTACTGGTTCTGGTAGTTGTCCGGGTTGGTGCCGTGCGGCGACAGGATCACGTAGTAGGCGTCCCGGTTGGACGCCGCCGTGGTGTTGCCGAAGTGCGCGGCCGCGTTGACGGCCTCCTGGCCGAGCTGGTGGCCGGAGGCGGCGCTCGGTGACGCCGCCGCGTTGTCGTACCACACGCCGGCGAGCACGCCGCCGCTCTGGTACGGGACGAAGTTCGCGTTCGAGGGGCAACTGGTGGCGCCGGTGGCCACGTTCGGCCCGTCGCACCACTGCGTCAGGTCCGCGGACCAGAGTTCGTTGCCGGTGCCGATGCCCTTGAACATCTGCTGCGCGGCACCCGCCGCTCCGGCCGAGTCGCCCGAGAACCTGGCGTTCCCGTTGGCGTCGGTGGTCTGGGTACCCCACTGGTTGCCGTAGAAGACCAGGTAGACCTTGGAGTGGCCGCTCTGGACACCGATCCCGTCGATCCCTCCGCCGTAGGAGAGGGTCTGCGGTCCGGTGGCCGCGTTGGGGGTCGCGTGGGTGGAGGCCCACTGCTTCATCTTGTCGTTCTGACCGACCGTGGGCAGCACGCCGTGCCGGTACGGGTGCTGGTAGGCGGGGCTGTACGGGTTGGTCACGGAGCCGTTCTGCGGTGACGCCGGCTCGTCCGCCGCCTGGGCGGCACCGCTGGTGGTCAGGGCGGCGGTGACGAGGGACAGCGACGCGACGGCGGCCAGGGCCGCTCGTCTGAGCGCACGGACGCGGGGGATGCCCATGTGTGGGGGTTCCTCTCTCCTGCCGACTCCGGTGCCGGTCGGCCCGGATGACGGCTCGTGGCAGGGCGGGGTACGGCGATGACACGGGCGCGAGGCGTAACGGTGGGGTGGCCCGTGCTTGCCGGCAGTGCCATGGGGGCTGACGGACGTCGACCGACGCCACGTCAGCAGCAGAGCTGCGGAGCGATGGTGGAGCAGCGGAAACCAGTGCCCGGTGGCCGGCCTGAGGAGGCTGCGGCAGGGGGCGTGAACGGAAGAAAAGCAGCGGTGACGGGCCTCAGTCAACGGGTTGCGCAAAAGCGATGTGTTCGCGCCGCCGAAACCTCCGAGAAGGAAAGAGTCCGGCGAGAAATCAGCAATGGGATATTCTCCCCGGCGATCATTTCGGGACCTCGAAGAAAAGCCAAATCCCGTCGTTTCAGGGGTCGTTGCCCGCATAGGAGAGGTTGAAGCTCTTGGTGGTGAGCGGGAAGTCCGGGCCGATCGTGTCAGCGAGGGCGACCGGTAGGGCGGGCCAGTTGAAGAACGACGGGTCGACGGTCTTGAGCCGGGTGAGGGTGCCGTCGGGGGCGAGTTCGACCCGGCTGGTGACGGTGCCGCACCAGATTTCGGCGATGCCGACGCCGGAACGGCTGGCGGGGGCGTGCGGCGTCGGGACGCATCGGGTACCAGCCGCGCGGCTGGTGCGGGTGGCGGACGAGGCCGTGCGGCAGCGGGTGGTCGAGCAGGACGAGGCCGTGCAGGTCGCGCAGCTCGCGTTCGAACCGACCGGCGGGGAAGGAGCGATGGGCGAGGCCGCCCCGGCGTCGGTTCCAGGGCGGCCTCACCGCGACAGCACGCTTCCGGCGGTGCCGTCACATGATGACCTTAGCAGTTGATAACCTTGTCAATTGCATGGAAGGGCAAAAGGAGGAAGGCGTATCTCACCGCGGCGCCGTACAGCCGCGCCGACCGCTCCGTCCCCGGTGCGGGCAGTGGTGGTGTGCCGCTTCGCGCCGGGTGGGCGCGGTGCGTACGCGCGTTGCGGGCCTTCCTTCGACCTGTCCGACCCCGCTTGGTCGCGAGGGGTTCATGCCGGCTCGCCGCCACCCCCGGAATCGTGCCCGGGGGTGGCGGCGGGCATCCCGTGGACCGGCCGGGTGCGCGGGAGCGGTCAGTCGCGCCCGGGCTTCTGGGGCTGGGCGAGCAGGCCGTCCAGGAGCTCGGCCTGGCCGCTGATCACGCCGCCGAGGATGGTGCGGGCGACCCGCAGGAGCTCGGCCACCTGCGGATTGGTGAGGCGGTAGTAGACGGTGGAGCCCTCGCGACGGGCGATCACCAGGTTGGAGCGTCGCAACACGGCGAGCTGCTGGGACAGGTGCGAGGCCTCGACGCCGACCTCGGGCAGCATTTCGGAGACCGCGTACTCGCGCTCGCTCAGCAGCTCCAGGACGCGGATGCGCACCGGGTGGCCGAGGGTCTTGAAGAACTCCGCCTTCAGTTGATACAGGGGTGCACCGACCACGGGAGGCGGGGTGGGCGTTTCGGCGTTCACGTCGTCACCGTCTCCATCGGGCGGAACATCATCGAAGAGTTGACCTTACCAACCGGTCGGCCGCCCATGCCCGCCGGTCGAGGGGTGGGTGCGGCCGGGCCCGCGACGACCAATGCCGATCACAGCAGATCACTACTACTGAATCCATCACATGCTAAACATGTGATTTGATAAATTCTTCAAGTCCATACATGCTGGCATGCGGTCGGATCGGCGAAGGTGCGCCCGGCACCCGCCGGCAACCCCGGGAGGGAAGAGTCGTGACCGCGGTGTTCGACGAGGAACTGCACGAACAGCTGGCCCGGGCCCGCCAGGCCCTTCGGCAGGCCCGGGCCGATGGGGACGACGACGGCTCCCAGGCCTACGCCGGGCGCGTGGCGGCCCTGCTGCGGATCGCGACCGCCCACGGCATCGACGTGCCGCACACCGCTGAGGAAGAGCAAGGAGAGAGCTGAACCATGGCCGTCCCGCTGTACCAGGCGAAGGCGGAGTTCTTCCGCACCCTGGGCCACCCGGCCCGTATCCGGATCCTCGAACTCCTCCAGGACGGCCCGCTTCCGGTACGCGACCTGCTCGCCTCCCTCGACATCGAGGCCTCCAGCCTCTCCCAGCAACTCGCCGTCCTGCGGCGCACCAACCTGGTCACCGCCACCCGCGACGGCAACACGGTGGTCTACGCGCTCGCCACGCCCGACGTCGCCGAGCTGCTGTTCGCCGCCCGCCGGATCCTCGGCGACGTGATCACCGGCCAGAGCCGGCTGCTGCCCGAACTGGCCGCGACCACCGCCCTGGAGGCGACGGCGTGAACACCGTGATGAGCCGGGTGCGTGCCGTCCTGCCCACCCGGCAGATCCTCGCCACGATGAGCCGCTCCCCGCGCAAGGACCTGCTCGCCGGCCTCACGGTGGCGATCGTCGCACTGCCGCTGGCCCTCGGTTTCGGCATCTCCTCCGGCGCCGGTGCCGAGGCGGGCCTGGCCACCGCCGTCGTCGCGGGCGCGCTCGCCGCCGTGTTCGGAGGCTCCAACCTCCAGGTCTCCGGGCCGACCGGCGCCATGACCGTCGTCCTGGTCCCGATCGTCGGCCGCTACGGCACGGACGGGGTGCTGACCGTCGGCCTGCTCGCCGGAGTGCTCCTGATGGCCCTCGCCCTGGCCCGGGCCGGGCGCTGGATGGCCTATGTGCCCGTCCCCGTCGTCGAGGGCTTCACCGTCGGCATCGCCGGGGTCATCGCCCTCCAGCAGGTGCCCGGAGCGCTCGGCGCCAGGAAGCCCGAGGGCGACAATCCCGCCGTCGTCGCTGCCAAGGCCGTCGCCGACTTCACGTCCGCACCGCACTGGGCCGCCCTCGCCGTCGCCGTCGCCGTGGCCGCCGTGATGCTGATCGGCGTACGGCTGCGGCCCGCGCTGCCGTTCTCGCTGATCGCCGTCGTCGCCGCGACCGTCAGCGCCAAGCTCGCCGACCTGCCGGTCGCCACCATCGGCCACCTGCCCACCGGGCTCCCTGCCCCCTCGCTCGGCTTCCTCGACCTCTCCGCCGTCCCCGCCCTGCTGCCGTCGGCGCTGGCCGTCGCCGCCCTGGCCGCCCTGGAGTCGCTGATGTCCGCGACCGCCGCGGACGCCATGAGCGTGTCCGAGCGCCACGACGGCGACCGTGAGCTGTTCGGCCAAGGCCTGGCCAACCTGGCCGCCCCGCTGTTCGGCGGTGTCGCAGCGACCGGCGCCATCGCCCGCACCGCCGTCAACGTCCGCTCCGGCGCCGTCTCCCGGCTCGCCGCCCTCGTCCACGCCGCCGTCCTTGCGGTGATCGTCTTCGCCGCCGCGCCCCTGGTCTCCGGGATCCCGCTCGCCGCCCTGGCCGGGGTGCTGATCGCCACCGCCGTACGGATGGTCCAGGTCGGCTCGCTGCGCGCGCTGGCCCGCACCGGGCGTGGCGAGGCGGCGGTCCTGGCCCTCACCGCCGCCGCCACCCTCGCCTTCGACCTGGTCACCGCCGTCGTGGTCGGCCTGCTCGTCTCCGGCGTCCTGGCGCTCGCCGCCGTCGCCAAGGCAGCACGCGTGGAGCAGGTCCCGCTGCACGCCGACCTGCCCCCGGCCGACCACCACGACGAGGAGCAGGCGCTGCTCGCCGAGCACATCGTCGCCTACCGCATCGACGGCCCACTGCTGTTCGCCGCGGCCCACCGCTTCCTGCTGGAGCTCACCGAATCCGCCGAGGTCAAGGTCGCGATCCTGCGGATGTCCCGGGTCAGCGCGATCGACGCCAGCGGCGCCACCGTCCTCGGCGACGCCATCACCGAGCTCCAGCGCCGCGGCACGCTCGTCCTGGTCTCCGGCATCCGCGACGAACACCGCCGGCCCCTCGACGCCCTCGGCACACTCGACCGGCTGCGCGCCGACGGACACCTGTTCGCCACCACCCCCGACGCCATCGCGTACGCCCGTACCCACGTGCACGACCAGGCCGGCCCCGACGGGCACGGCCTCACCACCGCCAGAGCCTCCCGGTGACCGGCACCGCCGGGCACTGACCGTCCAGCCCGACCCCGACGGCGGCAGGACCGCGTGCGTCCGTCTCCCGCACCCCACCCACCGCGTCCCCGGAAAGGCCACCCTTGCGTTTCACCGTCACTCCCTACGACGACCACGGCTCCCCCGACGCCCGGCAGACCGTCGACCTGCCCGCGCTCCGGGCCCTCCTTGCGGAGGCCGCCGCCACCGGCCGCCGTCTGCACATCCGCCCCGAACCCCGGGCAGCGCGTCCCCACGGCGGCCATCCGCACCCGCTGACCACGGAAAACGCCCCTCGCACCCTGGATATCCTGAACACATGAGCGACAGCCTCCCCCCGTGCCCGCAGTGCTCCAGGACCGCGTAAACCCCTCACGTGCCGCGCGCCCACCACTTCCGCAGCACGTCCTCCGCAGGCTTCCCGTGGGGCGTGTACGCGAGCTTCTTCGCCGTCTCGCCGCTGTCGGGCCAGTCGTCCCACATCCACCAGCAGACGCCGGCCCACCAGGGCTTGCCGTCGAAGGAGGCGAGCAACGCCTCGTAGGCGGCGGCCTGTTCGGCGTCGCCGTCGCTCTTGCTGACGGTCCAGGAGTACGGGGCGGTGGTGGTGCCGCGCTGGCTGACGTAGCCGGCCTCGGTGAAGAGGATCTTCCGCTGCTGGCGCTCGGAGAACGCGGCGAGCTCCTCGGCGATGGGCTGCCACGCCTGGCGCAGCCGTGCCGGGTCGGTCGTCGCCTGGTCGGCCAGCGGCCAGTACGCGTCGATGCCGATGACGTCGAGGTCGTTCCAGAACGGGATCTTCTGGTACTCGTCGTAGTTGGCGGCGTACGTCAGCCGTCCCTTGTACCGGTCCCGGACCGCGGCGACGACCTTGCTCCAGTGCGCGCCGTCCTGCGAGGTGCCTGCGAGTTCGGTGCCGACCGAGAGTTGGTCGACGCCGGTGTCGGTGGCGAGTTGGGCGTAGTGGGCGATGAAGCGCTCGTAGGCCGCGAACCAGGCGTCCCGGTCGGTGGGCGTGATCTTGGCCCGGTCGCCGCCCTCGGTCAGGTCGACGTGGGGCTTGAGCATGGTCTTGAGCCCCGCGTCGTGGGCGAGGCGGATGACGGCGCACAGGCTGTCGTCGCCGGCGGTCTCCTTGGTGGTGCGCAGGTCCGAGTCGGTGACGCGGTCCTGGTACCACGTGGGGGTGAAGGTCACCCACCGGGCACCGGTGGCGGCGATCTGCCGCAGGTAGGTCGCGGCCTGCGGGCTGTTGTAGTCGTCGGTGTTCCACGAGGGGAGCGTCATGCCCCGGAACTCGCCCACCTTGCCGTCGTCGGGCTGACCGCTCGGAGCGCCGGCCGAGGGACTGGGCTGCATGTCCTCTTCGTCGGCGCCGGACGACGAACATCCGGCGCCGACGAAGAGGACGACCAAGGCGGACCAGGCGGCGGCCGTCCTCTTCATCGGGTTCATTGCTGATAGCTCCTCACCCGGTCAGGACGTTCAGTTGGCGAGGTCGGTCGGGCCGACGAAGGTGTAGCCGAGCGCCTCGATGCCGTCGATCGTCTGCTGGAGCGGGGTCACGTCGCAAGACGGGTGGTAGAAGGAGCTCGCCGCACCGTCCCGGACCGCCAGGTCGGCCTTGGCCGAGGCGATCAGGTCGACCAGGAGCCTCGCCGGGTGGTTGTTGTAGGGCACCGGCTCGTAGATGCCGAGGGCTTCGGCGCGGACGCCGAGTGCTGGTCCGATGCGCACCCGCACTGGCACGATGGCCCGATGCGCATTCTGATCATGGGTGGCACCAGGTTCGTCGGATTCCACTTCGCCCGGGCGGCACTCGCCGCCGGACACGACGTCACGGTGCTGCACCGGGGCAGGTCCGGTGCCCACCTGCTCCCCGACGCCACTCACCTGATCGCCGACCGCGACGCGGACCTGTCCCTGCTGCGCGGCCGCAGCTGGGACGCCACCGTCGACGTCAGCGCGTACTTCCCCCGCCAGATCCGACACTTGGCCGACGCGCTCGACCCCGGCGCCGCCGGACGCTGTCTCCTGATCTCGTCCATGGCCGTGTACGACACCCCCGGCGCCCCGGCGTTCACCGAGGACTCCCCGCTGCTGCCCGCGGACGGTCCGGAGCCCGATGCGGTCACCGCCACCAGCTACGGCCCGCTCAAGGTCCGGTGCGAGCGGGCGGCACGGGAGGCCTTCGGCCCGGACACGCTGCTGGTGCGCCCGACGTACGTGATCGGCCCCCAGGACTACACCCACCGCTTCGACTACTGGGTACGGCGCCTCGCCCGGGGCGGCGAGGTACTGGCCCCCGGCCGGTCCGACGCGCCGGTGCAGGTCGTCGACGCCCGCGACCTCGCCGCCTGGATGCTCGCCCTGCTGGAACAGGGCGCATCCGGCGCCTACCACGCCGCCACTCCCCCGCCGTTCACCATGGGCGACCTGCTCGGCGCCGTCGCCTCCGCGGTCGCCCCGGCCGGGACCACGCTCACCTGGGTGGACGACGACTTCCTCCGGGCGGCCGACGTCCCGGACCGCGCACTGCCACTGTGGACCACCGACCCGCTGATCCGCGCCACCGGCACCGCCGACCCCACCGCCGCCCTCGCCACCGGGCTCAAGCTCCGCCCGGTGGCCGACACCGCGCGCGACATCGCGCCGTTCGAGCCGCTGCCGGAGACCCTGACGCCCAGCCAGGAGGCCGGCCTCCTCACCGCCTGGAGGCAGCGCTGAGTCCTGCGACACCCGCGGCGACGGACGGGGCGGGGCCGATGCGCTCCCGCGCCCGGGCCCGGAGGGTGACCTCCGGGCCCGGGCGGGCCGTCGAGAAGGGCCGTCGGTACGGGCCGCTTCTTCGCGTCCTAACCGGTGACGGCCACCGTCGTGGTCCGGCCGGGGGCGACGGTGACCGTGGCGAGGGTGTAGGTCGTGCCGTCGGCGGTGACGGTGCGGGTCGGCCGGGGCGTCCCGTCCACGGTGATCCCGGTGTGGCTGCCGGGGAAGCGTGCCTCCCAGGTCAGCGCGGTGTCACCGGTGTTGGTGAGGGTGCTGCCGGTCTGGCCGTCGTGCCGGAGGGTCACCGTGCCGTTCCCGATCGGGATGCCCGCGACCTGGAGCCAGCCGATGCCGGCCGGGAGCTGGGAGGCGGTGGTCAGGGCGTCCGCGGCGGCGTCGGGTTCGACGCCGAGCAGGCCCTGGACGGTCTGGCTCAGCAGGGTGAACGGGAGCTCGGGGTAGTCGCCGTTGAGCATCCGGCCGCTGAGGTGGAGCTGGTCGACACCTTGGTAGACGTGCTGCATCCACTTCCAGGCGGTGGCGCCGTCGTGGTTGGCGAAGTAGGTGTCGGGCAGGTAGGTGTAGCCCTCGGCGTTGACGGAGGCCTGCGGACCGGAGTCCTGGGCGTCGATGAACTTCAGGTAGGAGTCGAGGCGCGGGCCGGGGTCGAGGAGCTTCTTCATCGGCAGCAGCACGCTGGTCTCGTAGCCCCAGCCGCCGACCGGGCGGCCCTGGGTGTCGTAGCCGTGGACGACGTCGGCGGGTTGCTCCGGGTCGACGCTCCAGGTCGTGTTGACGTAGCTCTTCAGGCCGGCGGCGGCCCGCTCGTACGCGGCCGAGCCGGCGCTGTCGCCACGGGCGGCGGCCAGCGTCGCCGCGGAGAGGTAGGCCTGGTACTGGGCGGCGAGGGCGTCGCCGGCCTCGGCGTAGGTGGTGGCGGCGTTCTCGGCGTAACTGGCCGTACCGGCGAAGATGCTGCTGCTCTTCGCCTGGGGGATCGGGATGCCGTGGTTGTCGATCGGCCCGGGGTGCTGGGTGATGAAGGTGTCGAGGGTGGTGCGGACGTACTCCGTCAGAAGGGGGTCCTCGGCGTAGTCGCGGTCACCGGTCCAGCGGTAGGCCTCGCCGGCTTTCTGGACCAGCTCGAAGGGGGCGGGCAGTTCCCGGACGAAGCTGTTCGGGCCGTGGTAGTCGATGGCGGCGTAGGTCCTGGCGTCCAGGTTGAGGGCCCACACCGGGTAGTGGCCGTTGAGATCGGTGGCGGAGGCGGCGAAGCCGCGCAGCATGGTCTTGTTCTGGGCGTCGAGTCCGAGCAGGTGGGCGCCGACCATCTGGTGGGCGAAGTCGCGGCTGTAGAACGCGGAGCGGAACGGGTAGCCGGCCCAGTACGTGGTGTCGTACGTACCGATGGAGGTGCCGCCGGTGTTGTTCTCGTCCATGTTCAACACGCCGGTGGTGCCCGCCTGTTGGACCCAGCTGTTGGCCTTGGTCTTGGCCCAGTCGAACATGGCGACCAGGTCGGGGTCGGAGGAGCTGATCTGCGGGTCGTTCGGGGCCGAGGGGGCGACCGAGGCGTCGTCCACGTTGACCCAGCCCGACGGGGAGGAGCCGACGGCGAGGGTGACCAGGTCCCCTGCGGCGACCTTCACCCGGGGGAGGGTGTACTTGGCGTAGGTGGGTTGCTCGGGCAGGGGCAGCGACTGCAGGACGGTGCCGTTGACGCTGACCGAGAAGGTGCCGCCGGCCGAGCCGGTGGCGATCCAGGCGGACAGGTCGTAGGTGCCCGCGGTGACGGCGGTCATCTGTTGGCCGACCCGGTAGCCGGTGCCGGCGTCGAGGTAGGCGAGCCGGCTGCCGGAGTGCGGGTTGTTGGTGGCCACGCCGGTGTGCTCGGTGAACGTCCAACCGGAGGCGCCGTTCTCGAAGCCGGGGTTGCTGAGGACCAGCGGCTCCGTACGGGTCAGCGTCCAGCGCTGGTCCGCGGAGGCCTCGCAGGCACGGGCTTGGACGGGAAGGTCCGCCGCGCCGCGCGGGGCGGTGAGACACTGCCCGTTGTCGACGACGGCGAGGGTGTAACCGCCGCCGGGCGCCGGCGAGATGGTGAACCGTTCGTTGTCGGGGACGCTTCCACAGTCCTCGGTGACGGCGGTGCGGACGCGCTGGTGGCCGCCGCCGCCCACGACCAGACAGCGCCGGGTCGCCGAGTTGATCAGGACGTAGGCGGCCGGGGACGCGGTGTTGACCCGCAGCAGCCGCCAGCGCTGGCTCAACAGCCCCTGGCAGGCCGCCCGGACGACCGGGGTCCCGGCCGCGGCCTGCGCGAACCTCGTCCCCAGGCACCCGCCGTCCGGCCCGGCCCCGAGGACGAAACTTGCGCCGTTCACCGGGACGCCGTTCACCGGGACGCCGTCCGCCGCCCGGGCCGGACTCGCGACGACGGCCTGGGCGGTGAGGACGGTCAGGGCCGCGAGGACGGCGAGGCCCGACGGCAGGGCACGGGCGGAGGACATGGGGCTCCTTGGCGGTGCGGCGGGGTGGGGTGCGGTGCGGTTTGAACGTTCAAAGTCGCGGGTCGGAAAGGTCCGGGCGCGAACCTCGACCCACGGGTCTTGACCCATGTGATCGGTGACATGTGTCATTTCACATGCCGCATCCGACGCCGTCAACGGGAAGCGCACGGGCGGCTGTCACTTCCCCGCTTCTCGACCGAGAGTCAGGACCAACCTGTGCCCACAGCACGCTCCCGCCCCGGCGGACCACTCCGGAAACTCCTGCTCGGCACCCTCGCCCTCGGCCTCGCCGCGATCGGCACCGCCGGCCCGGCCCACGCCCAGGACCGGCCGGAGACCCCGGCCCAGCCTCCCGCGTCGTCCACGCCCCCGAAGGACCCGCATCCCGCCGCCGAGGGCTGGCGGCAGATCAACGGCACCTGGGTCCAGGTCGGCGCCATCCGACCGCACGTCATGCCCAACGCCGACACCTTCGCCCAGCGACAGGCGGCAAAGGCCCGCGCCGCCGCCGCGTCCCCGCGCAACAACTACGACCTGCAGATGACCTATCGGGGAGGCCAGGACTCCATCGGAGTCACCACCGGCCAGCCGAAGGTCTACCTGATCTACTGGGGCAGCCAGTGGGGCGACCCCGGCACCGACCCCGCCACCGGCAACGTCACGCTCTCCGGCGACCCGGACGGCGCCGCGCCCTACCAGCAGGACTTCTTCAAGGGCCTGGGCAGCGGCACCGACACCTGGTCCCGTGTGATGACCCAGTACTGCGAGGGCATCACCCCCGGCTCGTCCTACTGCCCGCCCGAGGCCAACCACGTCGGCATGCCGGTGGCCGGCCAGACCCTCGCCGGCGTCTGGGTGGACAACGCGAAGCCCGCGCCGAAGGCCGCCACCGAGCCGGAGATCGCGGCCGAAGTCGCCGCCGCCGCCCAGCACTTCGGCAACACCGACCCGAACCGGAACCGGGACGTGCAGTACATCGTCAACACCGGCCAGGGCCTGGACTCCGACAAGTGGAAGGAACTCGGCTACTGCGCCTGGCACACCTTCATGCGCAGCTCGGCCGGCACCCTCGCCTACACCCTGATGCCGTACCTGACCGACGTGCCCGCCTGCGGCACCAACTGGATCAATACCGGAGCGCGCGGCCGACTCGACGGCTACGGCATCATCGGCGGCCACGAGTACGCCGAGACCATCACCGACCAGACCGCCTCCGGCGCCTGGACGGACGCGACCGGCCAGGAGAACGGCGACAAGTGCTCCTGGATCCCGGTCGGCGCCAACGGCGGGATGTTCAACCTGACGCTCTCCACCGGCGTCTTCCCGGTGCAGACGACCTGGTCCAACTACGACCACCTGTGCAAGGGCGACGACCCGGTCTTCGGGAACGCACCGCTCCAGGTCACCCAGCCGTGCGAGCAGACCGTCGAGAGCGGTAAGCCCGTCGACATCCCGGTGCTCGCCTCCGACCGCGCCGGGCGCCCGATCACGTACAGCGCCAAGGCCCTGCCCGCCGGCCTGCGGATCGACCCGACGACCGGTCACATCACGGGCACGACGCACGCGACCGGCTGGAAGACGATCACCGTGACCGGCCGGGACGACCGGGGCAACACCCAGAGCCAGACCTTCAAGGCCGGGTTCTTCCGCGGCCCGCAGACCGGCTGCGCCCCGATCGAGCAGCTCAACGACCCGGGCTTCGAGAACGGCACCGCCGACCACGGCGTCTGGAACCCATCCGGCTACAACGTCATCACGCCCTCCACCGCGCACCAGGCGCACAGCGGCTCGACATACGCATGGCTCGGGCAGAACACCGCGAACGACGACTCCATCACCCAGTGGGTGGAGACCACCCCCGGGTACACCAAGGAGCACCTCTCCTTCTGGCTGAACATCACCGGCAGCGCCCAGGGAGCCTCCGCACCCGGGGGTTCGGCGGTGGACACGCTCTCACTGGAGCTCTACGACCAGTGGAGCGGCAACTACCTGGCGACCGTGAAGACCTGGACCAACCAGGACGCGACCAACGGCTACCGGCCGCAGTCCTTCGACCTGACGCCTTACGTGGCAGCCGAGTTCGGCTCGACGGTGGGCATCAAGCTCGTCGCGCACTCGACGAGCGGGAAGACCGCGTTCCTGGTCGACGACGCGTCGGTGAAGCTGTCCTGAGCGGCCCGCTCCCGGGCCCCGTCCACGAGGGCGGGACCCGGGAGCGGTTCCAGCCCCGCACGGGCCTCCGTGCAGCCAGGCCCTGCACGTCACCGGGCCGCGTGACGGCGCAGCCCACCGAACTCGACCGCCGCGCCGACGAGTTGGACCAGGCCGGGAAGACCCTGCGCCGGGCCGTCGCCGCCACCGAGGCGGCGGGCCTGCCCCCGGCGGTCTGAGCCCCCGGCGGTACCGAAGCCGTCGCGCCACGGTGAACCGGCGCGCTGACGGCGAGCCATGCCTCAGCCCGTCGGGCTCGCCGCCTCCCGGTCGGGCGCGCCGGCCGGGAGGCGAGCCCGGTTGACGCGGGCCTGCTGGGCGAGGAGGTCGACGAAGGCCACGGTGAGGGGGTCGGGGCGGGTGCGGGTGTAGACCGCGACGGCCTGCCCCAGCGGGTCGCCGTGTGCCAGTGCCTGGACGAGCCCGAGGGTCGAGCCCACCCGCGGCTCCGGCGCCGTCCCGTACTCGTCGTCGAGAGCCGGACGCGGCTGGTTCGCGGCGGTGACCTGATCGGTCAGCGGCGCCGAACAGCCCAGCTCATACGGCACCACCGCCGGCCCGTGCGGTTCGCCCCCGCGGCCGACCGGCGCGCCTGGGAGACCTGGGCGGTCCTCCGTGGACGTGCAGAGCCGACGTACGCCGGCGACTCGCCGAGTTCGTCGGTGTTCCGTCGGTGTCGGTTTCCGTGTCGGCGCCGGCTGCCGTCCGGGAGAGCAGGCGGAGCGCCTCCGTCGCCGGTCCGGGCTCCGATTCGCGCTCGTTCAGCACAGCGCGAACAGCTCACCCCGTGCCGATCCGGCGGCCGCTGACCTCGCCGGGCCGGATGCGCACCCACAGCGGGCGGGCGCCACCGGCCCACGGTGTGGTGCCCGGCAGCGCCGAGAGCCGCCGCTGCTCGTCCGGGTCGTCGATGTGGTGGGCCTCGCCGAGGATCAGGACGCTCCAGCCTTGGCTGCGGCGGTCGTCGATGTGATCCACCTGGAACGAGGCCGGCGAGCCCTCGGCCGGAGCGGCGGCACCCCGGGGGGCGGTGCGGTAGACGATCGTTCTGGCGTCCACCGTGTAGTTCACCGGGAGCACCAAGGGCGCCGGCCCGACGGGCAGGCCGATCCGGCCGACGCCGTGGGTGCCGATCAGGTCCCAGCACTGCGGCTCGCTCAGGTGGAGCAGCAGCGGGTGCGGGGCGGCGTCGCTCTGCCCCGGCGGGGCGTCCGGGCGGTGGCCGGACAGCAGCTCCGGCCAGGTGGTGCCGAGGGCGGAGGCGATCCGGACGAAGGCCTCGGGGTCCAACTCCGGCCCGGCCTGGAGGAGTTGCCGCAGGTAGGCCGGTGCCATGTTCGCCCGGTAGGCCAGCATCCATTCGCTCAGACCGAGTTGGTCGCGGCGTTGGACGATCCGGCGGGCGATGGCGACGGGGTCGGGGCGTTCGGTCATGGCTGCGCTTCCTCTACGCACGCAGGTCACGTCCGGAAGAGCGCGACCTTGAGAGCTCCGGTGCCGGCCGCGTCGGCGAAGACGTCGTACGCGTCCTGCATCTCGTCGAGCCCGAAGCGGTGGGTGACCAGGCCCGCGACATCCAGTCTGCCGACCGCCAGCAGATCGAGCAGCAGCGGAGTGCTGTTCGTGTCGACCAGCCCGGTGGTGATGGTGACGTCGCGGATCCAGAGGTCCTCCAGGTGGAGCACCGCCGGCCCACCGTGCACGCCCACGTTGGCGACCCGGCCGCCGGGGCGCACCAGGCGCGTGCACAGCTCGAAGGACTCGGGCACGCCGACCGCCTCGATCGCGACGTCCACGCCGAGTCCGTCCCGGCTCAGCCCGCGGACGGCCTCCGGGGTGGCCTCGGCCACGGTCAGCGCCGTGTCGGCGCCGAAGCGTTCGGCGGCGTCGAGGCGGCTCCGGGCGAGGTCGACCGCGACGATGCGGGACGGGCTGTAGAGGCGGGCGGTGAGGATCGCGGCGAGCCCGATCGGCCCGGCGCCGACGATCGCGACGGTGTCGCCCGGGCCCACCCTGCCGTTGCGGACGCCGACCTCGTAGGAGGTGGGCAGGATGTCGGCGAGCAGCAGGGCGTCCTCGTCGCCGACGCCCTCGGGCAGCCGGTACAGGGAGGTGTCCGCGAAGGGGGTGCGGACGTACTCGGCCTGGCAGCCGTCGATCAGGTGGCCGAGGATCCAGCCGCCACCGCCGGTGCACTGACCGTAACGCGCGCCCCGGCAGTAGGCGCAGCGGCCGCAGCCGGAGATGCAGGAGACCAGCACGCGGTCGCCGGCGCCGACCGTGCGGACGCCCGGTCCGGTCTCGGTGACGGTGCCGACGGCCTCGTGGCCGAGGATTCGGCCCTGTTCGACCTCGGGGACGTCGCCCTTGAGGATGTGCAGGTCGGTGCCGCAGACGGTGACCGCGTCCACCCGGACGACGGCGTCCTCCGGGTCGCGGACGACCGGGTCCGGGGCGTCGCCCCAGGTGCGGCGGCCGGGTCCGTGGTAGGTGAGCGCCCTCATGCCGCGATCACTCCTCCGGGACTGGCGGAGCCGGGTGGGTTCCACTCGCCCTTCCAGGCTCCGACGCCGCCGCGCCCGCTGCCAGGGGCCCGGTGGGGTCCTCCCGCTGGGCCGATGGGCCCCCTCCCCGTGTCCGGCGCCCCGGGCCGTACGCGCCTACCCTGGTCAGGGGCGTCGGGTGAGCCGTGGAGGATGCCTTGGGCAGCGAATCGGAGAGTTCCACCCCCGTGCCGAACCTCCGGCTGGACGACCTGCTGGAGGAACTCCAGACCCGACTGGACGCCGCCAGGGGCACCCGCGACCGCGTGCACAGCCTGCTGGAGGCGGTGCTGGCCGTCGGCCGCGACCTGGAGCTGTCCCAGGCCCTCCAGCACATCGTGGAGGCGGCGGTCACCCTGGTGGACGCCGAGTACGGCGCCCTGGGCGTGATCGGTGAGGACCAGCGGCTGTCCCGGTTCATCCCGGTCGGTGTCACGGACGACCAGGTCAAGCGGATCGGCGCGCTGCCGTCCGGGCACGGCATCCTCGGCGAGCTGATCCGCCACCCCGAGCCGCTGCGCCTCACCCGGATCGCCAACCACCCGGCCTCCTACGGTTTCCCGGCCCATCACCCGCCGATGCGGTCCTTCCTGGGGGTGCCGATCCGGATCCGGGACAGGGTGTTCGGCAACCTGTACCTGACCGAGAAACGCGGCGGGGGCGAGTTCGACGCCGAGGACGAGTCGGTGCTCGCCACCCTCGCCGTCGCCGCCGGGGTGGCGATCGACAACGCCCGCCTCTACGCCCGGTCGCGGCGGCGGCAGCGCTGGCTGGAGGCGAGCGCGGAGGTCACCAGCAGCCTGCTGTCGGGCAGTGCGGAGCAGGAGGTGCTGGACCTGCTGCTCACCCGGGCCGCCGAGATCGCCGGCGCGGACCTCGCCGTCGTCGCCGTTCCGCTACCGGACACCGGCGAGCTGGAGGTGCGGATCGCCGTCGGGCTCGGTGCGGAGCAGCACCGGGGTCTGGTGGTGCCGGTCGAGGGCTCGTTCATGGGCGCGGCCGCCCGTACCGGCGGGATCGTGGTGAGCCCGGACGTCCAGAAGGACCCCCGGATCACGGTCGGCCCGCCGCGCTGGGAGGGCCTGGGACCGGCGGTCGTGGTGCCCGTCGGCACGGTCGAGCGCGGGATCCGCGGTGTGCTGATGCTGGCCCGCGCGTCCGGTGCACCGTTGTTCGACGAGGGCGAGTCCGGGCCACTGCTGGGCTTCGCCGGCCAGGCGGCGGTGGCGATGGAGCTCGCGGAGCGCCGCCGCGACTCCGAGCAGGTGGCGCTGCTGAAGGAGCGCGACCGGATCGCCCGCGACCTGCACGACCTGGCCATCCAGCGGCTCTTCGCCACCGGGATGACCCTCCAGGGCGCCACCCGCTTCATCGAGCACCCCGAGGCGACGGACCGCGTCCTGCGGGCGATCGACGACCTGGACGAGACCGCGAAGACCATCCGCGCCACCATCTTCGGCCTGCGCCTGCGCGAGTCCGGCCCGGCCGCGAGCGGCCTGCGCGCCCGGCTCGTCGCCGTGGTCGACCGCGCCGCCCACCTCCTCGGCTTCACCCCGGCTCTGCGGATGACCGGCCTGCTCGACGCCACCGTCCCCGCCGAGATCGCGGACGCGGCGGTCGCGGTCCTGGAGGAGGCCCTGTCCAACGCCGCCCGCCACGCCGGGGCCGGCGCCGTCGACGCCGCGGTCTCCGCCGACCAGGAGCTGACCGTCACGGTCACCGACGACGGCATCGGCCTCCCCGAGGGCGGCCGCCGCAGCGGCCTCGCCAACCTCACCGACCGCGCCACCGCCCTGGGCGGCACCTTCACCGCCCGCGCCCGCCCCGAGGGCGGCACCGAGCTGGTGTGGCGGGTTCCCCTTCCGGACGCCTGAACGCACTGACACCCTGGGCCGACCCCGATGTGATCGTGTTTCGCGGCGCGGTGCGCGAGCGGCTCCACGGCTGAGCCCCGTCGCGAACGGCGGGCCTGCCTGCGGGACCGGCCGCTACCCCTCCCGGCCCAGCACCTCCCTGACCGCCAGCCTGGGCGTCGGGGCTCCCTCGGGGCCGTAGCCGAGGCGGATCAACATCTGGACGTAGCCGGGGCGTCGGTGCGGGTCGCGGGCTTCCCAGCGCAGGTGGGGCCACTCCATGGCCTGGTGCAGCAGGGAGGCACGGACGCCGTAGACGGTGGCGGCGAGCAGGACGTGTTCCAGGGCGAGGCCGGCGCGCAGCCAGTCCTCGGGGGTGTCGTGCTCGGTGGCGAGGACGGCGATGCGCGGCTCGTGCTCGAAGAGGGCGGGGGCCTGGTGCTCGGCGGCGTGGATGGCGGCGAAGTCCCGCATGGGCAGGTGGCCGGCCAGGTCCTGGGGGCCGAGCGCGGCGAGCGGGATGCCGTAGGGCGGTGCGTCGCCGGTGCGGATCCAGCTGCGGCTCTCGTCGCGCTGGGCCTCGTCGGTGGTGTTGCGGCGTTCGGCCTCGGCGGTCAGGTGGAGCAGGCGGGCGGTCTCAACGTGGTCGGGCAGGTGGAGGGCGGCGTCCTCGGCGCGGGCGGCCGCGACCAGTTCGTCGAGGACGGTCGGCGGGACGGGCTCGTCGGTGAACGGCGTACGGATGGAGTGCCGGCGCCAGATCGCCTCGTACAGCCGCTCTGTGCCCGGGGCGGACACGGCGGCCGCGGCGTCGAGGCCGACGGCGGCGAACAGATCGGGTTCCGCCGGATCGGGCAGCAGGCGCACCGAGGGCGCCCAGCCGAGATGGCGGGCGGCGACCCGCAAGTTGAGGACGGCCGCGCCGACGGAGATGTGCAGCGCCCGGCCCTGCGGGTCGGCGGCCGGGACGGCCCGGCTGCGGTCGGCCCGGACCTCCAGGGTGGAGGTGTCCGGCTGGAGGTGGAAGCGCCAAGGCTGGCTGTTGTGGATCGAGGGCGCGGCGACCGCGGCGGAGACGAGCTTCTCCAGGGCGGCGGCGTCGAGGGCGAGGGTGGGCATGGCGGCCTCCCGGGGAGCGGCGTCAGCCGGAGGCGGACGGCTCGGCGCCCTCGCGCAGGATGCCCAGGCGGGTGCGGTACTCGTCGGGGTCGATCTCGCCGCGGGCGAGGCGTTCGGCGAGCAGCTGTTCCGGCGAGGGCCGTTCGGGCGGCGCCGCGGGGGTCGGCGGGGCCGCCGGCACCTGCCTCAGGTACCGGACCAGGGCGACCGCGCCGAGCACGACCAGTGCCCAGAAGAGCAGCATGCCCACGGTCATCAGGCCGATGCCCCAGCCGTCCGTGCCGGGGCCGTTCCAGTACATCATCGCCGCCTCCTCGGCCGTGCCGGGTGGACCACTTCCACCGTGCTGCCGGGGTCCGATGAGGCGCTTGGGCCGTTCGGCACTTTGTCCGGGCCCACCCGGCTCAGTGCCGGCCCGGGCGGTGCTGTTCGGGCGGCTCGGCGTGGGCGGCGATGACGGCCGCCTGGAGGCGGCGCTCGACGCCCAGCTTGGAGAGCAGCCGCGACACGTGGTTCTTCACGGTCTTCTCGGCGAGGTAGAGCTCCTGGCCGATCTGCCGGTTGGTCTTGCCCTCCCCCACCAGTGCGAGGATCTCGCGCTCACGCGGGGTGAGCCCGGCGAGCGCGGCGTCGCTCTCGCTCTCCTCGTGGTGGCGCAGGCTCTCCATCAGCTTGCGGGTGGTGGCCGGGTCGAGCATGGACTGGCCGGAGGCCACCGTACGGACCGCGGTGACCAGTTCGGCGCCCTTGACCTGCTTCAGGACGTAGCCGGCCGCGCCCGCCATGATCGCGTCGAGCAGGGCGTCGTCGTCGTCGAAGGAGGTCAGCATCAGGCAGACCAACCCGGGCATCCTGTCGCGCAACTCCCGGCAGACGCTCACACCGTCGCCGTCCGGGAGCCTCACGTCGAGCACGGCGACGTCCGGGCACAGCGCGGGCACCCGGGCGATGGCCTGCGCGCAGTCGTCGGCCTCGCCGACGACCTCGATGTCCGGTTCGGCCTCCAGGAGGTCGCGGACCCCCCGGCGGACCACCTCGTGGTCGTCCAGCAGGAACACCCGTACGGGCTGGGGCGTGTCCATGGCCTGCTCCCTGACGTGCGCGGACGATGGCACCACCGATTCTGCGCGTTCACGCCGCGAGGCGCACCGGGTCAGCCGCGCGGGACGACGGCGACCGGGCACCGGACGCGGTGGATCACCGCCCGGGTGACGGGGCCGGGGCGGCGATCCGGAGCTCGACGCCGACCACGCCGGGCACGGAGCGCACCAGGCGCTCCAGGACGTCGGCGGAAACGGTGTCCGGCAGGCCGCCGGTCAGGGTGATCCGGCCGTTCTCGGAGCGGATGTCGGAGTCCACCGCGGCGTTCGGGCCGAGGGTGGCGACCAGTTCGAAGCGGACCCGGTAGGCCAGTTCGCGGTCGTCGCCGAGGTAGACCTTGAGCAGGTCGCCCCGGCTGACGATGCCGACCAGGTAGTCCTCCTCGTCCACGACCGGGAGCCGCTTGAGGTGGCCCCGGGCCATCGCCCGGGCGGCCTCGTTGAGCGGGCTGCCGGGGTGCACGGTGACCGCCGGGACGGACATCATCCGCCCGGCGGTCAGGGCGTCGGCGCGCTCGCCGTCGCGGTCCCGGGCGGTGAGCAGGTCGGCCTCGGAGACCACGCCGATCACCCGGCCGTCGCCGGTCAGCACGGGCACCGCGCTGACCTGCCAGCGCTGCAGGGTCTCGGCGACCTCGCGGAAGTCCGCGTCGCGGCCGACGGCGACCACGGCGTGGGTCATGACGTCGGCGACGGTGCTCGGTGTGCTGGTCACGGTGGTCTCCTAGGGAGCGGCGCGGTAGGCGCGGGGGGTTCCAGGTGCTGCTCGGTGTCGTCCTCGCTCCTCCTCGAGTGGTCCCGCCTTCACTGTCCGCCCGCCGGGAGCCGCCGGACAGGGCCGTACGGTCCCTGCCGCCAGGGCCGGTCCGGCCCAGGACAGGGCGGTCGGGTGGCGGGAGGACGGAACCCCGAGCGACCCCGGAGACGGTGCTCGGCCGAGGACCTTGGCCTTGGCGCGCTGGTACTCCTCGTCCGTGAGCCTGCCGGTGCTGTGCAGTTCCGCGATCCTGGCCGGCTCGTCGGTGGTGGAGGGGGGAGGTGCCGGCGGCCTGGCGCACGTAGGAGCGGAAGTCCGCCTCGCGCTCCTGCCGAGCGCCGCGTCGGTCGGGGCGAGGACGGCGCCCACGAGCGCCGGCTCCCACCCGGTGAGCCCGGGCAGCAGCCGGCCCAGCGCGATGCCGAGCACCAGGCCGATGCCGAGCAGTCGGCCCAGTAGGGCGGTGTCGCTGCGCAGCCAGGCGTCGCGAGGCGAGCGCGTAGGCGGCGGTGACGCCGGCCACCGCCACACCGGCCCACCCGGCGTCACTCACCGGTCCCGCGCCCACCCGTCCGCGGGTCCGTGGAGGTGGCGACCCGTCCGGAGGCCGCGAGCAGTGCCAGGACGGCGAGCACCACGAGGAGGACGGCGAGCAGTAGCAGCACGGTCAGCGCGGTCGGATGGTTCCACAGAGCGAACACCAGGGCCAGGACCAGCACCACCGCGAGAACCAGCCGACGGCGGTGGGCATCGATCCAGGTACCGGCCCGCCCGGTGCGCACCCCGTGCCGGTCACCCCAGCGGGCGACCGACTCGGCGACGCTGTCCGCCCGCCCACGGACCGTCTGCGGCAACCGCCCCGCACCGGACGAGTAGGCACCGAGCGCCACCACCACACCCAGGACGATCCCGGTGCGCAGACTGATCCGCAGGAAGTGCAGCAAGGTGTCGAAGACCGCCGCCGCGGCCGCCTGGGACTGCACCGCGGCAGGCAGGTGGTGGAGATAGTAGTGACGGGCCACCACCAGGGCGATGGCCATCAGCAGACAGCCGCCGGCCGCACCCAGGGCCGTGGACACCAACGCCCGACGCCTGCGCCGCGCCAACAGGACACCGATCACACCGAGCAGCACGGTCACCACGGGCATCCAGTTGCCCACCACATCGAGGGCGTGCGCGGCTCCCCGGATCTTCGCCAGCTCGTCGGACTGGAACAACACCAGCCGCTTGTTCACGTCCGGGATCTTCTCCGCCGGCGACAGCCCCGCGGCCACCAGCTCCTCCTTCAGCCGGTCCACCACCGCCCCGACGTCAAGGCTCACCGTCCCGTCCGTGACCTCCACCGGGCCCCGACCGTGCCCGGTGAGCACCTGGACCACCGCCGTATGGGCGAAACGGTTGGCCTGCGTCCACACCGTCACGAAGGTGTCACTGTGCACAACCTCCGTCGCCGCCTTGGTCACCACCTGGTTCACCGCGTCGTCGAGCTTGGGCCCCAAGGACTTGACCGCCGACGCGGCCCGCGGCGGCACACTCCGCGACTGCAACCAAGCGGCCAGATCAGACATGACCGCCGGACCGTCCACCCGCACGTCCACCGCGTGCGCGATCCGGTCGACCGCCGCGTCCTGAACCGCAGGATCGCGCGCCAGTGGAGCGACCGTGGCGACGTACCGGTCCGTGTCCAGGACGATGTCATGCACCCACACGGTCAGCAACGAGACCGGCACCAGAATGCACGTCAACGTGATCAGCACCGCCGAGACGGTACTCATCACGATCCGCCCCACCCTCGAAGGACGCCCGCCCCCGGAAGGCGGACCGTCGTCCCCCGCCCCACCGGCCCCCGGCACGGACTTAGGACCTGGCGGCTCGTTCATGGGGACTCCCACCACTCCACGCGGCCGGAACGCCGCTGACCACCATTGCCCCGTAAGCCCCGACGCCCGGCACCCCGGGCTAGGCCGCCCGGAGGAGAGACGAGCCGTGCCCGGGCTGCCGCGCGGTGTGGCGCGCACCGCCGTCGTCGTCGCCGGAACGGCGGACGCCGTGGCCGACCAGGTCTCCCGCCGTCGGGCGAGTCGTCGTGATTCAGTGCCCGACGGTCACCTTGGCCGCCACGATGACCAGGCCCAGGAGCAGGTTGACCGCGCCCTCCGCGGCGGCCTGGCCCGATGAGGCGCCCGCCCGGCGGGCGCCCAGCGTCGCCCAGGCCACCTGCTGCGTCACGGCGACGCCGAGGGCGAACCAGGCGTTCTCCCCCATCCCCAGCCAGGGACTGACCAGCACCGCCAGGGCCGGCAGCGCCGCCGCCTCGACGAGTGGCCACTCGTGCCGGCCGGTCAGGCGCACCTGGCTCCAGGTGACCCGGCGGCCGACCTCGCGCTGCCCGGCCACGTGCGCGTAGACATGGGCGATCCAGAAGACGATCCCGGTGCCCACCAGCAGCAGGATGAGAGACAGCCGCGGATGCGATTCGTGGAAGCCGGAGGCCGCGATCACGGAGGCCGCCAGCATCGAGCCGTAGACCGCGCCGGCGTAGTCCGTCCGGTCCCCGGTTCTGTCCGGGACCGGTTCGGGCGGGACGGGGGTACGCCCGTGGGACGTTGTCACGGCGCCTCCTCCTGTCTCCACGCCGAGGACGACCGATGAAACCCGTTGCCCCGATCCTCCCCGGTTTCCCAGCGCTCGGCCTGCCTGGCAGGTGAATCCCCGGGCCGTTGCGCCGAACGGCGGGCCGCCCGAGATGCCGCACACCATCCCCTCCCCCAGTCTTGGACGGAATCCGAGGTGCTCGCGTCGGCGACGAACCGCAGCGGCGAGCGGGGTGCCGACATCGACCGGAGGGAGAGCGGGGTGGGGGAGCAGCGTGGTCAGCCCAGCCGCGCTCACTGGATCCGCACCAGATCAGCCTGGCTGCGGGGGCGGACGGCCACGCTGCGTGATGCCCCGTTCCCGCGCCGACTCCTGGCGCAGCTGATCCACATCCAGGTTCTGGACATCGCCACCCGCCTCGCGGCGCAGGCGTTCCTGACCGCCGTCCCGGTGCTGTTCGTGCTGGCCGCCTTCATGCCCCATGAGGTGCGCAGCAGCGTCTCCGAGTCCCTGCGGACCGTCCTGGGGCTCCACGGCGCCTCGCTCGACGAGATCAAACAGGTGCTCGAGACCAACGGCCGGACCACCACCGCCAAGGCCTTCGGCGGCGTCGGAGTCCTGGTGACCCTGCTCTCGGCCACGAGTTGCAGCCGCGTCCTGCAACGTCTGTGCGAACGGAGCTGGCACCTGCCCCATCTGTCGGGACGTCTGGCAGCATGGCGGTGGCTCGCCTGGCTATTGGTGTGGCTCGCCGGCCTGACCATCCAGGGGCAGGTGCGGTCCGGATTCGGGGTGGGCGACGGCCTCGGGTTCTTCCTCTACCTGGTCACGGCCACTCTGCTCTGGTGGTGGACACAGCACCTGCTGCTCGGCGGCCGTGTCCCCTGGCTCCCGTTGCTGCCGGGGGCCGCGCTGACCGGTGCCGCACTGACGGCGCTCGCCTCGGGATCGAAGCTCTACATCCCCCGCTCGCTGAACCACAGCGTGACCCAGTTCGGCCCACTCGGTCTGGTCTTCACCCTGCTCAGCTGGCTCATCGTGGTGTTCACGGCCATCACGCTCGGAATCGGCATCGGGTACGTGGTGGCCGGCCAGGGCCGACTGGCCCGGCTACTGGCGACTCCGGCTCCGGCTCCGGCGGACGGGGAATGACGGTTCCCGCACGGCCCCCGCGTCGGTGGGCGGGACGTACGCCCCTTCGCCGGGTCGGTCCCGGCTCGGTCATCGCGCCAGCGCCACCCGGGTGGGCGCCCTTGCCGGTGGCCTCGCTGTAGGCGATGGCGAACCCGGCAACCGCCAGGCCCATCACCACGGTCGCGGGCATCCGGTGCCGCTCGACCCGGGTCTTCAGCAGAAGGGCGAACCGGCGGATACCGGTGCCGAGCAGGGCCGCCGCCACCCCGATGACCAGCGCCCAGCCGAACTCGGTGATGTCGGGTCGATCCGCGTACGGCACGCTCCTCAGCGCCAGGGAGTACGTGCCCAGACCGGTCCAACTGCCGAGGCCGATGAAGAGGAGGGAGCCGATACCGGCTGCGAGCAGGCCCGGGACCAGGACCACCCCCAGTAAGGGGCCTCCGAGCCCCGAGGCCTCCATCAGCAGGAAGGCGCCGAGCAGTGGCGATCCCAGCAGGGTGCTGACGGCCGCGAAGCTTCCGGCGGCCCCGACGACGGCGGCGACCTGCGGCGGGACGTCCCGACCGGGCCGCTTGACGGCCAGCACGGCCAGCCCGCCGCCGAGCGCGATCAGCGGTGCCTCCGGGCCGAGGACCGCGCCCAGGCCGAGGGTGGCCAGCGCGGCGAGGAACACGCCCGGAAGCTCGATCGCGCCCGGGGCGCCCGAGGTCGACAGGCCTTCGGTCGGCTCGTGGCCGCCGGTCCCGGGGAGGTACCGGACGGTCGCGCCGACCAGCAGTCCGGCGACGCCGAGCAGCGGCAACGGCCACCAGGGCGGTGTCCCGTGGAAGCCGAGGCCCTTCGGCAGGTCCGTGTAGGTCATCGACTGCAGCTCGGAGACCAGGGCGAGGAAGCCGTAGGCCGCGGCGGCGATCAGCACCCCCAGGACGGCCGCCAGCGCCAGCAGTTTCAGGTAGCCGGAGGTACGGACGACGACCGCCGCATCCGGTGGAGCCGCGCCGGGTGCCGGGGACCGGGGGTCGGCCGACAAGCTCATTTCCTCCTCGGCGCCGGTCTGCGCAGCGAACGCGGCGGCGGCAGCCGCGTCCCCGACGTCTATCACGGAGCAACCACCGCCCCCGGGCCGTCCGAACGCAACCGACCGGCGGCGCGCGAAGCATCACTCGAACGGCCCACTGCCGCCCTCCGGTGCTTCGCCGCTCCACCCGCAGCCGCGTTCCGCCTCGGCAGCCATCCACCCAGGGCCCCGACGAAGGCCCAACTCTGTTACTGGATGGGCGATTTCACTCGCATTCCGCGCTCGGCGCCGGTTCGGGGTCGTCCAGGTCCCACACCAGGTGGTCGGCCAGGGCGACGAGACCGTCGATACGGGCGATCTGGAGGCAGAGCGCGGCGGCGTCGCCGCGGGTGCGGGTGCGGCCGCCGATCGAGAGCAGGCCGCGTTCGCAGCGGACGTGCAGGGAGCCGGGGACGACACCGGTGCCGGGGGTGAGGGCGAGGGCGAGCGCCTCGGAGCCGATGGCCTCGTCGTCGCGGCGCAGGGCGTCGAGGAGGTCGTGCGAGGAGAGCAGGCCGATCAGGCGGCCGTCGGTGTCCACGACGGGCAGGTGGTGCAGGGCGTGTTCGGCCAGCAGTGCCACCGCGCCGGTGACGCTCGTGTCCTCGGTGACGGTGAGCGCCGGGGCGGCCATCAGGTCGCGGGCGAGCAGTTCGTGCTGCGGGTCCTGTTCGGCGTAGGCGGCGAGCAGGTCGGAGGCGGCGACCACGCCGGCGACGGTGCCGTCGGCGGACACCACGGGCACGATGCCGCGCCGGGAGGCGCTCAGCACGGCGGCCACGGTGGGGAAGTCGGTGTCGGGGGTGACGGCGATGCCGGGGCGGGTCATGCAGTCGCGGACGGCGGCTCGGCCGGGTGGGCGGGCGGGCTCGGCGGCCGGAAAGGTGTCGGCCGCCGTGCCGTCGAGGATGCTGTGCTTCACGGTGTTCACTCCCCCTCGGCGGCCGCAGGGCGCCGCAGCCGTCGCAGGTAGGGGTCGAAGGAGGGCCGGCGTTCTAGGCGGATCCGGGCGTCCACGCAGACCGCGCCGTCGGGGTGGAGGATGACGGGGTTGAGGTCGGCCTCGACGAGCTCCGGGAAGTCGTCGGCGAGCCGGGACAGCCGGGCGAGGACGGACCGTACTGCGGCGAGGTCGACGGGTGGCGCCCCGCCGTTCCCCAACAGCATGGGCGCGCTGCGCAGTTCGGTGACCATGGTGGTCAGGTCGCGATCGCTCAGCGGGGCGAGCCGGGCCACCCGGTCGGCCAGCAGGTCGGCGGCGGTGCCGCCGAGGCCGAGGACGACCAGCGGGCCGAACACCTGGTCCTGGACCACACCCGCGAGCAGCTCCACGCCGGGGGCGGCCATCGGCTGGACCACCGCTCCGGCCAGCTCGGGGTCGAACTTCCGCGCGAACTCCCGGTAGGCGGTGCGCAGTTCGGCATCGGTCGCCAGTCCGGTGCGGACGGCGCCCGCAGCGCTCTTGTGGACCTGCCCGGGCCAGTACGCCTTCAGGGCGACCTTCCCCTCGTACCCGAGCCGGCGCAGGCCGGTGGCGGCGACGGAGGCCGTGTGCTCGTCGCGGGCCCACACCAAGGTGGCCAGCGGCAACCCGTAGGCCTCCAGCAGGTCGGCGGTCGACAGCGGGTCGAGCCAGCCGCCTTCGGGGTGGGAGGTGAGGTAGCCCTCCACCACACTGCGGGCGGCGCGGCGGTCGCAGTCCGAGGCGGCTGCGGGCTCGGGCGGCGGTTCGGCCAGCCAGCGGGCGCGGTCCCGGGCGTGGGCGAGGGCACGGGCGGCGGAGAGGCTGTCGGAGTAGGCCGGGAGGCTGCCGCCGTCGGCGCAGGTGCGGTACCGGACGGGCACCTGCTGCTCGAGCAGCACGGCCGCGACCGGGACGCGGCGCCGAGCCGGGCCCTCCAACAGGGCGCACACCGGGTCCTGGCCGGGGGTCTCGCACAGCGCCGTCGGCGCCAGGCACACCAGGATCGCGTCGACGGCCTCCTCGCGTTCCAACGCCCGTAGGAACAGGGCGAGTTCAGTGGGGCGAACCGCCGCCGTGGTGTCCACCGGGTTGCGGACGGAGGCGCCGGGCGGGAGCGACTTCCCCAGTTCCGCCGGGAGCTCCGGCACGACCAGCCCGGCCTCGACGCAGGCGTCGGCGGCCAAGATGCCGATGCCGCCCGCGTTGGACACCACGGCGACCGCACCGCGCGGGGCGGGTAGCGGCTGGGCGTGCAACAGGGCGGCGGCATCGACGAGTTCCTCGATGCTGTGGGTGGCCGTGACGCCCGCCTGCCGGAACAGTGCCTCCCGGGTGACGGTGGGGGTGGCGGCGGCCGCGGTGTGCGAGGCGGCACCCCGGCGGCCGGCGGTGGATCGACCGGCGTCGACGGTCAGCACCGGGATGGTCCGGGTGACCCGGCGGGCGGTGCGGGCGAAGGATCGCGGGCTGCCGAAGGACTCCAGGTGGAGCAGCGCGAGGTCGGTGCGATCGTCCGCCTCCCACCACTGCAGCAGGTCGTTGCCGCTCACGTCGTACTTGTCGCCGAGCGAGACGAAGCTCGACACTCCGATGCCCAGCCAGGCCAGTCGCTGGAGCAGCGCGATCCCCACACCGCCGCTCTGCACGGCCACCCCTGCGCTGCCCGGCCTCGGGAAGGCGCCGCCGAACTCGGCGTCCAGCCGGACGGTGGGATCGGTCTGGGCCATGCCCAGGCTGTTCGGTCCGACCAGGCGCATGCTGTGCCGGCGGCAGGCCCTCATCAGCCCGCGGGCCTCCTGCGCCCCGAGACCGGAGGTGAGCACCACCAGCGCCCGGACCCCGGCGGCGCCGCACTCCTCGGCCACCCCGGGGACGGCACCGACGGGCACGGCCAGCACGGCCAGGTCCGGCACGGCGGGCAGCGCGCGGACGGACGGGTAGGCGGGCTCGCCGTCGATCTCCCGGGCGTGCGGATTGACCGCCCAGACCGCGCCCGCGAAGCCGCCCCGCCGGATCTTCCCGAGGACGGTCCGCCCGACCGAGCCCGCCCGCCGGGACGCCCCGACCACCGCGACCGAGGCCGGGCGCAGCAGCGCCCCCAGGCTCGCGACGTCGGCGCGGCGGCCGCGTTCGTCCACGGCCGAGCGGTAGCGCTCGTCACTCTCGTCCAGCGGCACCCGGATCCTCACCTCGCCCAGCGCGTAGCGGCGCTCGACCGGCAGCCCGAGGTCGGCGAAGACCTGGTGGACGGCGCGGTTGCCGAACAGCGTGTCGGCCTCGAAGAAACGGATGCCGGCCACCCGGGCGGCGTGCACCAGGTGTTCCAGCAGCAGGGTGCCGACGCCCCGGTGGTGCCAGCGGTCGGCCACCGCGAGCGCCAGCTCCGCCGTGTCCGGCGGGTCGTCCAGCAGCTCGCAGTCCGCCTCACCGATCAGCTCCTCCCCCACCCAGGCACCGAGCGCCAGCAGACCGGCCCGCGGCGACCCGCACAGCCGGTCGGCGGCCTGCGTGGGTGCGTTGCGGCTCAGACCGAAGAAGCGCAGCCGCCGGCTCTCCTCGGACAACCCTTCGGCATGCAGATCGAGCACGGCCCGGTGGTCCTGCGGCCCGAGCGGCCTCAGTTCCACCGTGGTGCCGTCGGTCAGCAGCGCCTCGGCGGTGGTGTGCGGCGGGTGGACGGTGGACATGGCGCCTCCTCGGCCGTCGCCGTGCTACCCCTCCAGCCTCCGCGTCCGACCGGCGTCACGCGAGGGCCGACCGGCCCCGTCCCGGGGCGCCGAACGGCATTGCGCCCCGGTGTCGTGGGAGGAGACGCTGGTGACGGGACCGTTCACCACCCGACCGCACGATGCGGAGCCCGCCTTGCCGACCGGGATCCTGCCGGAGGGACACCCCGGCAGCGCGAAGACCACCGCGGTCCGCCGCCTTGCCGTGCTGCTGCGGGCCCGGGAGACCGCCGGCTTCACCATCGAGGAGATCCGTACGGGCGGCACCCGGGTCGGCTTCGCCCTGGAGACGCTGTCGGGCGAGCGCGCTCGTCGTCCGCTTCGCTCGTCCCCGGCGGGCCGATGATCAGCGCGGTTCGCCGCGCCGGCGGGACGTACGGCTCGCACCGTTCCTGATCGGCGGACGGACATGTCGACGTCTCGTCACGACCCGCAGCACGGGTGTCGCACCCCGCCGGGGGGTTTCGATCCTCGTCGATGCGATGACGACGGAGCAGGCCGTCGCCGCGCTCACCGGTGACATCGGACCGCTGCCCTCCGAGCTGCTCGCCCGTCTGCTGGCCGGGACCGGGCGGTGGCCGCTGCTGCTCAGCCTGGTGAACGGGGTGCTCCTCGACCGGCTCGCGGAGGGCGCCGGTCCAGGGGAGGCTGCCCGGTGGGTGCTCGGGCGCCTGGAGTCGTCGGGCCCGGCCGCGTTCGACATCGACCCGGCGGACTCGGCGGACCGCAGCCAGGCGGTCTCCGCCACGGTGGACGCCAGCCTGGAGTTGCTCGGCCCGGACGAACGCGAGCGCTACCTCGATCTGGCGGTCCTGCCCGAGGACGCCCCGCTGCCTTCAGGCCTGCTCACCCGGCTGTGGGGCACCGCGGCGGACCTGTCGCCGAACGACGCGGAGCGGCTGCGCGCACGGCTCGTCCGGCTGCGGCTTGTCCTGCCTCGTTGGCACGACGGTTCGCCCGCCGTCGGTCTCCACGACGTTCTCTGTTCCTGGCTGCGCCACCGGCTCACCGCCGGGGAGTTGGCGCTTCGCCACGGTCTGATGGTCCAGGCGGCGTCGGGGCTGTTGCCCGCCCCGACGGATCCGGGCAGGGCCTGGTGGGACCTGCCCTCGGAGCCCCGCTACCTGTGGCAGCGGCTGCCGTACCACCTGGCGCGCGGGCCGGCCGGACGGACGAGCGCGACGCCCTGGTGTGCGACCTGCGCTGGGTGGCCGCGAAGTCGACCCGCCTGGGCTCCTCGGTGCCCACCGAGACCGACCTCGCGGACGTGCCCACCGATCTCGCCCACTCATTGCGGCAGTCCCTCGGGGCCATCACCCACCTGCTGCCCCCCCGGCGACCCGCCGCCGGTACTTCAAGCCACGCTCTACGGGTACCTCTCCGGCGTCCCCGAACTGGAGCCGGTGGTGACCTCGTACCGCAGAAGGCTGTCCTCGCCCCAACTCGCCCCCGCCTGGCCGCTCCCGGACCAGCCGCGCACCGGCGCCCTCCGCGTCCTGACCGGGCACGTCAACGGGGTGTTCGGAGGACATCCGGGTCCTCCGCCGCATCCCGCCGGCCGCACGAGGTGATGTCAGCAGGCGGCGGCCAGCGAGTCGACGAGGATGCCGAGTCCTTCCCTGGCCTCGTCCTCGGTCAGGGTGAGCGGGGGAGCCATCCGTAGGGTGTGGCCGTAGAGGCCGCCCTTGCCGATGAGCAGGCCCCGCTCCTTCGCGTGCTCCGACACCCTGGCGGCCAGCGACGGGCTCGGCGCTCCCGTGCCGGGGTCGATCAGGTCGACGGCGAACATCAGGCCCTTGCCGCGGACGTCTCGCACGGCTGGAAGCCGTTCCACCCCGGTCCGCAGGCCGTCGATCAGCAGGTGGCCGAGCCGGTGGGCGTTGGCCTGGAGGTCGTGGGCGAGCAGGTGGTCGAGTGTGGCCTTGGCAGCCGCCGTCGCGATCGGGTTGCCGCCGAAAGTGGAGATGCCGTTGGCCGGAAGCGCGTCCATCAGCGTGCCGTCCGCGACGACACCGCCGATCGCGAAGCCGTTTCCCAGGCCCTTCGCGAAGGTCATGATGTGGGGTGTCACGCCATGGGCCTGGATACCCCAGAAGTGCTCTCCGGTGCGGCCCCATCCCGTCTGCACCTCGTCCGAGACCAGCAGGATCCCGTACCGGTCCAGGATCTCCCGGTATCTCGCGAGGAGTCCGTCCGGTGCGGCGGTGAAGCCTCCGACGCCCTGGATGGGCTCCACGATCAGGCAGGCGACGTCGGTGGCGGTGGCCGTGTCGAGGACGTACTGCAGATCGTCCGCGCAAAAGGCCAGGAACTCCTCGTCCGACAGGTGCGGGAAGCGTGCGCGGTCGGCGCCGTGCAGGTAGTGCACGTTGACGGGCGAGAGCGAGGAGTTCTTCCAGCTCCGGTTGCCCGTGACGGCCGTGGCCGCGTACGAGCGTCCGTGGTAGCTGTTGCGCAGGGCGAGCACCTGGTCGGACCGGCGGGCATTGGTGGCGAGCAGCAGCGCCGTCTCGTTGGCCTCGGTGCCGGAGTTGGTGAAGAACACCTTGGCGTTCGCGATGCCCGACAGCTCCGCGATCTTCTCGGCCAGCTCCACCTGCGTGCGGATGAGATACAGCGTCGAGGTGTGCGCGACCCCGGTGCGCAGCTGCCGCTCGACGGCCTCCCGTACCTCGGGCACGTCGTACCCGAGCATGTTGGTGAGGATGCCGCCGAAGAAGTCGAGATAGCTGCGCCCGTCGGAGTCGGTGACGCGGCGCCCCTTGCCGCTCACGATCTCGATCGGTTCGTCGTAGTAGAGCGACACCCACTTCGGCATGACCGCGCGATGGCGGTCGAGCAGGTTCGACATGCGAGGCTCACTTTCCTGGCGACAGCATCGACTTCGCGTCGATCGGGCAGCCGGGCCGCACGGACGGCTTTCAGGCAAGCTACCGTGCCCCCGGTCCGTGGGACGGTCAATCGGGGACGACACGGGCCGCGACTCCACGGCCGCGACCCGCAACTGCTCTTCCTCGTGGTGCCGGCCTGCCACCCCCTCCGTGCGGCGGTCGCCAGGCCTCAGCGTCGCCCGGCGCCTGGGAGACCCGGGCCTGCATGCCCATGCGCTGCGTCACCATGGCAACGAGCTGCGCAAGTCCGGCTTTCACCTTCGTGCGCTGGACCGGCTCGGGCAAGCTCGCGACACCGCCCGCACCGACACCGAACGCGCCGAGGCGGTCGTCCTGCTCGCCCGCGCTGCCGGAGCCGCCGGGAACGCCGCAGTCTTCGACGAGGCGGTCGAGGACGGCCGCCGGCTCCTGGACCAGGCGGTGCCCAGCGCCCTGTTCTCCGAGTTCACCCTCCACGAGGTCCGTCTTCGCGGCCTCATGGGCACCGGCAGGGTCGCGGAAGCGGTACGGCAGCTCGACCAGGCGCCTGCCGCCGGACTCGCAGCGACCTCCCAGTGGCGGATCATCGCGGCGATCACTGCCGGCGAGGTGCTGCTGCGGCAAGGGGATGTGACCGGAGCTACTCAGCAGCTGACCGCCGCGGTCGACGGGGCGACTCTCCACCGTCTGCAGCATCGGCCCGAACGGGCAGCCAGCCATGGAGTTCCCCGACCCCAACAACCTCAACAACCGGTGGACGGTCACCTTCGCATGCCGGACCGCCCCCGGGACGACGACGCCGCTCCAGGTGGCCTTCCCGAGGAACGTCGGCACCGGGCAGTACCTCGGCCTGCTGGATCGTGGTGGGCAGGGGTTCCCGACGCTCTTCCAGGGACCGTCTCCGATCGTCGTGTTGGACATCGCCAACACGAATCCGAACGACTTCCACGACCGCACCGAGCCGTGACCTGACCGTACGGACGGAGGGAACGCGCGGTTGCATCAGTCGACGGGCGCGTGAGCGAGGACGGCGTCGAGCAGCCCGGGGAAGCGGGCGTCCAGCTCCTCGCGACGCAGCGAGACGTAGTTGTAGCGGCCCTGGGTGCGGGTGTGGGTGAGGCCGGCGGTGCGCAGGGTCTTGAGGTGGTGGGAGCGGGTGGACTTGGCCAGCTCTCCGCCGAGGTGGTCGCAGATGGACTCGGCGTCCAGGCGGTCGAGTTCGGCGATGATGCGCAGGCGTGAGGGGTCGCTGAGTGCGAAGAGCACGCCGGTGATGGTGACGGCTTCGATGGGCGGGGCCGGGTACTGGGGCATCGGGCGCCTCCCTGGCGACTTGTCGATGGCGGTGGCGGTGGCGACCATTGACGGTGGCAACTGTTTTAGAACTATTGAACTGTAGCGCGCGGGCCCGCTACAGTCCCCACTGTTCGATAGATCCAGAACAGTTGAAATGGAGCCCCTTGTGGCCGCCAAGCCAGCACCCGACCACACGTCCACGATCCCGGGACCGGCCACGACAAGCGGCCGGCGACAGCCCACAGCGGCACTGGTACTGCTCTGCCTGGCCCAGTTCATGGTGCTGCTGGACGTGTCGATCGTGAACGTGGCCCTGCCCACCATCGGCACCCAGCTGCACCTCGCCGACGTCGGCATCGACTGGGTCGTCAACGCCTACGCCGTCGTCTTCGGCGGCTTCCTGCTGCTCGGCGGCCGCACCGGCGACCTCCTCGGACGCCGCCGCACCTTCCTGACCGGGGTGGCGCTGTTCACCCTCGCCTCCCTCGGCTGCGGCCTGGCCGCCACCGGCACCGAACTGATCGCGCTGCGCGCGGCAGCGGGCTTCGGCGCGGCCGTCATGGCCCCCGCAGTGCTCTCGCTGATCGCCGAGAACTTCCCCGAACCACACGAACGCGCCCGCGCCATCGGCATCTGGGGCGCCATCTCCGGCCTGGGCAGCGGAGCCGGCATGCTGCTCGGCGGCATCCTCACCTCCACCGCCGGCTGGCCCTGGGTCTTCTACGTCAACATCCCCGTCGGCCTGCTCATCCTCGCCGCCCTGCCCCGCGTCACCACCCGCAGCACCCCGGCAGCCGCGCCCCGCACCTTCGATGCCCCCGGCGCCCTGACCGTCACCGGCGCCCTGCTGCTCCTGGTCTACGGACTCTCCCAGGCCCCCGAACACGGCTGGGCCAGCCCCGCCGTCGCCGGCTGCCTCGCCGCCGGCGCCGCCCTGCTGGCCGCGTTCGTCCGCATCGAAGCCCACGCCGCCCAGCCGCTGCTGCCACTGCCCCTGCTGCGCATCCCGTCACTGCGCGGCGCGGCCATCTGCGGCGGCCTCCTCTACACCGGAGCCTTCGCCGTCTGGGTCCAGATCGCCGTCTACCTCCAGCGCCTGTGGCACTACAGCGCAGTGCGCACCGGCCTGGCGATCCTGATCTGCAACATCGCCATCGTGCTCGCCGCCCGCCTCACCCAGCGCTACATCCCCCGCACCGGCCCCCGGCCCCTGCTCCTCACCGGCATCGTCTGCCTCGCCCTCGCGACCGCCGCCTACGCCCGCCTCCCCCTGCACGGCAGCTACGCGGTCGACCTGCTCGCCCCCCTCCTGCTCAACGGCCTGGGCCTGGGCCTGACCTCGGTGACCGTCGCCGCCGCCGGCATGTCCGACGTCCCCGCGGACCGCTCCGGAACCGCCTCGGGCATCCTCAACACCACCCGCCAGATCGGCGGAGCCATCGGCCTGGCCCTCGCCGGCACCGTCGCCGCAGCCGGCACCAGCTCCTACACCCACCACCACCCCACACAGACGGACGCCGCGCTCCTGCACGGCTACCACCTCTCCTTCGCCCTGCTGGCCGCACTGGCAGTCGCCGCGCTGCTCGCAGCAATCACCCTCTTCCGCCCCACCAACCGAACCAGCGCCGCCGCCCGATGAGCCGCACCAGCACACACATGCGACCAACGAGTACCCGCCCACACAGTCCTCCGAGAGCGGCCCCGGAACGCAAGGCGTTCAGCGAGGTCGCCGACGCGATCGCCAAGCCGAACCTTTCCGGCGGCGGCACAGTGATCGCCTCCTACAGCCGCCTGATCGAATTCGCTCACCGCGTCAGACGCGCCCTCCACGAACTCAACACCTCCACTCTCACGAAAGTTGTACTCGCCGAGGCCGCGACCGAACTCGCCGCCGTCGAGAAGGCCGAGCACGTGATCTGACCGGCCGTACGCAGCAAGCCTTCCTGCTGAGCCGCGAGGACGCCTCCCCCGTCCAGGTCACCGCCGCCGACCGCGTCCTGGAGCAGGACCCGTTCAGCCCGGCCCGCGTCTCGGTGGTGGCGGTACGGGCTTCGCATTCGAGGTCGGAAGAGCGGGAGGCGAGGAACCGGTCGGCGACGATCGCGGGGACCCTCAGGGTGAGGGTTTGTCGGCCCCGGTCGGCAGCGGTGAGGCAGGCGACGGGCACGCCCGTCAGTTCGTCGTCCAGCACTACAGCTGGCCCGCCATCACCCAGCGATACGCCCAGATGTACGACCGCGTGCTGGCGAGCGTCCGCGCCTAGCACCCGCAGGCCCCTCGGCCGGCAAGGCCTGCCCCGGTCCAGTGTGGACCGATCAACGATCAGCAAGTCGTCGCCACCGTCCCGCTCGACGAGCAGGACGAGCGGCCAACAACCCCTCCGCAGTAGGTCCGATCTCCACGGGCGGGGCAGCGGCTTCCCGCTGCCCCGCCCGTCGCATCAGGCTGAACCAGTGACGGTCCTTCGGTACACACTCATGTACGTGAGGCCGCGCTGCGCCACACCACTGGAGGCGATGACCGGCGCGGACGCGGTGATCACCGTGACGGAATGGCCGGAGCTGCGGGATGTCGCCTGGGACGAGGCAGCGGAGGTCATGGCGCGTCCACTGGTCTTCGACGCCCCCCAGGCCGGGTGGCGGATCGCGGATCTGGAGTCCGCAGTCGAGCGGGCCGATGAGCGGGTGGCCGCGTGCGTGGCCCGACTGGAGGCGGCCAACGCTGCCGTCGCCGACGCCCACGGCGCCGCGGTGGCGGCCGAGGCCGATCACCGTGCGGTCGGCGAGCGTGTACCCAGAGCGCGTCAGGAGCTGGCGGCCGCCCGCGCCCGGCTGTCCGGCGCTCGGGAGCACGCCTCGCACCACCGCGAGTACGTAGACGCGCTGACCGCCCGCCACGACGCGCCGCCGGCCGTCGATCGGGGTCTTCGTGGCGGGCTTCGTCGGCTGCTGCAGAGCACCGCCGACCGGCAGGCCGCCGAGCAGCATCGCGAACGCACCCACGCCGAGATCCTGCACCTGCTTGTCCAGCAGCGGCGTGCCCTGGACGACGCCGTGGAGCAGGTTGCCGACGCGGTCCACGCCGAAGCCTTGGCCGTCGACCTCTACACCAATGCCGACTCGGCGGTCACCGAAGCGGCCGGCGCGCTCGCGACCGCCCGGGCCGCAGTGCAGGCCGCTCTCGGCCGGGAAAACGCGGCGGCCGGCGATCTCTCGGGTGCCCGCGCCGGCGCCATGGCGGCGCCGCGCGAGTTGGACGCCGCCGTCGCCGATCTCGACGCCCGCTACCGCCCGGTGCGGGAGGCCACCAGGGCGCTGCCCTCTCTACCGCTCGGCTGGCTCCACCTCGATGAGCGCGACCAGGAACTCGGCTCGCCGTGGTCCGATGAGACCTGGTCGACCGCCCGCAGCGACCTGTTCCTGCGTGCCCTCGACTTGCACCGCGCCCTCGTCACTGGGGCCGCCAAGAAGGTCCACGGCAACCTGCAGGTCCTCATGGAGCTGATGACGAACACCAACGGGCCGATCCCCGACGATGAGGTCGAACGCGCCTGGCAGACCCTCTTCCTCCTGGTCCCGGTCGTCTCCACCACCTTCTCCTCCGTCGGCAGCATGTTCGCCCGCCTCGGGCAGGGCAGCATCGGCTGGGTCCTCGTCGACGAAGCAGGGCAGGCCACCCCGCAGGCCGCCGTCGGCGCACTGTGGCGGGCCCGCCGCGCCGTCCTCGTCGGCGACCCCCTCCAGCTCGAACCCGTCGTCACCATGCCCACCGCCCTCCAGCGCCGGTTGCTGCGCGCCTACGACGTCGACGAGCAGTGGCTGCCCTCGGCCACCTCCGCCCAGGCCGTCGCCGACCAGACCAACCGCTACGGCACCTACCTGCCCGCACCTCACGGCGACGACGACCACGTCTGGGTCCGCTCGCCCCTGCGCGTCCACCGCCGCTGCGAGGAACCGATGTTCACCATCAGCAACGACGTCGCCTACGGCGGCCTCATGGTCTACGGCACCCCCGGCAAGCCCTTCCCCGACGCCGAACGCCACGGCCTGCTGCCCAGTCGCTGGCTCAACACCGACGACCCCACCCGCCCGCCCGACGCACCCTGGGGCGAACGCGACCGCCGCGCCTTCGAATACGCCCTCAACCGCCTCGACCAGCACGGCATCGACCTCACCCGGCTGCGCATCATCGCCCCCTTCCGCGCCCTCGTCGCCGAGTGCAAGAAGATCTGCGGCGACCGCCCCGGCTGGACCTTCGAAGTCCTCGACGAGCGCTGCGCCACCGTCCACAAGGCCCAGGGCAAGGAAGCCGACGTCGCCATCCTCGTCCTCGGAGGCGGCCGCCCCGGCGCCCGCGACCGGGCCGCCCGCACCCCGCACCTGCTCAACGTCGCCGCCAGCCGCGCCAAACGCCGCCTGTACGTGATCGGCGAACGAAGCCTCTGGGCCCCACTCCCACACTTCGACGTCCTCGCCACCGAGGTCGAGGTGTTCGACCACGTCCGTGACCGCGAGACGTGGCGCCCAGGAGAGGAGTCACCAGTTGCTCAGCACGGTTAGGCCGAGAGGTCCGCGACGCGCTCCTCACCCGTCGGCTGCTCTGGCAGCCGGATCACGAGGCCCTCCGGATCGCTGCCGAAGAACGCGCGGGTCATGGCTCGGCATCTACGGTCCCTTCCTCCTGCTCGCCGGGCTCGGAGCGGCGGCCGGTCGCCGATTCGTGTCCACGTACTGATCTGAGCGCTCCAACAAGTACGGAGTTATGTGCACCACTCACTGCCGGGGCGATCATGTCTGGAACTGCTATAGCGTGCTC
>NZ_JBEXKB010000056.1:0-62971 GCF_040609455.1 Kitasatospora sp. NPDC004669
GGTTACATTCCGAACCCGGAAGCTAAGCCTCACAGCGCCGATGGTACTGCAGGGGGGACCCTGTGGGAGAGTAGGACGCCGCCGAACAATTCTTCGAGAGAAGCCCCCGCCGGGTGAACCGGACGGGGGCTTCTCTGTTGTAAGGTCAGCATGCATTGTCGTCACACGGAACAGGAGGCCCCCGGGTGGAGGTCCAGGAGACGCGGGTCCAGACCGATCGGGTCTTCACCATCCCCAACCTGCTCAGCATGGGCCGGCTGGTCGGCGTTCCGATCTTTCTCTGGCTCATCCTGTGGCCGGTCTTCGGCGGGCCGAAGAATGACGGTTGGGCGCTGCTGATCCTGGCGCTGAGCGGTGTCAGTGACTACCTGGACGGAAAGCTCGCCCGGCGGTGGGGGCAGATCAGTCGAGTGGGGCAGCTGCTGGATCCGCTGGCGGACCGGCTCTATGTGCTGTCCACGCTGATCGGATTGACGTGGCGTAACTTTCTGCCGTGGTGGGTGACGGCGATTCTGCTGGCCCGGGAAGTCTTTATCGCGGCGCTGCTGCCCATTCTGAACAGGCACGGATACGGGCCGCTGCAGACGAGTTTCCTCGGGAAGGCCGCGACCTTCAATCTGATGTACGCGTTTCCGCTTCTGCTGCTCGGCGGTATCGACAGCTGGATCGCGCGGCCGGCTGAGGTCGTGAGCTGGGCCTTCATCTGGTGGGGGACCACGTTGTACTGGTGGTCGGCCATTCTTTACGCGGTGCAGGCGCGACAGATCATCAAGGCGAGCTCCGCGGCCTCGGCGTCCACAGCCTGAGACGTGATCTGAGAGAAGTCCCACGCCGTACCGGTGCGTCGGACGATACCTTCCGGGTAGAGAACCCTCTGGAACGGTTTGATGGACCTGCAGGTCCACCACCGCGAAGGAGGACGCACCCGTAATGAAAGCCGTTGTAATGGCAGGGGGCGAGGGTACCCGACTCCGCCCGATGACCTCCAGCATGCCGAAGCCGCTGCTTCCGGTCGCCAATAGGCCGATCATGGAGCACGTGCTTCGGCTGCTGAAGCGGCACGGCCTCTCCGACACCGTGGTCACCGTCCAGTTCCTGGCGTCACTGGTCAAGAACTACTTCGGTGACGGTGAGGAACTGGGCATGCATCTCACGTATGCCCATGAGGAGACGCCACTAGGCACTGCGGGGAGTGTCAAGAACGCCGAGGACGCGCTCAAGGACGACTCCTTTCTAGTGATCTCCGGTGACGCGCTGACCGACTTCAATCTCTCTGAATTGATCGACTTTCACCGGAGCAAGAACGCTCTGGTCACCGTCTGTCTCACCAGGGTGCCGAATCCTCTGGAGTTCGGTATCACGATCACGGACGACGACGGGCGGGTCGAACGCTTCCTGGAGAAGCCGACCTGGGGGCAGGTCTTCTCCGACACGGTGAACACCGGTATCTACGTGATGGAACCCGAGGTCTTCGACTACGTCGCGGCGGGTGAGTCCGTCGACTGGTCGAGCGATGTGTTCCCTCAGTTGTTGAAGGAGGGCAAGCGGGTCTACGGCTACGTCGCCGAGGGCTACTGGGAGGACGTGGGCACCCACGAGAGTTACGGCAAGGCCCAGGCGGACGTCCTGGAGGGCAAGGTCGACGTCGAGATCGACGGCTTCGAGATCTCGCCGGGCGTCTGGGTGGCCGAGGGGGCGGAGGTCGACCCCGAGGCGGTGCTGCGCGGGCCGCTGTACATCGGGGACTACGCCAAGGTCGAGGCCGGGGTGGAGATCCGCGAGCACACCGTGCTCGGCAGCAATGTGGTCGTCAAGCGCGGGGCCTTCCTGCACAAGGCGGTGGTGCACGACAACGTGTACGTCGGGCCGCAGAGCAATCTGCGCGGCTGTGTGGTGGGCAAGAACACCGACGTGATGCGGGCCGCGCGGATCGAGGACGGCGCGGTGATCGGGGACGAGTGCCTGATCGGCGAGGAGTCGATCATCGCGGCGAACGTCCGGGTCTACCCGTTCAAGACCATCGAAGCCGGCGCCGTCGTCAACACCTCGGTGATCTGGGAGTCCCGCGGCCAGGAGCACCTCTTCGGCGTCCGCGGCGTCTCGGGCATCCTGAACGTCGAGATCACCCCCGAGTTGGCCGTCCGGCTGGCCGGCGCGTACGCCACGACGTTGAAGAAGGGTGCCACCGTCACCATTGCGCGTGACCACTCGCGTGGTGCGCGTGCGCTCAAACGGGCGATGATCTCGGCGCTGCAGACCTCCGCGATCGACGTACGCGACCTGGAGAACGTGCCGATGCCGGTGGCCCGGCAGCACACGGCACGGGGGAGTGCGGGCGGGATCTTCCTGCGGACCACGCCGGGGGTGCCGGACTCCCTGGACATCCTCTTCTTCGACGAGCGCGGCGCGGACCTCTCCCAGGCGGGGCAGCGCAAGCTCGACCGCGTCTACGCGCGCCAGGAGTTCCGGCGGGCCTTCCCCGGCGAGATCGGGGACCTCACCTTCCCGTCGAGCGTCTTCGACTCCTACGCGGGCAACCTGCTGCGGACGGTGGACACCACCGCGGTCCGGGAGGCCGGGCTGAAGGTGGTCGTGGACACCGCCCACGGCAGCGCGGGGCTGGTTCTGCCCAGCATCCTCGGCCGGCTCGGGGTGGAGGCGCTCACCGTCTCCAGCGGGCTGGACGAGGCGCGGCCGACCGAGGACGCGGAGACCCGGCGGGCCGGGCTGGCCAGGCTCGGTGAGCTGGTGGCCTCCTCACGGGCTGCCTTCGGCGTCCGGTTCGACCCGGTCGGTGAGCGCGTTGCGTTCGTCGACGAGCTGGGCCGGGTGATCGACGACGACCGGGCGCTGCTGGTGCTGCTGGACCTGGTCGCGGCCGAGCGGCGCAGCGGGCAGGTGGCACTGCCGGTGACCACGACCCGGATCGCCGAGCAGGTCGCCGCGTACCACGGCACCCAGGTCATCTGGACCACGACGACGCCGGACGACCTCGCGAAGGCGGCCTCCGCCGAGGGCACGGTGTTCGGCGGCGACGGGCGTGGCGGTTTCGTGGTGCCTGAGTTCAGCGGGGTGCTGGACGGTGCCGCGGCCTTCGTCCGGCTGGTCGGCCTGGTGGCCCGGACCCAGCTCACGCTGAGTCAGATCGACGCGCGGATCCCGCAGGCGCACATCCGGCGCCGGGACATCGCGACGCCGTGGGCGGCCAAGGGCATGGTCATGCGCTCGGTGGTGGAGGCGGCCGGCAGTCGGCGGTTGGACACCACAGACGGCGTCCGGGTGGTCGAGGCGGACGGGCGCTGGACGCTGGTGCTGCCAGACCCGGCCGAGGCGATCACCCACCTGTGGGCCGAGGGCCCGGACGACGAGGCCACCGAGGCGCTGCTGGACGAGTGGGCGGCGGTGGTCGACGGCGCGGGGCGGTGACGGCCTGAGCGTACGAGTGCCCTGATCGGCGGGGCGTGCGGCCTGGTCCGCACGCCCCGCTGTCCGTTTTCACAGCTTTCGGAACGGTCCGTCGCTTTCCGGGGTGTGTGCAACGTGTGCGCAGCTCAGGGGCCGTGCACGGGACCGCTCGCCGTCATGGGACGATGGTCCGCATGCCAGCGACGCCGAGTGCCCCGAACGGACGGTACAACCGTCCGGACGCCTCGATGTCCCTGCTGACGAACGTGATGGACCACAGCCTGGACGAGGGCTACGCCGAGGCGGCCGCGGCGCGGGGCGGTGAGCACGACAGCCGGATACCCCGGACCCTGCGGGGTCTGCTCACGCTGGGCGCCGGATTGGCGCTGGTCGGGGGTGTGGTGACGGTCGGCGCGGTGAACGCGCACAAGGCGGAGCCCAGCCTCGCCAAGGAACGGGACGCGTTGATCCACCGGATCAACGACAGCAACGGCTCGGCCGACCATCTGCAGAAGCAGGTGCAGGAGCTGCGGCGCAAGGTCGAGGACACGCAGCAGCAGGCGCTCCCCTCGGGGGACGGCGATGCGGGTGGCCTGACCGGCACGGTGGGCCTGGGGGAGGTCACCGGGCCCGGGGTGAAGCTGGTCCTGGAGGATGCCCCGGGGACGGGAAGCGGGGGCAACGTCGACCCGCGGGCCGGCCAGGGCTTCTCCAACAGTGGCCGGCTGCGCGACCGCGATCTGCAGCTGGTGGTGAACGGTCTGTGGGGGTCCGGTGCGGAGGCCGTCTCGATCAACGGGCAGCGGCTGACCGCGTTGTCCGCGATCCGGGCCGCGGGCGAGGCGGTGCTGGTGGACAACCGGCCGCTGGTCCCGCCGTACGACATCCAGGCGATCGGGGACGGGCCGAAGCTCCTGAGCGCCTTCGAGAACGACATGGCCGGGCAGTACCTGCGGCTGCTCCAGGAGAAGTACGGCATCAAGTCGACGCTCTCCGTGCAGAAGAGCCTGACGCTGCCGGCGGCGGTGGGTGTGACGCTGCGGACCGCCCAGCCGGTCACGCCCGAGCCCACGCCCACGGCGACCCCGTCGGTCACGGCATCGGCCACCTCGTCGGCCGGCCCGAGCGGAACTCCCTCGGGCAATCCCGGAACCTCGGAGAGCCCCAGCGCGTCCGTTTCACCGTCCGCGCGCAGCGGTGGTCCGACCCCGAAGCGGCATTCGTCCAGCGGATCCGCCAAGACCACGACAGGGACAGGAGCAGCTAGACCGTGATTGCCGTACTGGGTCTCGTGATCGGGGTGGTCGTCGGGCTCTTCGTCCAGCCCGAGGTGCCGGACGCCGTCGTGCCGTACCTGCCGATCGCGGTGGTGGCGGCGCTCGACGCGGTGTTCGGCGGCGTCCGGGCGATGCTGGACGGGATCTTCAACGACAAGGTGTTCATCGTCTCGTTCCTGTCGAACGTGGTGGTCGCGGCACTGATCGTCTTCCTCGGTGACCAGCTGGGCGTCGGCTCGCAGCTGTCCACGGGTGTGGTCGTCGTCCTCGGCATCCGCATCTTCTCCAACGCGGCCGCGATCCGGCGCCATGTCTTCCGTGCCTGAGCCGGGCCGCGAGGCGGCGGCGGAGAAGGCGGCGGCGAAGTCGGCTGAGCAGCCGGGGGAGGAGACGGACGAGAAGGCGGCTGGGAAGGCTGTCGAGGCGTCCGAGGGGAAGAAGGCGGAGGAGGCCGCCCCGGTCGAGCCCGCGGAGGCGGGGGAGGAGCCCGGGGCGGTCGAGGCGGAGGCCGAGTCGGCGGAGCCGGAGAGGCCTGACGCCAAAGCTGGGCTTGAGGCCGCGGCGGCGGAGCCGGAGTCGGTGGTACGGCTGACGAAGGCCGTGGAGCCCGCGCCCGCCGCTGAGGCGGAGCCGGTTTCCGAGGAGTCGAAGCCCGAGGCCGAGCCGAAGGGCGGGTCGAAGGTTGAGTCGAAGGTTGAGTCGAAGGCAGCGGCCGGGGCTGAGCCCGCCGAATCCGCCGAACCGGAGCCCGCAGAGCCCGAGGGCGTTGAGCCGGAGGTCGACGTGGACCGGAGCGCCGGTCGACGGCGGCTGAAGGCGGCGCTGTGGCCGCCGCGCATGTCGCGTGGGCAGCTGGTGGTGGCGCTGCTGCTGTTCTCGCTCGGCCTGGGGCTGGCGATCCAGGTGCGTTCGACCAATGACCACCACAACCAGCTGCGCGGGGCCCGACAGGAGGACCTGGTTCGGATCCTCGACGAACTGGACAGCCGTCAGCAGCGTCTCCAACAGGAGAAGGCGGAGCTCGAGCAGTCCCTGGCGAAGTTGGAGAACAGCTCCAACCAGGCCAAGGAGGCCCAGGAACAGACCAGGAAGAAGATGACCGAACTGGGTGTGCTGGCCGGTACGGTCAAGGCCACTGGTCCGGGCATCGTACTCACGGTCGATGACCCCCAAGGGCAGGTGAAGGCAGATATGCTGCTGGACACCCTGCAGGAACTTCGAGCGGCGGGGGCGGAGGCGATTCAGATCAACGATGTGCGTGTGGTGGTCAACACCTACTTCACCGACCTGTCGGGCGGTGGGGTGCAGATCGACGGGAAGAAGGTCTCGCAGCCCTATCGGTTCACCGTCGTGGGGAACCCGCAGGATCTGACTCCCGCGCTGAACATCCCGGGCGGTGTCGTCCGCACGTTGGAGAGCCACCAGGCGCGGGCGACGATCACCCAGCAGCAGAAGGTGGTCGTGGACGCCCTCGTGGATCCGAAGACGCCGCAGTACGCCAAGCCGGCTTCGAAGTGACGGGGCGCCCGACGAACGGCCCGTCACGGGCGGTCGGCACCCGGTGCGGGGCGCCGCCGTCGCGTGGGGGAGACTGGTTCGCACCAGTACGCTCCGTAGCACCAACCGCAGTACCAACCGTCGGAGTACCACTCCAGCAGGCCCGAGCCGCAACCGGGCCCGCAGCCTGTCCGAGGTTCTCACCCTGCCCCGCGGGCGGGTCTGTCACACGCAAGGGGATTCGCCCGTGAGTTTCTTCTCGAAGTTGTTCGGTCGCAACAAGGACCGTGACGCGGCCGCCGTCGAGGCGCCCACCGCCCGACACCGTCGGCCGGAGGACGAGCCCGCAGTGCCGGGCATGCGTCCCGCCCCCGAGGCCGCACCGTACGCCGGACAGCCGCTGTACCGGGACGGCGGCGCCGCCCAGTACGCGGGGAATTCGGCGGGCTACGGCGTGTCGGTTGACCCTTCCGGCGACCCGCGCATAGGTTTCCCGTCAGCACCCTCAACCTCTGGTGGAGGGTTTGCCCCGGACCCGTACGCCGGGCACAACCCGTCGGGTGTGCCGCGCCAGGAGGCTGTGAACATGGCTGGCCCCACTCCGTGCCCCCGGTGCGGTAATCAGAACCCGGCCGCGGCCCGCTTCTGTTCCAACTGCGGGACCGCGCTGCGTGGCGGTCTGCTGCCCGAGGGGGCGGCGGAGACCACCTCGACCATCTCGATCTCCGGCCTGGAGTCCTACGACCCCAACACCACGACCGGCACCGGCACCACGCCGGCCCTGTCGGCCGAGGTGCTGTCGGCGATCGACGCGCTGCCGCCGGGCTCGGCCCTGCTGATCGTCCAGCGTGGCCCGAACTCGGGCAGCCGCTTCCTGCTGGACTCGGACGTCACCACGGCCGGCCGCCACCCGCAGGGCGACATCTTCCTGGACGACGTCACGGTCTCGCGCCGCCACGTGGAGTTCCGCCGCACCCCGGCCGGCTTCAGCGTCGCGGACGTGGGCAGCCTGAACGGCACTTACGTCAACCGGGAGCGGATCGACGAGGTGCCGCTGAACAACGGCGACGAGGTGCAGATCGGGAAGTACCGGCTGGTGTTCTTCGCCGGCCACAACCGGGGGTACTGAATCCAACGTCGGCAGGAGCCCGAGTGAGCAGCGACACCTCTTCTTCTCTCGGGGCGGCCTACCCCGCGTCGTCCGGTCCGCAGTCGGACCAGGGCGGGCGCGGGGTGGTCGTGGGACCCATGCAGCCGGTTCGACCGGATCGGCCCGTCGGGCGGCGGCGCGGCGGTGACGAACTGCTGAGCATCGGCGCGGTGCTGGCCTTCCTGCGTGACGACTTCCCCGAGGTGACCATCTCCAAGATCCGCTTCCTGGAGGCGGAGGGGCTGGTGGAGCCGGAGCGGACTCCCTCGGGGTACCGCAAGTTCAGCCCGGCCGACGTCGAGCGGCTTGCCTACGTGCTGCGGATGCAGCGCGACCACTACCTGCCGCTGCGGGTGATCCGCGAGCACCTGGACGCGATCGAGCGCGGCGAGGCCCCGCCCGCGTTGCCCCCCGCCGCCGACAACCGACCCGGGCCGCTGGAGGAGGCCGATCGCGAACTGGTGGCCTCGGCCGACGTCCCCTCCCGGGTCCGACTGGGGCGCGCCGAGCTGCTGGCCGCCGCTGAGGCGGGGGAGCGGGAGCTGACCGAGTGGGAGTCGTACGGGCTGGTAGCGCCGGGCCCGGACGGTGGCTACGACGGCGAGGCGCTGCAGGTGGCCCGGCTGGTCGCGGAGCTCGGCCGGTACGGGCTGGAGCCCCGGCACCTGAGAGCCATGAAGGCGGCGGCGGACCGCGAGATCGCGCTGGTGGAGCAGGTGGTGGCGCCGCTGAGGCGGCACCGGAACCCGCAGACCCGGGCGCACGCGGAGGCCACCGCGCGGGAGCTCGCGACCCTGTCCGTACGGCTGCACGCGGCGATGGTCCAGGCCGGTCTGCGGACCCGTGCATAGCGTCCGACGCGGCCTTCGCCCGCCGGGGGTGCACCGCGCTGACCAGCGGCGTCGGTCCTGCGCTTTCATATCCGGGGTCGGAGCCATAGGGTTGCCTGTGTGAATGAGCTCGACGTCGTGGGTGTCCGAGTGGAGATGCCTTCCAACCAGCCGATCGTGCTGCTGCGGGAGGTCGGGGGAGATCGCTACCTGCCGATCTGGATCGGCCCCGGCGAGGCGACCGCGATCGCCTTCGCCCAGCAGGGCATGACTCCGGTGCGCCCGCTGACGCACGACCTGTTCAAGGACGTCCTGGAAGCGCTCGGTCAGCAGCTCACCGAGGTCCGGATCACCGACCTGCGGGAGGGCGTGTTCTACGCCGAGCTGGTGTTCGCCGGCGGGGTCGAGGTGAGTGCCCGGCCGTCCGACGCGATAGCGCTCGCCCTGCGCACCGGCACGCCGATCTACGGGAGCGAGGAGGTGCTCGCCGAGGCGGGCATCGCGATCCCGGACGAGCAGGAGGACGAGGTCGAGAAGTTCCGCGAGTTCCTCGACCAGGTGTCGCCCGAGGACTTCGGGGGCAGCGGTCCGCAGTAGCGCGGACGGGCCTGAGTGGCCGTTTCACGCGCCGTTTTGCCAAAAACCGTCGACCTACCCACACTAGGGGCACGAAAAACCACTCTCCTGAGTGATGTGGTTTGTCTGGCCCGGCGTGGCGATCGTTGACGGGTCATAGGGGACTGCCTACCGTCAGGAGTGGCTGTCCGGGTGGCCGATGCCCGCAGTCGGGTTGCCCGCAGCACAAGTGGACGGAGGTAGGCATGAGCAGCACCGGCGATGACGCGGCCGCGGGAGGCCTGTGCGCCGTGCACGTGCCCCGCACCGCTCGTACCGTGACCGACCTGCCGAGGATGGGCAGGTTCCCGGCCGTGCAGCCGGGTCAGCCCGCCATCGAGCGGCTGGCCCCGACGTCCGAACTGCTCGGCTTCCGCGGCCCGACGGCCTGTGCGGCGGCCGGCATCACCTACCGCCAGCTGGACTACTGGGCCCGCACCGGACTGCTGGAGCCCAGCGTCCGGACGGCGTACCCGGCGACCAGCCAGCGGCTCTACGGCTTCCGCGACATCCTGCTGCTCAAGATCGTGAAGCGGCTGCTGGACGCGGGCGTCTCGCTGCAGAACATCCGGGTGGCCGTCGCCCATCTGCAGTCCACCGACCAGGCCGACCTGACCGGGCTGACGCTGATGTGTGACGGTGCGACGGTGTACGAGTGCACCACGCCGCAGCAGGTGGTCGATCTGCTGAAGGGCGGTCAGGGAGTCTTCGGCATCGCGGTGGGAGCGGTCTGGCAGGAGCTGGAGCTGGCCCTCGGTCGGCTGCACGCGGAGCGGACCGACACCGGCGAGACGCTGGTCGGGCACGACCCGGCGGACGAGCTGGCGCAGCGGCGCAACCGGGCGGTCTGACGCACCGGCCTGACCGGCCGGTGGCGGGCCACCGATCTTGACGAGGCCGTGGGCCCGGACGGGGAACCGTCCGGGCCCACGGCCTCGTCGTGTTGCCTGGTGAAACGGTCGAGGGAGGGCACGTGAGGGTCGGCACCGGGATATCGGGGTTGCTGCGGCGCCGGGCGGTGGGGATGCGGGTACGGCTGCGGGAGCGCCGTACCCAGCGCAGGGTCTTCCAGGTGACGACGCTGCTCTGCTCGCTGGCGCTCGCGCCGAGCGCCTGGCTGTGGATCGCGGCGGGGGACCGGGTGGGCACGGTGGAGAGCGCGCCGTCCGCGCCGGTCGCGGTGGTCTTCGGTGCGGGGCTGGACCAGGGCAAGCCCTCGCCGTACCTGGAGCACCGGCTGACGGCGGCGCTGGACCTGTACCGGGAGGGGAAGGTGCAGGCCATCCTGGTGACCGGGGACAACGGGCGGGTCTCGTACGACGAGCCGGACGCGATGTACCGGTACCTGACCGAGCACGGGGTACCGCAGGAGAAGGTGGTCCGGGACTACGCCGGCTTCGACACCTGGGACTCCTGCACCCGGGCGCACCGGATCTTCGGGGTGGACCGCGCGGTGCTGGTCAGCCAGGACTTCCACGTCCGGCGGGCGCTGGCGCTGTGCGAGGCGGCGGGCATCCGGTCGTACGCGGTCGGGGTGCCCGAGCTGCACGACGCCACCTGGCTGTACGGCGGGCTGCGGGAGATCGCCGGGGCGGGCAAGGCAGCGGTGAACGCCTGGCTGCGGCCGGACCCGGCGCTGCTCGGGCCCAAGGAGGACGGAATCCCGAAGGCGCTGGCGCAGGCCGCGAAGCGGTAGCCGCCGGGCGTCGGCCGCCGGGACCCGGCCGGGTTCGTACGCACTGTCGGACCCGTGCGCGATGATCAGCGGGTGCGATCTCTGCCGAGCATCATCCACCTCGACATGGACGCCTACTTCGCGGCGGTGGAGCAGGCGGCCAAGCCGAGCCTGCGCGGCAAGCCGGTGATCGTCGGCGGGCTCGGCGGGCGCGGGGTGGTCTCCACTGCCTCCTACGAGGCGCGCAGGTTCGGGGTGCACTCGGCGATGCCGATGGCCCAGGCGCGGCGGCTGTGCCCCAACGCGGCCTTCCTGTCCGGGCGCTTCGAGGCGTACCGGCGGAACAGCGAGATCGTGATGGGACTGCTGCGGGAGCTGTCGCCGCTGGTACAGCCGCTGAGCCTGGACGAGGCCTTCGTCGACCTGGAGGCCGGTCCGTACGGCCCGGTGCTGGGGGAGGCGGATCACGACACCGGCGAGCGGCTGGTGCTCGCCCTGGCGGAGGACCTGCGGGCGGACATCCACCGGCTCACCGGGCTGACCGGCTCGGTCGGGGCGGCGGGCTCCAAACTGATGGCGAAGATCGCCTCCGAGCAGGCCAAGCCGGACGGGCTGGTGATGATCGAGCCGGGGCAGGAACGCGCCGTACTCGGGCCCATGCCGGTACGGGCGCTGCCCGGGATCGGGCCGGCCACCGAGCAGGTGCTACGGCGGGCCGGGCTGAACACTGTGGCGGACCTCGCGGAGGCGGGGGAGGCGGAGCTGGTCGCGCTGCTCGGACGGGCGCACGGCGCCGGGATCCACCAGATGTCGATAGGGCTGGACGAGCGGCCCGTGGTCGCCGACCAGGACGCCAAGTCGGTCTCGGTGGAGGACACGTACGAGGTGGACCTGGCCGACCGGGACCGGGTGCTGCGCGAGGTCGAGGCGCTGGCCGCGCGGTGCGTGCGGCGGCTGCGGGCGGCCGGGCGCTCGGGGCGGACGGTGGTGCTCAAGGTCCGGCGGTTCGACTTCTCGACGCTGACCCGCTCGGAAACCCTCGGCGGGCCCACCGACGACGAGGCGGTGATCACCGTGACCGCGCGACGGCTGGCCGAGCAGGTGGACATCACCGGCGGGATCCGGCTGCTCGGCGTGGGCGTGGCCCAGCTGGCCGACTACACCCAGGAGGACCTGTTCGCGCAGGCGCTGCGGGAGGAGGAGGCGGAGCACGCCGAGGTGGTCGAGACGGCGGAGGTCGAGGAGGAGCCGGAGGAGGTCGTGGTGCGGCGCTGGATGCCCGGACAGGACGTCCACCACGGCGAGTTCGGGCCGGGGTGGGTGCAGGGCAGCGGCGTCGGTCGGGTCACCGTACGGTTCGAGACGCCGTGGAGCGAGCCGGGGCGGGTGCGGACCTTCGCGGTGGACGACCCGGCACTGGAACCGGCGCGGCCGTTGCCGCTGCGGCGGGTTGAGGGCACGGATGATGCGGGGGACCCGGCGGGCTGACGGGCTCGGGACGCGGAACGGCCCCACCCGGTGGGGATACCGGGTGGGGCCGCATACCGTGCCGGACTCCGCACGTTCGTGATGCCCTCGCGACGTATGGAGGCCGGGCCCGCGCGCCCTGTCCCTGAGTGCGCGGGCCGGACGCCTGGTCAGGCGTCGGTCTTGACCAGCTTGGCGCTGGAGTCCTGCGGGGCCGAGCCGCCGAGGGCGGTGGTGGTCGGCTTGACGTTACGGATCAGGAACGGGACGGCACCGGCGACGATGCAGACGACGGCCGTGGTCCAGAAGGCGTGCTTGTAGGCGTCCAGCGTGGGCAGCAGCACCGGGATCTTGATCGGGAGCTTCATGGTGTCGCCGGTCAGGATGGCGGTCATCACGGCGGTGCCGATCGCGCCACCGACGGTGCGCAGCACGGAGTTCATGCCGTTGGCGATGCCGCTCTGCTCGACCGGGACGGCGCCGTTGATGAAGGCCGGCATCGCGGCGAAGGCGAGGCCGATGCCGAGACCGAAGACGGCAGCGGCGGTGTAGATGTCGCCCTCGTGGCTGTGACGCAGGGCCAGGTAGGCCATCGCGACGGCGCCGAGGACACCACCGAGCACCAGCGGCAGACGGGGGCCGCGGCGGGCGATCAGCAGGGCGCCGACCGGGGCGGCCACCATCGAGCCGATCGCGGACGGCAGCAGCATCACACCGGCGTGCAGGACGGTCGCGGTGAAGCCGTAGTGGGCGAACTTCTCCGGGGTCTGGGCGAAGTTGCTGATGACCATGAACGAGCCGTACATGCCGAAGCCGATGAGCAGGCCGGCCAGGTTGGTGAAGGCCACGGCCGGACGGGACATCATCTTCAGGTCCACCAGCGGGTGCGAGACCTTGGTCTCGATGATCCCCCAGATCAGGGCGACCACGGCGGCGACGGCGAACAGGCCGAGGGTCTTGGTGGAGGTCCAGCCCCAGTGGTTGCCCTGGCTGACCGCGACCAGCAGGGCGGAGAGCCAGCCGGCCAGGGTGATCGCGCCGAGCGGGTCGGCGCCGCCGTCCTTGTCGGTCACCGGGTCGGACGGGACGCGGAAGGCCACCAGGGCGACTGCGATCAGGCCGAAGACCAGGCCCATCCAGAAGATCGACTTGTAGTTCCAGTGCTCCAGCAGGAGACCGGTCGCCACCAGGCCGAGGCCGGAGCCGACGCCCATCGAGGCGCTGATGGCGGCGACGCCGCCGGTCACCTTCTGCTTGGGCAGCTCGTCGCGGACGATGCTGATCGCCAGCGGCATCACGCCACCGCCGGCGCCCTGCAGGACGCGGGCGACGATCAACCAGGAGAAGGAGTGGGTGCTGACCGCCAGCGCCGACCCGGCGACCAGGCCGACCAGCGAGATGAGCAGCATGGGCTTGCGGCCCCGGAGGTCGCCGAAGCGGCCCAGCAGGGGAGTCAGCACGGCTGCGGAGAGCAGGTTGGCGGTCATCAGCCAGGTGATGTTGGACGCGGAGACGTCCAGTTCCTTGGCGAGCGAGGGCAGGATCGGGACGACCGCGGTCTGCACCACGCTGAACGACAGCATCGCCAGGATGAGGGCCGGCAGGACCCGGGCGTTGCTCTGCTTCTCGGCCGCGGTGGTGGGCTGGGGTGCCTCACTCACGGTTGCTTCCTCCCGTACATAGTGAATGAACTGAAGTAATCATGCGGGAAGATACTTCAGAGTGTCAAATATCGAGCGGTTAAGCTTTGGCAAAGGCGAAGGGTTGGCGCCTGCGGCGGGCTTGTGGGGAGGGAGTGCCGGGGAGGGTTGGCGCCTGCGGCGGTCCGGGGGCGGGGCAATGTGGGGGAAGACGAAGGGTCGGCCGAGGTGAGAGGGCGCCTGCGGTGGGCTTGTGGGGAGGGGGTTGAGGGCATGGCGATGGCCCCGGACGGTGCCCGGGGCCATCGGGGAGAGGTGTCAGGGAAGGGTGCGAAGTGAGGCGGCGTGCGAGTCGGGCGTGGGGGGCTGCGAGGGAGCGTTCGCCGGTGGGGTGGGGGTGGCGGGTGTGTTGTCGTGGACTTCGACGTGTTCGCGACGGAGTTCCTCGCGGACGACCTCCTCGGTGGTGTAGCGCTCGACGACGAGGCGGACCCGCTCGATCGGGGCGCGGTACTTGCGGACCACCAGGCGTTCCTCTCGGAGGGTGACCTGCTCGACCGACTCGGCGATCGCCTTCTCGGTGAGGGCGGAGCGCTCGGCCTCGCTCACCGGCATGCGCTCCACCCGGACACGCTCGCGGACCACCGGGACGCGGCGCTCGACCTGTTCGGTGGTCACGTACTTGCGCAGCTTCGCGGTGCCCAGGATGTGCCACTGGGTGGTGATGTCCAGCCGTTCCTCGCGGCAGGTGATCTCGACCGGGCCGCTCGGGGCCGAGGGGGAGGCGGCGCCGCCGGTGGCGGGCGCACGGGTGGCCCTGGTCTCGGCGGGCCGCGGCTTGGGCTCGACGGTGGGGGCGGCGGCGGGCTCGGGGGGGCGGAAGGCGGGCGGCTTGGTGGCCGCGGTTGTGCTGGTGGTGGTGCTGGTGGTGGGGGTGGCGGCGGGCTCGGGGGAGCGGAAGGCGAGCGGCTTGGTGGCCTCGGCGGCCGGAGTGGTGCCGAAGTCGAGGTTGGGTTGGGCGGTCCGGCCGCCCTCCCCGGCGGCCGGAGTGGTGCCGAAGTCGAGGTCGGGTTCGGCGGTCCGGCCGCCCTCCCCGGCGGCCGGAGTGGTGCCGAAGTCGAGGTCGGGTTCGGCGGTCCGGCCGCCCTCCTCGGTGGTCGGGCGGCCGTCCATCCGGGTGTCCAGGCCGTAGTAGCGGTAGAGCTGGAGTTCCTGGGCGGGCGAGAGGTGCTGGCCCACGCCGAAGTCCGGCGAGTCCTTCACCAGCGACTTGTCGTACGGCACCCGGAGCTCGTTGTCGGAGAACTCGCTGGTGGCGAGCGGGACGAAGGCGTCCCGGCCGAAGACGCCGGTCCGGACGGCAGCCCATTCCGGCTGGCCGGTGGCGTCGTCCAGGTACACCTCGTCGACCGTTCCGATCTTGTCTCCGTTGCGGTCGACCGCTTTGTGGCCGATGAGGTCCCGGGGGTCGATGTCGGTCTGCACTCTTGCCTCCAGTGCGCTGCGCCTGCGGAACTCCCGCAGGTACGGCGGTCGGAGCACCGTCCCGTCCGCCACTTCACACCAAAAGGCATGAATCGGATGGGCGCGACCGGGGTGCGCCGGACGGGCTCCGCGCTGGGCCGACCGGGGGACGCGCGTAGACCTCGAGTGACCTGACACACCCGTGATCGGAAGGCCTCCCGCTGGTACCCTGGGCGGCGACCGCCGAGCCCGCTCGGGAGAGTCCCCGACGGCGAAAACCACTGGTCGGGGCGCCGAAGGAGCAACTCCTCCCCGGAATCTCTCAGGCATCCGTACCGTGCGGGATAGGTCACTCTGGAAAGCAGGGCAGGACCGCCGGCGCGGGAGCCGGCGATCACCACCCTCACCGACGGTGCAAGCCGACGGAGCGCCACCAGCGCGACGTGCGGGCGAAGCTCTCAGGTCCCGATGACAGAGGGGGAGGCCTTCCGGGTTCGTCCGCCCAGGCCGATCCGCTGTCCGCAGCGGTGAACGCCGGTCGGCGTGCGTGCCCCTGCCGGTCCGTGACCAGGAGGCCTCGACCACCATGAACGCCCAGCCGAACGCGGGACGCCCTACCGGCGCCTCGACCCTCACCGAGCTTGAGCTGGCCAGCCCCTTCGAGAACCGCCACATCGGCCCCGACGCCGCCGCGCAGGAGAAGATGCTGGCGTCCGTCGGCTACGGCTCGCTGGACGAGCTCGCCGCCACGGCCGTTCCCGAGGCGATCCGCTCCATCACCGCCCTGGACCTGCCCGCCGGCCGCAGCGAGGCGCAGGTCCTCGCCGAGCTGCGCGAGCTGGCGAGCCACAACAAGGTGCTCCAGCCGATGATCGGCCTGGGCTACTACGGCACCTTCACCCCGCCGGTGATCCTGCGCAACGTCATGGAGAACCCGGCCTGGTACACCGCCTACACCCCGTACCAGCCGGAGATCTCGCAGGGCCGCCTGGAGGCGCTGCTCAACTTCCAGACCCTGGTCTCCGACCTGACCGGTCTGCCCACCTCCGGCTCCTCGCTGCTGGACGAGGGCACCGCGGCCGCCGAGGCGATGGCGCTGGCCCGCCGCGTCACCAAGGTCAAGGGCGGCGTCTTCCTGGTCGACGCCGAGACCCTGCCCCAGACCGTCGCGGTGATCAACACCCGCGCCGTGCCGACCGGCGTCGAGGTCGTCGTCGCCGACCTGTCCGAGGGCATCCCGGCCGAGATCGCCGAGCGCGGCGTCTTCGGTGTGCTGCTGCAGTACCCGGGCGCCACCGGTGTGGTCCGGGACCTCGCCCCGGTGATCGAGCAGGCGCAGGGGCTGGGCGCGATCGTCGCCGTGGCCGCCGACCTGCTGGCGCTGACCCTGCTCAAGTCCCCGGGCTCGCTGGGCGCCGACATCGCCTGCGGCACCTCGCAGCGCTTCGGCGTGCCGATGGGCTTCGGCGGCCCGCACGCCGGCTACCTGTCGGTGCGTGCCGAGTACGCCCGCTCGCTGCCCGGCCGCCTGGTCGGCGTGTCCGTCGACGCCGACGGCAACCGCGCCTACCGCCTGGCGCTGCAGACCCGCGAGCAGCACATCCGCCGCGAGAAGGCCACCAGCAACATCTGCACCGCCCAGGTGCTGCTCGCCGTGATGGCTTCGATGTACACGGTCTACCACGGCCCGGACGGCCTGGCCGACATCGCCCGCCGCACCCACCGCTACGCCGCCGCCCTCGCCGAGGGCCTGCGGGCCGGCGGCGTCGAGCTGCTGCACGGCGAGTTCTTCGACACCGTCACCGCCGTCGTCCCGGGCCGCGCCGCCGAGATCGCCGCCGTCGCCCGCACGCACGGCATCAACGTCCACCAGGACGGTGCGGACCGGATCTCGATCTCCACCGACGAGACCACCACCCGCGAGCACCTGGCCGGTGTCTGGGCCGCGTTCGGCGTGCCCGCCGTCGAGGTGGCCGAGGCCGCCGAGACGCTGCCCGCCGCGCTGCTGCGCGAGGACGAGTACCTGACCCACCCGGTCTTCCACAGCCACCGCTCGGAGACCGCCATGCTGCGCTACCTGCGTCGCCTGTCGGACCGGGACTACGCGCTGGACCGCGGAATGATCCCGCTGGGCTCCTGCACCATGAAGCTCAACGCGACCACCGAGATGGAGGCGGTGACCTGGCCGGAGTTCGGACAGCTGCACCCCTTCGCCCCGATCGACCAGGCCGAGGGCTTCCTGACCCTGATCCGCCAGCTGGAGCAGCAGCTGGTCGAGGTCACCGGCTACGACGCCGTCTCGATCCAGCCGAACGCCGGCTCCCAGGGCGAGCTGGCCGGCCTGCTGGCCGTCCGCGCCTACCACCACGCCAACGGCGACACCCAGCGCGACGTCTGCCTGATCCCGTCCTCGGCGCACGGCACCAACGCCGCCTCCGCGGTGATGGCCGGCATGCGCGTGGTCGTGGTGAAGACCTTGGTCGACGGCGACGTGGACGTCGAGGACCTGAAGGCCAAGATCGAGCAGCACCGCGACAACCTCTCGGTGCTGATGGTCACCTACCCGTCGACCCACGGCGTGTACGAGACCCAGATCACCGACATCTGCGCCCTGGTGCACGAGGCCGGTGGCCAGGTCTACGTGGACGGCGCCAACCTGAACGCCCTGGTCGGCCTGGCCAAGCCGGGCAAGTTCGGCGCGGACGTCTCGCACCTGAACCTGCACAAGACCTTCTGCATCCCGCACGGCGGCGGCGGCCCGGGCGTCGGCCCGGTCGCGGTCCGCGCCCACCTGGCGCCGTACCTGCCGAACCACCCGCTGCAGGAGGAGGCCGGCCCGGCGACCGGCGTCGGCCCGATCTCGGCCGCGCCGTGGGGCTCGGCGGCGATCCTGCCGATCTCCTGGGCGTACGTCCGGCTGATGGGCGGCGAGGGCCTCAAGCACGCGACCCAGGTCGCGGTGCTGAACGCCAACTACATCGCCAAGCGGCTGGCGCCGCACTTCCCGGTGCTCTACACCGGCCCGGGCGGGCTGGTCGCGCACGAGTGCATCATCGACCTGCGCCCGCTGACCAAGGAGACGGGCGTGACGGTGGACGACATCGCCAAGCGCCTGATCGACTACGGCTTCCACGCGCCGACGATGTCCTTCCCGGTGGCCGGCACGCTGATGATCGAGCCGACCGAGTCCGAGGACCTGCACGAGATCGACCGGTTCTGCGACGCGATGATCGCGATCCGCGCCGAGATCGACAAGGTCGGCTCGGGCGAGTGGGCCGCCGAGGACAACCCGCTGCGCAACGCCCCGCACACCGCCGCCATCCTGGCCGGCGACTGGGCGCACGGCTACTCGCGGCAGGAGGCGGTCTTCCCGGCCGGCGTGAACCCGGCGGACAAGTACTGGCCGCCGGTGAGCCGGATCGACGGCGCGTACGGCGACCGCAACCTGGTCTGCTCCTGCCCGCCGCTGGACGAGTACGGCGTCTGATCCTCATCGGACGGGCAATGCGGCAGGGCCCCGGCGGATCGTTTCCGCTGGGGCCCTGCCCTTTGTCCCGCGCTATCAGGTCGGCGGCTGCCCCCCCGCCGGGCGGTCCAGGGTCGTACGGTTCCGGTCCGTACGGAGCGGTCCGCCCACTCTCAGTCAGTGCTGTCTCGGCCCGCGGTCTCTCAGGCCGCGTGGGCGATGGGGCGGCGCGGGTCGATCACCCGGCCGTCGGGCAGCAGCTCTCCGGTGTCCTCGAACAGTACGACGCCGTTGCAGAGCAGGCTCCAGCCCTGCTCCGGGTGGCAGGCCACCGGCACGGCCGCCTCGCGGTCCTCGGACTCGGCCGACGGGCACTCAGGACGGTGCTGGCACATACACGTACCCTCGCTTCGCTCTGCGATCCTCCCCGTGGTGCGGTCCCGGAGGTGGTGCCGTCCGGGGCCGCCGCGGCAGTCGGATCCTGTCCGCGCGCCAGCCAGGTTTGACCAGCGCTCAAGTGGGTAGGACAGGTGGTCCTTCCACGCTGGTTCCCAGTGTCGGCATCTGCGGACGCGCGCGCAGCGATTTCGTGACATGCGCCACAACTACCGGGCAGAGATCACCCGTTCAGGTGGGGCCGGGGGAAAATCGCGCACCGATGGGTCAGTCGGGGCATGGCCCGATGGGGCCATTGCAAGTGGCTCGTCTCGGTGGTGGCCGTTCGGGTGAAACCATCGGCCGTTCGGGTGATGCTGCCGAGCGGGGTGCGTACGGCGAAGGGCCGCCGGGCGGACGGACCGGCGGCCGGTGCGGAGGGGCGGGAGCGCGCCGGTTCAGGAGGAGCCGAGCAGCAGCGGCCCGGCGAGCGGGGCGCGGGCGAGCAGCGGCAGCAGCTCGGCGGCCGGGTAGGCGCGGTGCGCGGTGACGCCGAGCGGGGCCGGGGCGAGCGGGATCAGCAGGTCGGCGGTCGGGCCGGCGTCGGGGCTGTGCAGCCAGAGCGCCGTCGCGTACTGGCCGGGGAAGGTGAGCAGCCGGGGCTGGCAACGGGAGCGGGAGTTCTGGGCGAGCTGCCAGGCCTCGCGCAGCGCCCGGACGGTGGAGGAGAGGTAGGGGCCGGCGGTGAAGTGGGAGAAGGTGTGGCCCTCCGCGCTCTGCACCACCTCGGCGGCGGCGGCCACGTCGGTGCCGTCCTTGATCAGGAAGCGCCAGCCGGTCCGGCGGGCGGCGGGGAGCTCGGGGCGCGGGCCGTCCAGGACGTGCACCGCGAGCGGATGCGCGGGGAGCAGTGGTCCGGTCGGGTGACGCAGTGCTGCGGCGGCGGGCTGGCGCAGCGCGGCGTCCGAGTCGAGCGCGCTCAGGACCGCGCGCAGGGCGCTCGGCGGGGGCTGGGGGGTCTGCAGGGTCATGGCGGGGTCCGCCTCTCCAAGCGAGATCGGCGTGCGAGTGCGGCATACCGGCGTGGCGCGGCGCGGCGCGGCGCGTCTACGGCGACGGGGCCCGGCCGTGTCCGGTTGTGCAGGATCGCGGAGCCGGCGCGGTCGCCGCCGTCGACGAGGGATTCGGGGCGGGAAGAGACCGGCCGGAGCGCAGTGCGGATTCCTCGAATTCATCGAACAAATGCGCAGGGTGATCTGTTTATCACAGGCTGTGGCGTCGGGCAAGTCTGCAGATGGTCTGAATTTCCGTCAGTTGCCTTGCATTGCAAGCCAGTACAGGCATTCGGGTATCGATCTTCGAGGTGGGCATGATGCTTGCACGGTCGGTCGGCCGGGTGTCTCAGGAGGAGGGGACCGTGGGCGAGAAGGTCGTGGCGACTCGGGCGGATCTGGCGGACCGGCAGCAGTACCGGCTCAAGCTCCAGGCCTGCCTCGACGCGCTCGGGCGGATGCTGCGCGAGGACCGCTTCGACCGGCCGCGGGCCGTGATGGGGCTGGAGATCGAGCTCAACCTGGCCGACGAGCAGGGCCTGCCGGTGATGCGCAACGCCCAGGTACTGAGCGCGATCGGCTCCAGTGACTTCCAGACCGAGCTGGGCCAGTTCAACATCGAGGTCAACATCGTGCCGCACCGGCTCTGCGGGCACGTCTTCGAGGAACTGCGCGAGGAGATCGACACCGGGCTGCGCTACGCCGACCGGCGGGCGGCCGAGGCCGGCGCCCGGATCGTCATGGTGGGCATCCTGCCGACCCTGGAGCACGACCACACCGGGCTGGACGCGATGAGCCTCAACCAGCGGTACAGCCTGCTCAGCGACCAGATCCTGGCCGCCCGGGGCGAGGACATCGCGCTGGACATCGAGGGCGTCGAGCACCTCCAGCTGGAGTCGATCACCATGGTGGCCGAGGCCGCCGCGACCTCGCTGCAGCTGCACCTGCAGGTGACCCCGGAGCGGTTCTCCTCGGTGTGGAACGCCGCCCAGGTGATCTGCGGTCCGCAGCTCGCGCTCGGCGCCAACTCCCCGTTCCTGTTCGGCCGGGAGCTGTGGCGGGAGACCCGTCCGGTGCTCTTCCAGCAGGCCTGTGACACCCGTTCGGCGGAGCTCAAGGCCCAGGGCGTGCGCCCGATCACCTGGTTCGGCGAGCGCTGGGTGGACTCGGCGTACGACCTGTTCGAAGAGAACCTGCGCTACTTCCCGGCGCTGCTGCCGATCTGCGACGACGAGGACCCGCTGAAGGTGCTGGCCTCCGGCGCCGCGCCCCGGCTCGCCGAGATGCGGCTGCACAACGGCACCATCTACCGCTGGAACCGGCCGGTCTACGACGTCTCCGGCGGGGTCGCGCACCTGCGGGTGGAGAACCGGGCGCTGCCGGCCGGCCCGACGGTGGCCGACACGCTGGCCAACGCCGCCTTCTACTACGGGCTGGTGCGGGTGCTCGCCGAGCAGCCCCGGCCGGTCTGGACCCGGCTGCCGTTCGAGCGGGCGGACGAGAACTTCCGCCAGGGCGCCCGGTACGGCATCGACGCGGTGTTCCAGTGGCCGCGCCCCGGCCGGGCGGGCCGCGGCGGCGGGCTGCAGACCGTCTCCGCCGTCGACCTGGTGCTGGGCGAGCTGCTGCCGATGGCTTACCAGGGGCTGGACGAGTGGGGTGTGGAGCCCGCCGACCGGGACCGCTACCTGGGGATCATCGAGCAGCGCTGTCTGCGCCGCACCAACGGCGCGGCCTGGCAGAGCGCGACCTTCCACCGGCTGCGCGAGCAGTACGGGATGGACCGCCCGGCCGCGCTCGCCGCGATGACCAGGCGCTACGCCGAGCACATGCGCGGCGGCGAGCCGGTGCACACCTGGCCGGTCGGCTAGCGCCTCGGCTGTGTCAGGATGATCGCTCCGGCGGTCGGCCGACCGCCGGAGCGATCATCCGTCCGCTGGAGCCTTCGTGACAACCCGCCCGACCGTGCCGGAGACCGTCCAGCCCACTCGCCGGCTGCTCGGCGTGGAGCTGCTGATCGTCCTCGGCCTCTCGCTCGGGGCCAGCGGGATCGGCGCGCTGATCAGCTTCGCGGGGTCGCTCACCGAACCGCTCAAGCTCGGCCAGCAGGTCGCCACGCTGAACGGCTCGCGCGCGCCCGGGCGGCCCTGGCTGGACCTGGTGTGGCAGCTCTACTACATCGGGCGCGGGTTGATGCCGGTGGTGCTGGTCGGCTACCTGCTGGTACGCGAGGGCACGTCGCTGCGGGTGCTGGGCTTCGACCTGCGCCAGAAGCTGCGCGACCTCGGCCGGGGCTCGGCCGTCGCGGCGGTGATCGGCGGCTCCGGGCTGGTGCTGTACCTGGCCGCGCAGGCGGCCGGGTACAACCTGACGGTCGCGCCCTCCGGGCTGCCGGACGTCTGGTGGCGGGTACCGGTGCTGGTGCTCTCGGCCTGGCAGAACGCGATCCTGGAGGAGGTCGTCGTCCTCGGCTACCTGCTGCGCCGGCTGGGGCAGTCGGGGTGGTCCTGGCCGGCGACGGTGGTGGCCAGCTCGGTGCTGCGCGGCTCGTACCACCTGTACCAGGGGGTCGGCGGGCTGGTCGGCAACATGGTGATGGGGGCGGTGTTCTGCCTGCTGTACCGGCGCTGGGGGCGGGTGATGCCGCTGGTGGCGGCGCACGCACTGATCGACACGGTGGCCTTCGTCGGGTACGCGCTGCTCGCCGGGCACGTCAGCTGGCTGCCGACTCCCTGACCGCCGATCCCTTGGCCGCCGACGCCCGGCCGCGCGGCGGGCGGGCGAGCAGCCGGTCGACGTGCCGGCGCTCCAGGCCCTGGCCGGGATCGATCGGCAGCAGCAGCCGGTCGCGGCGCCACAGCGACCTGCGGACCAGCCGGGACGGGATGACGTCGTCCACCCAGGCGAACGGACGGCCCTCGGCGTAGCGCAGCAGCGGGGCCCACTTACGGGCGGAGAACAACCCCATCAGCGGGACGCGCGGGTCGCCGGGCTGCGGGACGTACCCGGTGAAGCGGACGAAGGGGAGCGGGTCCAGGCCGATCGCCGGGGCGATGTGGGTGTTGGCCTGCTCCTCCCAGGTGGTGGCCCAGACCAGCTCGTACGTTCCGGAGAGTTCGCGCAGCCACTGGCCGTGCTCGGCGGCGAGCAGGACGGCGTAGCCGAGCAGGGTATGGGAGTCGAACCCGGCGTCCGGATGCGGACAGACCGGGTTCAGCACCCCGTCGACGTCCAGGAACAGCAGTGGCTTCGGCACCGGTGGGCTCTCCGAGTGGATGGTGTGTCCTACTCGCTCGGACGAACCACGGGCAGCACTGGTTGCTCTTCGGTGGGCGCACGCAGGGCGCACGGGGCGCTCACGGCGCGGGCGTGGGCGCGGGGGCGGGCACCGGTGCGTCCGGGGTGCTTCGGTGGGGGCTCCGGCGGGTGAGCCGGCGGACCTGGGGGTCGAGCAGGACGGTGACGCTGAGCAGCAGGTACAGCACGGCGCAGGCCCAGAGCGCGCCGGACGGGCCGAGTGCGGTGGCGGCCGGGTCGGTCCTTGGCCACGGTCGGCCCGGACACCGCCTCGACCGCGCGCTACGGCGGTCAGCCGAGGTGGCCCCGGAGGAAGGTGACGGTGCGGCGCCAGGCGATCCGGGACTGCAGGGCGTCGTAGGTGCCGAGCGGGTTCTCGTCGTTCATGAAGGCGTGCCCGGCCGGGTAGAAGTGGATTTCGGGGCGGACGTCGGTGGCCTCGCCGATCCGGATCGCGGTCTCGTCCACGGCAGCCATCGGGATCGAGCCGTCGCGTTCGCCGTAGTGCCCCAGGACGTGGGCGGTCAGACCGCGGTAGTCGAAGTCCGGGTCGGGCGGCAGGCCGTAGAAGGGGACCACGGCCGCCACCTTGTCCCCGGACCGGGCGGCGAGCAGCAGGGCGAAGCCGCCGCCCATGCAGAAGCCGACCGCGCCGACCGCGTCGCCGACCGTGCCGTCCAGGGAGAGCAGGTAGTCGACGGCGCCGGAGAGGTCCTCGACGGCCCGTTCGACCGGGAGTTCGCGCTTGAGGCGGGCGGCTTCGGCGCGGTCGTGGGTGGTGGCGCCGCCGAACAGGTCGGGGGCGAGGACGGTGAACCCCTCGGCGGCGAAGCGGTCGGCCATGTCCGCGACGTGCGAGGTGAGCCCCCACCACTCCTGCACCACCACCAGGCCGGGCCCGACCCCCTGCGGAGGGCGGGCCAGGTACCCGTGCGCGGTGCGGCCGTTGCTCGGGAAAGTGACGTTCTGCCGGGAGCCGCCCTGGTCAGGCATGGCTTCCTCTCGGTGGGTCGGGCCGCGTGCGGCGTGGGTGCGGAAGGGAGCGGCTTCTCAGCCCATCTCCTCCAGGGCGCGGCCCTTGGTCTCCTTGATGCAGAAGGCCACGAACGGGATGGAGAGCAGCGCGAAGGCCGTGTAGATGACGTACGTCGCGGAGAGGTTCCAGTCGGCGAGGTCCGGGAAGCTGACGGTGATCGCCCAGTTGGCGATCCACTGGGCCGAGGCGGCGACCGACAGCGCCAGCGCCCGGATCCGGTTGGGGAACATCTCGCCGAGCAGCACCCAGACCACCACGCCCCAGGAGAAGGCGAAGCAGAGCACGAAGACGTGCGCGGCGATCAGGGCGACGGTGGCGTGGGTGGTGTCGAGGGTGGCGGTGTCGCCGCTGCCGTGCCGGTAGGAGAACGCCCAGGCGGCCGTGCCCAGCGCGACCGCCATGCCGACGGAGCCGGCCAGGGCGAGCGGCTTGCGGCCGATCCGGTCCACCAGGACCATCGCGATCACCGTACCGATCACGTTGATGATCGAGGTGGAGAGGCTGATCAGCAGCGAGTTGGACTCGTTGATGCCGACCGACTGCCAGAGGAAGGATGAGTAGTAGAAGATCACGTTGATGCCGACGAACTGCTGGAACACCGAGGCGCCGATACCCACCCAGACGATCGGCAGCAGACCGAAGCGGCCGCCGAGCAGGTCCTTCAGCCGGGGCTTGTGGGCGGACTCCAGCACCGCGCGGATCTCCGCCACCCGGGCGTCCAGGTCGACGCCCTCGCCCTCGACCTCGACCAGCACCTCGCGGGCCTGCGCCTCACGGTGGTCGGCGATCAGGAAGCGCGGGGACTCCGGGATGGACAGCGCCATCAGGCCGTACACCAGGGCCGGGACGGCCTCGACGCCGAGCATCCACTGCCAGGCCTGGATGCCGCCGAGGTGGCCGGTGGACTCGCCGCCGGCGGCCTGGTTGAGCGCCCAGTTGGCGAGCTGGGAGACCGTGATGCCGAGCACGATCGCCATCTGCTGGAAGGAGGCGAGCCGGCCGCGGTAGGCGGTGGGGGCGACCTCGGCGATGTAGGTCGGCGCGATCACCGAGGCGATGCCGATCGCGACGCCGCCGACCACACGCCAGGCGGCGAGCAGCTCGATGTTCGGCGGGAACATCGAGCCGATGCCGCTGGCCGCGAAGAGTACGGCGGCCAGCAGCATCGTGCGCACCCGGCCGAGGTGGTCGGCCAACCGGCCGGCGACCACCGCGCCGGCGGCGGAGCCGAGCAGCGCGATGGCCACCACGAAGGCGGTGGTGCCGTGGCCCACCCCGAAGTGCTTCTGGATGCCCGTCACCGCACCGTTGATCACCGCGCTGTCGTAGCCGAACAGGAAGCCGCCCATGGCGGCCGCCGCGGAGATGAACACCACGTGCCCGAGGTGGGCCTCGCCGGAAGCCCGCTGACCGTGGACTGTGGACACGTGCGCTCCCCGAGGTGGACGGGCCCGGACTGACGGCGGGGCAGGACTCGTCTCACATTCGAGCAGCGCGGCGGCCGACCTGCCCGAGTTGATGGCCGATCGGGTGATCCGGGGTCAGTCGGCGGCGCGTGCCCTGGCCGCGCGCCGTTGGTGGCGCCGCAGCAGCTGGGTGCGGGCGGCGGTGTCCTGGTCGCGGCGGCGGGCGGGGCCGCTCGCGCGTTCGGTGAGGCGCTCGGCGATGGCGTGCTGCTCTTCGGCGGGCTTTTTGTCGTCGTACTTGAACTTGGCCCGCACCTCGCGGACCGTCAGACGGAGCCCGCGCAGACCGGGCAGCAGCCGGGCGAACTCACCCTCGCCGGGAACCACCCGGACCTCCGGGGTCTCCGGCTGGAAGTGCGCCAGCTGCCGGTTGAGGATCTCCGCCTTGCCCGCGGCCGACTCGACGATCTCGGCCGTGCAGTGGAAGTGGACCGAGGCGTAGTAGCTGGTGGGCGTGCCGGGTGCGCCGCGCCAGTGGCCGGGGGCGAAGGCGTAGCCGTCGGTGACCGCGAGGGTGACGTTCGGGTCGGCCCGGACGGCGGCGAGCATCGGGTTGGGCGCGGCGAGGTGGAGCAGGATCTCGCCGCGCTCGGCGTCCAGCAGGAAGTGCGTCGGGACCAGCACCGGGCCCTCGTCGGGGCGGCCGTTGGCGGCGAGCAGACCGAAGTCGCGGCCCTCGGCCAGCCAGGCGCGCCACTCGTCCTCGTCGCCTCGGTCCCAGGACCTGATCAGCATCGGTGCGCCTCTCCTCAGCGGGGGTAGCCGCACAGGTGCACGGGCAGCGGAACGGACTCGTCGTGCGGGACGGGGGTGCCGTGCACGGTGGTGACCGGGATCAGGCCGGACCAGTACGGCAGGTCGGCGTCCGAGGGGTCGTCGTCGGCGCCGTCCTGGCGGGTCTTGGCCGAGACCTCGTCCAGCTCCAGCCGGATCACGGCGGTGGCGGCGAGCTCCTTGGCGTTGGCCGGGCGGACCTCGCCGGAGCGGCCGGGGATCGCGTGGTCGACCAGGGCGGCCAGTGCGACGTCCAGCTCCTCGGGGTCGGTGACCTGGTAGGCGGTGCCGTGGGCGACCACCGAGCGGAAGTTCACCGAGTGGTTGAACGCGGACTTGGTCAGCACCAGGGCGTCGACCTGGGTCACGGTGACGCAGACCGGCATGCCCTGCTCGCCGGAGGCACCGCGCAGCGGACGGCTGCCGGTGGAGCCGTGGACGTAGAGCCGGCTGCCGACCCGGGCGAAGATCGTCGGCAGTACGACCGGCGCGCCGTCGGCGACGAATCCGAGGTGGCAGATGTAGGCACTGTCGAGGATGGCGTGGATCGCCTCCTGCTCCCAGGTGGCCCGGTCCTTGTACCGGGTGGGGGTGGTGCGGGGGGTGCGGGAGTAGACGGCGTCGCTGGTCGGCGTCGTGGTGCTCGGTGTCGGCGTGTCCGGCATGACAACCTCTATGTACTAGTGCATAATCTTCTTTGTGCTAGGAGACTATCCGCTGAAAGGGCGACGCGCCAGCGAAATCGCGGCCCACATCGAACAGGGCGTGAGCAGCGGGCGGCTCGCGCCCGGAACCGCGCTGCCCCCGCTGCGCGACCTCGCCGCCGAACTCGGCGTCAACCCCAACACCGTGGCCGCCGCCTACCGGCTGCTGCGCGACCGGGGCGTGATCGAGACGGGCGGCCGCAAGGGCAGCCGGATCCTGCCCCGGCCCGCACTCACCCCCCGCGACCAGATCCGCGTCCCGGTGCCGCCGCACGCCCGCGACCTGTCCGCAGGCAACCCCGACCCGGCCCTGTTGCCCGACCTCGCCCAGGCCCTCGCGGCCGCCGCCGAGGCGGCCAGGGCCGAGCCCGTGCTCTACGGGCATCCGAACATCGACGCCGGACTGCTCGCGCTCGCCCGTACCTCCTTCGAGGCCGACGGGCTGCCCGGCGGCCCGATCGTGGTCGCCTCCGGCTCGCTGGACACCATCGAGCGCACCCTCGGCGCCCACCTGCGCCCCGGCGATGCGGTGGCGGTCGAGGACCCGGGCTGGGGCAGCCTGCTCGACCTGCTGCCCGCGATGGGGCTGCGGCCCGCGCCGGTGCGGCTGGACGACGAGGGGCCGCTGCCGGACTCGCTGGCCGCGGCGCTCGCCGAGGGGGCCCGCGCGGCGGTGGTGACCAGCCGGGCGCAGAACCCGACCGGCGCGGCGCTCACCGCGCGGCGGGCCGAGGAACTGCGGGCCGTCCTGGCCGGGCACCCCGGGGTGTTGCTGATCGAGGACGACCACGGGCACGGCATGGTCGACCAGCCCTACCACCCGCTGGTCGGCGCCGGCTCGCGGCACTGGGTGGTGGTGCGCTCGGCGGCCAAGGCGTACGGGCCGGACCTGCGGGTGTCGGTGGCGGTCGGCGACGAGGAGACGATCGGACGGGTGGCCGGACGGCTGCGGCTGGGCGCCGGGTGGGTCAGCCACCTGCTGCAGCGTGCCGTCGCCGAGCTGTGGCGCACCGACGCCGCGCCGGTCGCCCGGGTGGCCGCCACGTACCGGGCGCGGCGGGACGCGCTGCTGGGCGAACTGACGACGCGTGGGATCGCGGCGCACGGGGAGAGCGGGCTGAACGTCTGGGTGCCGGTGCCGGACGAGACCTCGGCGTTGGCGGCGCTGGTGCAGCGCGGCTGGGTCGCGGCACCCGGGGCGCGGTACCGGATCCAGTCGCCGCCCGGGCTGCGGTTCACCACGGCCCGGCTGGAGGCGGCCGACGCGCAGCGGTTGGCCGAGGACCTGGCGGAGGTGCTGGGGTCGGTCGGGGCCGGTTCGCGGCTGGTGTGAGCGGGGCGGCCAAGGCCGAGGGGAATGGGACGGATTTGCGAGCGGAGTCCGGTGGCGCGGTGAACGGCGGGTGCGGGTTGGTCTGAACCCGTCGGTAACAAATGCGGAAACCCGATGCAGACGCCTAGCGGTGGCGGGCGAGGCCATGTCATCTTCATCGCGCCACCGGCCGGCGGCCCACCCCCACCTACGCGTCTTCCCGTCCCCACACCGCGGGGAGACCGAGCCGCAGGAGTTCCGCCGTGCCCGAAAACCGTTCGAGCATCATCCGCAGCGCCCCTCGACTCGGCCGTCGGCTGCTCGCCGCGGCCTTCGCCCTGCCGCTGACCGTGGCCGGACTGGCCGTCGCCGCGCCCGCCGCGGCCGCCGCCCCGGCCGGCCCCACCGCGAGCGTCACCCTCGGAGACAGCTACATCTCCGGCGAGGCCGGGCGCTGGATGGGCAACGCCGCCGGCACCAGCGGCAGTCACAACGGCACCGACCGGGCCTGGAACGGCAGTTCGGCCGATCCGTCGGTCGTCTACGGTGCCACGGCGGTGAGCGGCTGCGACCGCTCCGACGTCGCGGAGGTGCTCGGTGCCCCCACCGTGGCGCAGAACCGGATCAACCTGGCCTGTTCCGGCGCCGTCACCGCGAACATCTTCCGCGCTTCCAACGGCGGTCAGTCACTCAAGGGCGAGGCCCCGCAGGCCGACCAACTCGCCACCGTGGCACAGCAGAACAACGTCAAGCTGATCACGCTGTCGATCGGCGGCAACGACCTCGGCTTCTCCGGGATCATCTCCGACTGCGTACAGGACTACCTGTTCTGGTACTCGTACTGCCACGACTCGGCGCAGTCCCAGATCGACGCGCAGATGCCGACCGCGATGGCCGGGGTCGGCAAGGCGATCGACGAGATCCGCGCGGTGATGTCCGACGCGGGCTACGCGCAGTCGGACTACCGGCTGGTGCTGCAGTCCTACCCGTCGCCGATCCCGCGCGGTGCCGAGATGCGCTACCCGGAGAGCGGCTGGACCCGGTCGAACACCGGCGGCTGCCCGTTCTGGAACGCGGACGCCGACTGGGCCCGCGACACGATGGTGCCCGAGATCTCCAAGGCTCTGGCCGGAGTCGCGGCGTCCAAGGGCGCGCAGTTCCTGGACCTGTCCGACATGCTGCAGGGCCGCGAGGTCTGCTCGACGGCCACCCGGCAGCCGTCCGCGACCGGCGGCCCGTCCGCGACCAGCGGCGAGTGGGCGCGGTTCCTGGACGGTGGACTCAACACCACCCAGGGCGCACTGCAGGAGTCGATGCATCCCAACTACTACGGGCAGTTGGCGCTCGGGCGCTGCCTGACCCTGCTGTGGGGGCAGACCAGCGGTGACTACGCCTGCCGCAACACGGCCGGGCGGGATGCGAGCGGGATGTACCTGGCCGCGCGCTGACCGCGTGATTCGGCGCCCCGCTGCGGTGTTCTTCGCAGCGGGGCGCCGAGGTGCGCTGCCGTGGTCAGCCCTTGGCGAGCAGGGACTGGGCGTGAGCCCTTACCTGATCCTTCGTCAGGTAGGCGTCGGTGTACTCGAAGTCCTGCAGTCGGGCGGGCTGGCGGGCCAGGAATCCGGTGCGGACGAAGTCGTCCCCGGCGGTTGCGTTGAGCAGCCAGTTCGCACTCACCCGGAACTTGGCGGCGTTGGTGCGCATCGCCATCAGGTGGTAGCCACGGGCCACCAACTGTGCCGGGATGCCGTGCAGTTCGACGCCCACCGGCTTGGAGACCGCGTCCTTGCCGCCGAGGTCGACCACCAGGCCCAGGTCCTTGTGGTAGTACGGCTCCAGCGGCTGGTTGCGGAGCGAGGCGATCACGTTGTCGGCCGCCGCGCGGCCCTGCCGGGCGGAGTGCTGGGCGGTGGGCGGGCAGACCGCGCCGTCGCCCTTGGCGAGGTCCGGGACGGCGGCCGCGTCGCCCAGCGCGAACACGCCCTCGAACTGCGGCACCCGCATCTCCGCCGTCACGGCGAGCCGGCCGCGGACCGTCTCCGCGTCCAGGGTGCCGATCAGTGGACTCGCCGCCACACCGGCGGTCCAGATCAGGGTGCGGCAGGGGAGTACCCGGCCGTCGGTGAACTTGACCGACTCGGCGCCGACTTCGGCCACCGATACGCCCAGCGACACCTCGATGCCGCGGTTGCGCAGCACCTCCAGGGCGGCGGTGCCGAGCACGTCGCCGAGCTCGGGCATCAGCTTGGGGGCGATGTCGATCAGGTGCCACTTGATCTGCCGGGCGTCCAGCCGCGGGTAGCGGCGGGCGGCGGCGGTGGTGAGGCGCTGTAGGCAGGCGGCCGTCTCGGTGCCCGCGTAGCCGCCGCCGACCACCACGAACTGCAGTCGGGACTCACGCTCCCGCTGGTCCAAGGTGGCCGAGGCGAGGTCGAGTTGGGCGATCACGTGGTCACGGACGTAGGTCGCCTCGGCGAGCGTCTTCATGCCGCGGGCGTAGTCGGTCAGGCCCGGGATGTCGAAGGTGCGGGTGATGCTGCCGGGGGCGAGCACCAGGATGTCGTACTTCTGCGCGACCACCTCGTCGGTGATCTTGCGGACGACGCAGACCTTGGAGGCCGGGTCCACGCCGATGGCACCGCCGGGGACGATGTGGGTGCGGCGCAGGGACCGGCGCAGGGAGACGGCCACGGACTGCGGGGTGAGGACGCCGGCGGCGACGTGGGGGAGGAGGGGGAGGTACAGCTGGTAGCTGAACGGCGTGACCAGCGTGATCTCGGCCTCCGCGGGCGAGAGCTTGCGTTCGAGGCGGCGGGCGCACTCCAGGCCGGCGAAGCCACCGCCCACGATCAGGATCCGAGGTCGTTCCATCGCTCATCCCTTTGTCGTGCTGGTCGTACCGTGAGGGCCCCCATTGCTGTCCGCCACACTCGCACGGAGCAGCGGGGGCTGCCACCGGGGGCGGGCGGCTGAGTGAGCGGGGAGTGGCTCGGGTCGTGAGGAGGGGCGTGGGCACCGATAAGCTGTCGAGCGTGCTCCCCGAGGTGACGGCGGTCCGGTATGTGACGCCACTACGAGAAGGCGGCTCGATGCCGGGCCTGGTCGAGGCCGACGACCGGCGGCTGTACGCGCTGAAATGGGTCGGCGCGGCGCAGGGCCGCAAGGCCTTGGTGGCGGAGGTGCTGGCCGGGGAGTTGGGCCGGCGGCTCGGGCTGCCGGTGCCGGAGCTGGTGACCGTCGACCTGGACCCGGTGCTCGCGCGTAGCGAGCCGGACCACCAGATCCAGGACCAGATGCGGGCCAGCGGTGGTACCAACCTCGGGATGGCCTTCGTCAGCGGCGCGCTCAACTTCGATCCGCTCTGCTTCGACGTGGATCCCGAACTCGCCGGTCAGGTGCTCTGGTTCGACGCGCTGATCGGCAATGTCGACCGCTCCTGGCGTAACCCCAACCTGCTGGTGGCGACCGGTGGGTTGCGGCTGATCGACCACGGCGCGAGCCTGATCTTCCACCACAACTGGGCGGGCGCCGCCGCCTGGGTGCGCCGCCCGTACGAGGCCTCCGACCATGCGCTGCTGCGTGCCCGGCCGGACCTGGCGGCGGCGGACAAGGTGCTGGCGCCGCTCGCGGAGGCGGCGATCGAGGCGGCCGTGGCGCAGATCCCCGAGGTCTGGCTGCTGGACGAGTTCGGCTTCGACTCGCCCGAGGAGGTCCGCGCCGCCTACCGTGCCCAGCTGACCGAGCGACTGGCCGGTCCGCGTGACTGGCTGCCGGAGGTGCCCGCATGACCGAGCCGCTGTCGGCCGCGCTGCCGGCCGTCGTCGAGCTGTACGACTACGAGTACGCCGTGATCCGCGCGGTGCCGCGGGTCGAGCGGGGCGAGTGCGTCAACGTCGGGGTGCTGCTGTACTGCCGGCAGAACGCGCACCTGGCGGCGCGGACGCACCTGGACCAGGCCCGGCTGCTGGCGCTGGACCCGGTGGCGGACGTGCAGGGGGTGCGGCGGGCGCTGCAGGGGATCGAGGCGGTCTGCCTGGGCGGGCCGCAGGCCGGTCCGGCGGCCTCGGACAGTCCCGGGCAGCGGTTCCGCTGGCTGACCGCGCCGCGCAGTGCGATCGTCCAGCCGGGGCCGGTGCACACCGGGCTGACCGCGGACCCGGAGACGGAGCTGCGGCGGCTGTTCGACCAGCTGGTGCTCTGATCCTGCCGCGGATGGCGGTACTGTGAGGCGGCTCGCCGACGGTTGCCGTGGTCAAAGCTTGAGTTACTGAAGCACTCGGCCGTACGCTGGCCCCATGGGTTCGACCTCGACGACGACCGTACCGACCAACGCCGAGCTGATGGAGGCGTTGGCCGCCGTCGGTGCCGCGTATTTCCAGGACTTCGCGGCGGCCGCGGCCCGGCACGGGCTCTCCTCCTCGCAGGCGAAGGCGCTGGGCGCGGTCCAGGAGCCGGTGCCGATGCGGGCGCTGGCCGGGCGGCTGGGCTGCGACGCGTCGAACGTGACCGGGATAGTGGACCGGCTGGAGTCGCTGGGTCTGGCCAACCGCGAGGCGGCGGCCGGCGACCGGCGGGTGAAGATCGTGGTGATCACGGACGAGGGCCGGGAGATCCTGAACCGCATCCGGGGCGAGATGAGCCGCACCCACCAGGCCTTCGAGGCGATGACCGACGAGCAGCGGGTCGCCCTCCACTCGATCTGCGCGCAGGTCCTGCCGGTGCTGGCCGGCCGGACGGGCGGCGTGCAGCAGTAGCGGGCCGCCTGCCCGGCGGCGCTCAGGGCGTCTCGGGTGGCAGCGCCTCGGCCAGCTCCGGCGGCAGCGGTCGGTGGTGCAGCAGGGTGAGCGTGCGGGTGGCGCGGGTGAGCGCGACGTAGCGGTCCCGCGGGCTGAGGTTCGCGGGCTCGACCACCACGACGTGGTCGAACTCCAGGCCCTTGGCTGCCGTGACGGTCAGCGCGCCCAGCGCCGGTGCCAGCGCATCCGGCGCGATGACGCCCAAGGTGCCGCCCGGCGTGGGCAGTTCGGCCAGCGCGGTGGCGAAGTCGCGGTCCGGGACGAGGACGGCGCGCGGCCGTTCGGTGCCCGGGCGGACGGACTCGGGCGGCTGCTGGTCGGGTGCGGCGGTGCGCAGCACGGCGGTGGCCAGGGCCATGATCGGCTCCGGCGTACGGTAGTTGACGGTGAGCCGCTCCTCGCGCCAGCGGCCGGGCAGATGAGGGTCGAGCATCTCGGCCCAACTGCGGGCGCCGGCGGGGGACCCGGTCTGGGCGAGGTCGCCGACGACGGTGAGCGAGTTGGTCGGGATGCGGCGCAGCACGGTGCGCCAGGCCATCGCGGAGAGCTCCTGTGCCTCGTCCACCACGACGTGGCCGTAGGCCCAGGTGCGGTCGGCGCCGGCGCGTTCGGCGGTGGAGCGGTACGGGCCGTCGTCCTGGAAGCGTCCGGCCAGTGCGGCGGCGTCGAGCAGGGCGTCGTCGGTCTGCCCGGTGATGGTCAACACGCCCTGGGCGAAGTCGAGTTCATCCGGGTCGTGGCCGGAATCGGGCTCGGTGGCCGGACGGGGTTCGCCGAGCAGTTCGGCGGCCTCGTCCAGCAGCGGGACATCCTCGACCGTCCAGGGGGAGTCGGTCGGGCGGAGCAGGGCGTCGGCGTGCTCGGGGGCGACCTCGGCGAGCAACTCCCGCTCGGTGAGGAGCCGTTGGAGCAGCTGCTGCGGGGTGAGGGCCGGCCAGAGCGGGTCGAGCACGGCGCGGACGTCCTCGCGGGCCCACAGCTCGCGCGGGGCGTAGTGCGCCTCCTCCTCGTCGTACGGGCGGCCGAGGGCGAGCGCCTGGGCGATGGCGAGGGCGTCCAGCAGGGTGCGCAGGTACAGCGCCCGGGCCCGGTTGTGCGGTACCCGCAGGCCGCGCGCGGCGTCCCGGGCCTCGGCGCAGGCGCGGGCGGAGACCCGCAGCCCCTCGCCCAGGTCGAGGCCCTCGGCGGGGGCCGACTGGTGGGCGGCGACGGCACGGCGGAGCACCTCGGTCATCCAGGAGCCGCCCTTGGCGAAGGCGGCGGCGGGGGCGTCACCGAGGGCCGTGGTGACGTCGGGGAACAGCTCGCCGACCGTGCGCAGCACCACCTCGGTCTCGCCCAGGGCGGGCAGTACCTCCTCGATGTACCGGAGGAAGCCCGGGTTGGGGCCGATGACCAGCGCGCCCCGGCGCTCCAGTGCGGCCCGGTGGGTGAACAGCAGGTAGGCGACGCGGTGCAGGGCGGCGAGCGTCTTGCCGGTGCCGGGGCCGCCCTGGACGACCAGGGCGCCGGGCAGCGGGGAGCGGATCACCCGGTCCTGCTCGGCCTGGATGGTGGCGACGGCGGTGCCCATCCGGCCGGTGCGGTCGCGGGCGAGGGCGGCGAGCAGGGCGGCCTCGCCGACCAGGGTGCGTCGGCCGGACTCGTCCAGTGCGGCGAGGTCGAGCGCCTCGTCGTCCAGCCCGGTGAGGGTGCGGCCCGCGGTGTGCAGATGGCGGCGGCGCAGCACGGCACCCGGGCTGGCGGGGGTGGCGGTGTAGAACGGGCGGGCGGCGGGGGTGCGCCAGTCGAGCAGCAGCGGCTCGTAGCGCTCGTCGACCAGGCCGACGCGGCCGATGTAGTGGACGGTGCCGTCGCGCTGGTCGAGCCGGCCGAAGCAGAGGCCGCGCTCCACGGCGTCGAGTCGGGCGGCGTGCCGGGCGGCCTCGCGGGCGCGCACCTCGCGTTCCAGTCGGGCCTGGTGGGTGCCGCCGGCGCCCGCGCCGTCGTGGGCGCCGTCCCGGGTGCGGCGGGCCTGCTCCCGGACGGTGTCCAGGCGGGCGTAGAGCCGGTCGAGGTGGACCTGTTCGGTGCGCAGCGCCTCGGCAAGGGCGCCGCTGGAGTTCCCTGCGGTCGCTGGAGGTCCGTTCATTGATGTGGTATCCTTGCCGCGAGAAGTTTATGTAGTGTTACCTGATGGGCGTTCAATCGGCGTAGCCTACCCCATCCGCCGACGTCCGGCGTGACCTCGACTGTTAGGCTTGCGAAGCGTGAGCGCGAAGCCCCAGATCCCCAATGTCCTGGCCTCCCGGTACGCCTCGGCGACCCTGGCCCAGCTGTGGTCCCCCGAGCACAAGGTGGTCCTTGAGCGCCACCTGTGGCTCGCCGTCCTGAAGGCCCAGCAGGACCTCGGTGTCGAGGTGCCGGCCAACGCCGTCGCCGACTACGAGCGGGTGATCGACCAGGTCGACCTCGGCTCGATCGCCGCCCGTGAGCGGATCACCCGCCATGACGTGAAGGCCCGGATCGAGGAATTCAGCGACCTCGCCGGCCACGAGCAGATCCACAAGGGCATGACCTCCCGGGATCTGACCGAGAACGTCGAGCAGCTGCAGATCCGCCAGTCCCTGGAGCACGTGCGCGACCGCACGGTGGCCGTCCTGGTGCGCCTGGCCCGGCTCGCCGCCCAGCACTCCGAGCTGGTCATGGCCGGCCGCTCGCACAACGTGGCCGCGCAGGCCACCACTCTGGGCAAGCGCTTCGCGTCGATCACCGACGAGCTGCTGGTCGCCTTCCGCCGCCTGGAGGAGCTGATCGCCCGCTACCCGCTGCGCGGGATCAAGGGCCCGGTCGGCACCGCCCAGGACATGCTGGACCTGCTCGGTGGCGACACCCAGAAGCTGGCCGAGCTGGAGCGCCGGGTCGCCGGCCACCTCGGCTTCGACAACGTGCTGACCAGCGTCGGCCAGGTCTACCCGCGCTCGCTGGACTTCGAGGTGCTGACCGCCCTCGTCCAGCTGGCCGCCGGGCCGTCCAGCCTGGCCAAGACCATCCGCCTGATGGCCGGCCACGAGCTGGTGACGGAGGGCTTCAAGGAGGGCCAGGTCGGCTCCTCCGCGATGCCGCACAAGATGAACACCCGCTCCTGCGAGCGCGTCAACGGCCTGGCCGTGATCCTGCGCGGCTACGCCTCGATGACCGGTGAGCTGGCCGGCGACCAGTGGAACGAGGGCGACGTCTCCTGCTCGGTGGTGCGCCGGGTCGCGCTGCCGGACGCCTTCTTCGCCTTCGACGGCCTGCTGGAGACCTTCCTGACCGTCCTGGACGAGTTCGGCGCCTTCCCGGCCGTGATCGAGGCCGAGCTGGACCGCTACCTGCCGTTCCTGGCCACCACCAAGGTGCTGATGGGTGCGGTGCGCGCGGGCGTCGGCCGGGAGACCGGGCACGAGGTCATCAAGGAGCACGCCGTCGCCTCCGCGCTGGCGATGCGCGCGGGCGCCCGCGAGAACGAGCTGCTGGACCGGCTTGCCGCCGACGAGCGGATCCCGCTGGACCGGGCCGCGCTGGATGTGCTGCTGGCCGACAGGCTGTCGTTCACCGGTGCGGCCGGGGCGCAGGTCGCCGAGGTGGTCCGCCAGGTGGAGGCCGTCGCGGCGGCCTACCCGGAGGCGGCCAAGTACGCGCCGGCCGACATCCTCTAGGAGAGCGGCATTCCCTGACGATCCGTCAGCTCTGCGAGGGTCCCGCCGCCGTTCCGGTGGCGGGACCCTCGTGCGTCCGGGCGTGTCCGGGGTCGAGCGGCGGGGTCGTGGTGGCGCAGGGCCAGTCGCAGTTCGGCTCGGCCACCGGGTGCTCCTCGGCGGCGAGCACATTGCCCCGGACGGTGGCGAAGGCGATCAGCCCGCCGGCGGCCAGCAGACCCGCGCAGATCAGCATCGCGGTGTGGAAGGCGGAGTCCACCGAGGACGGCACCCGGTAGGCGTCGCCGCTCAGCCCGGCCAGCGCCGGGAGGGCGGCCACCGCGAGCAGGCCGGCCGCGCGGGCGGCGGCGTTGTTGACGCCGCTGGCGATGCCCGCGTGCCGCACCTCGACGGCGGCCAGCACCGTCGCGGTCAGTGGCGCGACCAGCAGGGTCATCCCGCTGCCCATCACGGCGACGGCGGGCAGCACGTCCGCCCCGTAGGAGGAGCCGGGGCCGATGCGCAGCATCAGCAGCACCCCGGTGGCGCACAGCAGCGGGCCGACCGTGAGCGGGATGCGCGGGCCGATCCGCTTGCCGAGGCGCCCGGCGCGCGCCGACAGCGTCAGCATCAGCACCGTGATCGGCACCAGGGCGAAGCCCGAGGCCAGCGGGGAGAAGCCGGAGACGATCTGCAGCTGCACCACCAGCAGGAAGAACACCCCGCTGAAGGCCGCGTAGACGCAGAGGGTGACCAGGTTCACGGCGGTGAACAGCCGGGAGGAGAACAGCCCGAGCGGCAGCATCGGTTCGGGTGTGCGGCGCTCGACGGCGACGAAGGCGGCGCCGAGCAGCAGGCCGATCGCGCCGGTGAGCCAGACGGCGGGGGACAGACCCTCCCCGGCGGCGGTGAGCGCGTAGGTGATCGCGCCGAGGGTGAGCGCGGCGAGCAACGCGCCAGGCACGTCGAAGCGGCCGGAGGCGGACTCGTCGCGGCTCTCCGGGACGTACCGGGAGGTGACGGCGACCACGGCGGCGGCCAGCGGCAGGTTCAGCAGGAAGATCCAGCGCCAGCCGGGGCCGTCCACCAGCCAGCCGCCGAGGAACGGGCCGACGGCCGCGGACACCCCGCCGAGGCCGGACCACAGGCCCACCGCCGCCGAGCGGTCGTCAGGACGGAAGACGGCCTGGAGCATGGCGAGCGAGCCGGGGGTGAGCAGTGCCCCGCCGATGCCCTGGACGGCGCGGGCCACGATCAGCACTTCGATGTTCGGGGCGGCGGCGCAGGCCGCGGAGGCGGCGGCGAACCAGACCACGCCGATCAGGAAGACCCGGCGCCTTCCGTACCGGTCGCCGAGCGCGCCGCCGAGCAGGATCAGGCCCGCCAGGGTGAGCAGATAGGCGTTCAGCGTCCATTGCAGGGACGCCAGGGAGGCGCCGAGGTCGGCGCCGATCCGGGGCAGGGCGACGTTCACCACGGTGCCGTCGAGCATCGCCATGCTGGAGCCGAGCACGGTTGCCAGGAGTACCCAGCGACCCTGCGCGGTGCCCAGGCGCAAGGTGCCGGCTGTTGAGGTGGCCACGGCCCGATCCTGCGCCCGGCGGGGCGTACGTGACAAGGGTCACCGCGTGGCGTGTCCGCGGCGAGCGGTGCGTGAGCGCACGGTCACGCTGGAGTGTGGAGATCGGCGCAGGGTCGTGGATCAGTGGCGCCCGGTGAATGGATTGTGCACGCACCGTGGGATGGGTCATGCGGAGGGTCACCACCCTCCGGGGGAATATCGCCGGTTCAAGAGATCGACATTGCTTCACCCGAACGGATGGGTTTTAGTTCAGCGACCGCCCGGCCAGCCCGGGTGGATCCACCGGGTGGAACGCCGAGTCCTGCCGCTGCCCGATGGTTCGAACTGAGCTCTGTACGGCAGGAGCGGGGGACCCACAGGTAAGTCGCCGGACGGGAGTTCGCGCTTCTCAGCGCGAACGTCCAGGACCGGCTCGGGGTGAAGCCGCGCATGCGGCCGGGCAACTCCAGCCCGAACCCGACAGCTCACCTCGCAGGCGTCGGAGAGGAAATCCATGCCTGCTCAGGCCCGTCGTATCGCCCTGCCCCGCTCCGCCCGCCTCGGCATCGGCATCGCCGTGACCGGTGTCTCCTTCGCCCTGCCGCTCGTGACCGCGATGGCCGCCCAGGCCTACACCGCCCCGGGTGCGCCGGCCGCCTCGGTCGCGCAGCACACCGCCGCCGCGGAGGCCGAGTCGGCCGCCCCGGCCGCCGTGTTCGAGAGCTACCGCGTCGTCGGCGGCGACACCCTGTCCAGGATCGCCGACGCCAAGCAGGTCGAGGGCGGCTGGCACGCGCTGTACGAGCAGAACCGCTCGGTGGTCGGCGCCAACCCGAACCTGATCTTCCCGGGCCAGCAGCTCTCGCTCGCGGCGGACGCCGCCGCCGCCGAGCCGGCAGCTCCGGCCAAGCCGGCCGCCCCGGTCACCCAGAGTGCCTCCGCCGCCGCGGACACCCAGCTGCAGGTCAAGACCGAGGCCGCCAAGCCGGGCGCCCAGCTCCAGACCCAGGTGCAGACCGCCGCCCCGGCCCGGGCCGTGACCGCCGCCCCGGCCCGGGCCGTGACCGCCGCCCCGGTCGCCGCCACCGTCGGCTACGTCGCCCCGCTGGCCAACCCGGTGCTGGGCGAGGCCTACGGCGTGGCCGGCTCGATGTGGGCTTCCGGCCACCACACCGGCCAGGACTTCGTCGCCTCCACCGGCACCCCGGTGCGCGCGGTCGCCAACGGTGTCGTGGTGAAGGCCGGCAACGGCGGCGCCTACGGCAACGAGGTCGAGGTCAAGCTCGCCGACGGCAAGTACGCCCAGTACGCGCACCTGTCGGTGATCGGCGTGAAGATCGGTCAGACCGTCACCGTCGGCCAGCGGCTCGGCCTCTCCGGCGCGACCGGCAACGTGACCGGCCCGCACCTGCACTTCGAGATCCGTACCGGTCCGGAGTACGGCTCGGACATCAACCCGGTCGCCTACCTGCGGGCGCACGGCGTCGCGCTCTGACCCTGCGCTGACCGCGGGTTTCAGGAACCACCGCTGTTGCGGGGCGAATCGACCGCCCGGGATGGTCATGTCGGGTGACCGCTCGACCGGGTGATCGCCGCATCAGTGGACATGGGCGCGGGACACGCCCAAGGCCGGCCCGGCCTCGCGAGGACTCCTCGTGGAGCCGGGCCGGCCGCTGCCGTTTCCGGCTCCGGGCGTGTTCGAGCGGTCGAACTGGGCGTCAACTCCTGCTGCCTTTGGCGAGATTCGTCGTCTTCCGGGTGCGTCCCCGGTCGCGCGATGCTGTCGGGCAGTCAGCGCCCGGCCCTTCTCCGGCCGGGCGGACGGGTGTGGGCGGACGAGGAGGCCGGATGGCGGTCGGGAGCGGGCCGGGTCGGGCGGGGTCGACCGGCTGAAGGCGGGCTCGGTTGGCCTGACGGGCGTGGTGTTCATGGCGATCGCCACCGCCGCACCGATCACCGCGATGACCGGGAACCTGCCGATCGTGGTCGGGCAGGGCAACGGGGTCGGCGCGCCCGCCGCGTACATCGTGGCGACCGTGGTGCTCACGGTGTTCTCGGTCGGGTACGTGGCGATGGCCCGGCACATCACGGCGGCCGGGGCGTTCTACGGGTACATCTCGCACGGGCTGGGCAGGGTCGCCGGGATGGCCTCCGGGCTGCTCGCGGTCATGGCGTACATCGTCTTCGAGGCCTCGATCATCGGTTTCTTCGCCTACTCGCTGCGCGGGTTGGTCCGTTCACGGTTGGGCGTGGACCTCGGCTGGGGCTGGTACGCGCTGTTCGGGGTGGCGGCGATCGGGGTGATGGCCTGGTTCGACCTGCATCTGACGGCGAAGGTGCTCGGGGTGGCGCTGGTGCTGGAGATCGGGGTGCTGGGCGCGGTCTCGCTGGCCGTCCTGGCCTCCGGCGGCGGGCCGGACGGGATCGTGGGCGAGGCCGTGAACCCGCTGAACGCGATGAAAGGGGTCGGGAGTTCGGGTGCGGCGGCGGCGGCCGGGCTGGGACTGTTCTTCGCGTTCTGGTCCTGGGTGGGCTTCGAGTCGACCGCGATGTACGGGGAGGAATCGCGCAACCCCAAGCGGGTGGTGCCGCGGGCGACCCTGGTGTCGGTGGTCGGGATCGGGCTCTTCTACGTGTTCGTGTCCTGGATGATCCTGTCCGGCAACGGAGTCGAGCACGCGATCGCGGTGGCGAGCGGCTCGGTGCCGGGCAAGGACGGGAACAGCCTGTTCTTCGACCCGCTGGGCGCGCACCTGGGGGCCTGGGCGGTGACGGTGTTCCAATGGCTGGTCGTCACCGGCTCGTTCGCCTGCGCGATGGCCTTCCACCAGCGCGCGGCACGGTACTTGTACGCGATCGGGCGGGAGGGCTTCCTGCACCCGGCGCTCGGCCGCACCCACCCGCGGCACGGCTCGCCGTACGTCGCCTCGGTGGTGCAGTCGGTGATCGCGGCCGGGCTGGTGCTGGCGTTCCTGGCGGCGGGGATGGATCCGTACGTTCATCTGTACACGCTGCTGGCGCTGTTGGGGACGATGGCGATCCTCGTCGTGCAGACGCTCTGCTCCTTCGCGGTGGTCGGGTACTTCCATGTGCGGGGCAGACACCCCGAGACCGTGCACTGGTGCCGGACGCTGGTCGCGCCGTTGGTGGGCGGGGTGGCGATGGCCGGGGTGGTGGCGCTGCTGGTGGTCAACAAGGACGCGGCGGCCGGGGCGGCTTCGGACACCCTGCTGTTCCGGCTGATCCCGTACCTGGTGATCGGGGTGTTCCTGGGCGGGATCGGGCTGGCGCTGGCAATGCGGCGCTGGCGGCCGGAGCGGTACGCGCGGGCGGATCGTGCTGGAGGAGGCCGTGGAGCGCTGAGCCCGGGGCCGGTCAGCCCCGGTGGACCGGCAGGCCGAGTTCGGCGGCGGCCAGCAGCTCGTGCATCCGGTGGCCGAAGTCCTCGGTGTCGGCGGCGGGTTCGGGGAAGACCATGCGGACGTCGCGGTGACCGTGCCGGTGGTCCAGGCGCAGCACCAGGCCGTAGCGGTCCAGGGCGAGCGGGCGGATGTCCGGATGCCCGGCGAGCAGGGCCGGGTCGAGCAGACGGGTGAGCAGGTCGATGGCGTCGGCGTGCTCGTCGGCCAGGTGGGTGAGCAGCGCGGCCTCGCACCGGGCCAGCGGGTCGGGGGCGGCGAGGGCGAGATCGTCGGCGGTGAGCGCGCCGGTGCCGTACGGGGTGGCGAGGACGGCGTGGGCGACGTCCACGCGCAGGTGGACGCTGAGGCCGTCGTCGGCGAGGTGGGCCAGGTGCAGCCGGCCGGCCAGGGTGAGGCGGCCGCGGATCCGGTCGCGGACGGCGACCGGGGAGACGTCGGTGACGTCGACGACCACGGCCAGGCCCTCGGTGGCACCGGCGGCGGCCGCGGTGAGCGGGGAGTCCAGCGGGGCGCGCAGGCGCAGCCGGGAGCCGTGCACGGAGACCGGGGTGTCCAGGTCGTGGTGCTCGCCGAGGGCGCGGACGGTGAGCGAGGAGGTCGCGCTGAGCAGGCTGTGGACCCGTTCGGCGGTGGTGGGCTCGGGCACCTCGGCGTCGCCGGTGCGCTCGCTCATGCGCCCACCTCGCTACGCTCGGCAGGGGGATTCGCCCACGCGCACCTTTGATGGATTCGCTCGCTGCGATCACTCATGAACGGACCTCCCGTTGGTTAGGTGAGCCTAACCTAATGTCCATGTCGGGGTGTGGCAAGTGGGCGGCCCGGGCGGTTCAGGTCGCGACGGCCTGGGCATCGATCTCCACCAGCGTGGGCTCCTGGGGGAGCTCCACGAAGACGGTGGTGCGGCAGGGCTTCACACCGCCGCGCTGTGCGCGGGGGCTGACGTGGTGTCGCCGGAGGCGGTCGTGGCGGGGCCGGGCGGAGATCACCCGGCGGGCCAGGGTTTTCACGGAGGCGTAGGCGTCGTAGCGTGGCGGCCGGGATCGGACGAGAATCGTCGGCACCCGGCTCGGCCCGGGCAAGCCCGACCCCTCGGCCCCGGCCCGTACGGCCCCCGGACCCGGCAGGAGGACCCACACCATGACCTCGACCCGCCCCGGCCCGGACTGGCTGGCCGACGCCGTCCTCTACCAGATCTATCCGCAGACCTTCGCCGACTCCGACGGCGACGGCATCGGAGACTTCGCCGGCATCACCGAGCACCTCGACCACCTCGCCTGGCTCGGCGTGAACACCGTCTGGTTGAACCCCTGCTTCGCCTCGCCGTTCCGCGACGCCGGCTACGACGTCACCGACTACCTCACCCCCGCGCCGCGTTACGGCCGCACCGAGGACCTGGTCGCGCTGGTCGAGGCGGCGCGCCGTCGGGGCATCCGGATCCTGCTGGACCTGGTCGCCGGGCACACCTCCGACCGCCACCCCTGGTTCCTGGCCGCCGCCGAGGACCCGTCCGACCACCGCTACATCTGGTCCGACCGGCAGGTGGACGGCTTCGTCGCCTCGCCCGGCAGCCGCCCCGGCTGGTACCGGCCGAACTTCTTCGACTGTCAGCCGGCTCTCAACTTCGGCTACGCGCACAGCAGTTCAGAGGAGCCTTGGCGCCAGCCGGTGGACGCCGAGGGCCCGCGCGCCAACCGGGCGGCGTTGCGCGGGATCATGGCGCACTGGCTATGCCTCGGCGTGGCCGGGTTCCGGGTGGACATGGCGTACTCGCTGGTCAAGGACGACCCGGGCAAGGTCGAGACCGCCAAGGTCTGGACCGAGCTGCGTGACTGGCTGGACCGCACCCACCCGGGGGCCGCGTTGCTCGCCGAGTGGGGCGAGCCCGCCGCCGCCGTCGCGGCGGGGTTCCACGCGGACTTCTTCCTGCACTTCGGCGGGGGCGACCACGGCCTACCCCTGCGGTCGCTCTGGAACAACAACACCGGAACGGTGGAGGAGTTCTGGCAGCAGGGCCCGTGCTACTTCGAGGCCGAGGGGCGGGGCACCCCGCAGCCCTTCCTGGACGCCTGGCGCTCCGCCGCCGAGCTGACCGAGGGCAACGGGCACATCGTGCTGCCCACCGCCAACCACGACTTCTCGCGGCTGGCCACCGGCCCGCGCGGCGGCGAGCAACTCGCCCCCGCCTTCGCCTTCCTGCTCACCTGGCCGACCCTGCCCGCGGTCTACTACGGCGACGAGATCGGCATGCGCTACCTGCCCGGACTGCCGGACGTCGAGGGCAGCGTGCTCGGGCCGCGCTACAACCGGGCCGGCTCACGGACCCCGATGCAGTGGACGCCCGGCCCTGCCGCCGGTTTCTCCAGCGGGCCGCCCGAGCGGTTCTACCTGCCGCTGGACCCGGACCCGCAGCGCCCGGACGTGCTCTCCCAGCGCGCCGACCCCACCTCGCTGCTGCACACCGTCCGGCGACTGATCGCGCTGCGCCGGGCGCACCCGGGGTTGGGCGCGTCGGGCGGGGTGGAGGTGTGCAACGCCGGGTACCCGCTGGTGTACACCCGGTCCGGGCGGTACCTGGTGGCGGTCAACCCGCGGCGGGAGCCGGGGGTGATGCGGCTGGCGGACGGCGAGCGCGCGGTGCGGCCGTTGGAGGCGCAGGGCGTGCGGGTGGCGGACGGCGAGCTGCGGGCGGACGGCTTCTCGTACGGGGTGTTCGAGCTGGGTTGATCCGGGCCCGGCGGTGTCGTCCCGAGCGTTGCGGGTCGGCCCGGCTTTCGATCGACGTCGGATGGTTGTAAGCTACATCCATAGATAGTTGTATTTGCCACTTGCATTAGTTGCACTTACCATCTTGATGTAGAAGTCACCGGAGGACGGTACGAACGCCATGAGCACACCCCGGACACCCGCCGCAGCGCCCGCCCTGGGGCACTCGCTCAAGCACCTCGCGATCCACCTGGTCACCCCGCTGCTGATGTGCCTCGGCATGGCGCTCGCCTACCAGGGAGCCTTCCACCAGCCGGAGCCGAACCACCTCAAGGTCGCCGTGGTCGGGACCGGCCCGCAGGCGGAGGGCCTGGCGCAGGCGATCCAGACCAAGGCCGGGGACGCGCTGGACGTCCGGACCGTCGGCGACCGGGCCGCCGCCGAGCAGCTGCTGCGCGACCGCGACCTGGTCGGCGCCTTCGTCCCGGACATCAAGAGCCCCGAGCTGATCGTGGCCAAGGGCAACTCGGACACTTCGGTGGTGGCCGCCACGGCGGTGTTCACCAACGTCACCGACAGGCAGGGCGTCCCGCTGCACGTCACCGACCTCACCACCCCCGCCAAGGGCGACCCGACCGGGCAGGGCCTGTTCTTCCTGCTGGTCGCGCTGAGCATCGGCTCCTACGCCAGCGTCGCGGTGATCGGCGCCGCCGGTGCCGGGCTGAGCATGCGGATCCGGGCGCTGGTGGGCGTGGCGGTCTCGCTGGTGGTCGGCGTGATCGGGATCGTCACCGCCGGACCGGTGTTCCACGTGGTCGACCGCGACTACGCCGCGATCTGGGCGCTCGGCTGGCTCTACTCGGCGGGCATCGTGCTGGTCGGCATCGGTCTGCACAGCTTCCTGAAGAAGTGGACCACGCTGGCTCTGATGGTGCTGTTCGTGATGCTGAACTTCACCTCCTCCGGCGGCATCTACCGGCCCGAGCTGCAGAACGGCTTCTTCGGGACCCTGCACGGCTTCTGGACCGGCGCCGGCTTCCTGGAGGGCGCCCGCAGCATCCTGTACTTCGACGGTGGTGCCGGCCTCGGCGGGCACGTGGCGACTCTGGTGGTCTGGCTGCTGCTGGGCGGGGCGGCGCTGGTGGCCGCGGTGATGTACGAGGGCCGCGGGCGCCGTCCGGTGGAGACGCCGGAGGAGGCCGAGGAGGAGATGGAGGAGACGGTCGCGGTCTGACGACCGACCGTTCGCCCCGAGAGGCTTCACCCGGCGCCAGGGGCATCGGCACCGGGTGGGGACCGGCGGCCCGTGCCCGGCCTTGGACAAGTCGGGCGCGGGCTGTGAAGCGGCTCGGGCCGTCCGGATGTCAGTCGTGTGAGGCCTTGGCGGTCTCGCTCAGCGGTCTCGCTTCCCGGGGGCCGGTGGTCGGGTGAAGCAGCAGTCCCCGCAGAGTCCGGCGCCTGGCCCGATCCGGTAGTAGAGGCAGCAGCTGGTGCGTCGGAAAGCCGTGCCGTGCGGGCCGGTGAGCAGCGTGCCGGATCCGGCGAGCGGCGGTTGGTCCAGCAGCTCCGCGACCAACTCCCGAGCGGCGGCCGGTGCATGGGCGTCCAGCACCCGTAGGGTTCCGGCGAGGGCGGAGGCCGCGTTGCCGAGCAGCAGGCGGGCGGAGAGCGGGACGGCGGCTCGGACCGCCGCTGCCAGCGGCTCCAACTGGCCCAGCAGGACGGCCTGATGGAGCCGATCGGCGAGACTCGCGGTGGTGACGGCGACCGGCTCCGGCTCCGACCCCGGCGGAGTCCAGAGGTCGATCGGGCCCTGGTCGGGGATCCGTACCCAGGCGTGCTCCAGGGTCGGGACCGCCCCCAGCAGGACGGCCGAGCCGAGGCCCACCGACCAGAAGCGGGCGGCCAGCCCGAGGTGCAGGATCGAGGCCGCGACCCGGGGTTCGGCGGTGCCCAGCCGCCGTGCCACCACCCGGATCCGGGCGGCGAGCGGCGCGTCCGTCCCGGTGCCGTACAGCTCCGGCAGCGGTCGGAAGCCGGGCGGCGGGGTTTCCCCCGGGGAGGTGTCGAGTGTGAAGTACGGGCCGACGGCGGCGAGTCGGCCGTAGTCGGCGCGCCGGTCGTCGGCGCGCCGGTCGTCGGGCCGGCGGTCGTCGGGCCGGCGGTCGTCGTCGGGCGCGGGGTTCAACGGCCCTCCCCGGTACGGTCGTTGAACCCCGTGCCACGCTCGGTCGGCCCGGCTGCGGTCGGGCGGTGGTGCAGGGGCATCGAGGCAGGCCTCCAGGGGCGCAGTCGGACACCGATCATGGGCATGAACGGTACCGCCGCGCCCCGGCCGCCCGGCACCGCCGCGTCGGGCGTGCACCGATTCTGCGCCCGGGAGCGCCGACCGGACCTCCCTCCCCGGAGGGGAGTTGCCTCCCTCGCTGGGAGGAGCCCGCCTCCCCCGGGAGAGCTGCGCGTAGGCTCGCCTGTGTACGCACCGACCCCCAGCCCCGCCCCGCCCGGTCCCGGCGAGCGCTCGCCGCCGTCGGCCGGGAAGGTCGGCCGGCCGTGGAGGAGGCGGCGGCGCGCACGGCCGGTGCGACCGGACATGGGCGTCCAGCGGCCCGACGGAGGCCTCAGCGCTCGCGACCGCCGCCCCGGGCGCCGCGCGGGCGGGTCAGGGTGAAGCGGTCGACCGGGACGAGGTCGCCGTACGGGCCGCTGACGGAGTAGTACGTCACGTCGATCGTCGTGTCGCCGCCACGCTCGCCCGGGTTGACGTCGAAGGAGGCGAAGCCGTACGGGTTGTCGGCGTCACGGAAGGCGGACCAGGGAGCGTCCTCGATCACGTAGACCGGGGGCCGCTTGCCGGTGGCCTTGTCGACCGGGCCGACACCGGTGATGACGCGGGCCTCGGCCGGGCTGAAGAAGAGGTGGTTGGAGGGGGCGGAGGTGCCGCCGCCGCCGATGACCATGTGGACGGTGCCCCGGGTGGTGTCGACGGTCTCGGTGTCGGTGGCGACCGGGACCGGGGTGCGGGTGTCGGTCGGCTGCCGGCCGCGGATCGGGTGCGAGCGCTCGTAGTGGTGCTCGTGGCCGCAGACCACCAGGTCGACGCCGTACTCGTCGAACAGCGGCACCCAGGTCTCGCGGATGCCGAGGTCGGCGCCGTTGAACTTGTCGGCGGTGGAGATCACCACCTGGTGCATGCAGACCACGATCCAGTCGATCCCCGGGTCCGCGTTGGCGGCGATCAACTCGCGCTCCAGCCAGCGCTGCTGGGCTCCGCCGGAGTAGCCGCGGACGTAGGAGTTGCCGCCGTCCTGGTAGGCGACGTCGTCGTTGTTGAGGCTGATGACCCGGACCGAGCCGGCCGTGAACGCGTACCAGAGGCCGTGCACTTCGTCGTCGGAGCCGGCGTCCGGCAGGTCGAAGTAGGCCTGGTAGGCGCCGTAGCCGATCGGGCCGTTGCCGCGCTCGTTCTCGTGGTTGCCGGCCGCGGGCATCCAGGGGCGGTGACGGGCCGAGCGGGTGTTGTTCTCGAACCAGTCGGACCAGGTGCGGACCCGGTCGGTGGCGAGATTGGCGTAGCAGAGGTCGCCGTTGACCAGGTGGAACAGCGGGGCGATCCGCTCGACCCCGGCGGTGGTGTCGCCCGCGGCCGGGCTGCCGAGGTTGTCGTTGGCGTAGCCGTTGGCGGTCTGCTTGCCGAGGGTGGGGGTGCCCTGGTCGCCGAAGCTGGTGAAGGTGAAGGCGGCCCGGCCGCGCGGGGCGGTGCGGACGGTGCCGAGCTCGGGGGTGGCGCCGTCGTGGACGGCGGCGTAGACGTAGTCGGTGTCGGGGTGCAGGTCGGTGAGCCTGGCGTGGTGCACCTGGACCTCGGTGCCGGAGGCGGCGTCCCGGTAGGTGCGGGTCTCGGCCTGCTCGCTGCGGCCGAAGCCGCCGTGCGAAGTCCCGTACATCACCCGGGGGTTGGAGACGGACTTGGTGGTGTGCCAGGAGACCGTGACCTCGCGCGAGGCGTCCGAGCCGAACTGCAGGTGCAGTCCGGCCACCCGCGGGGCGCCGGAGTGCTCCGGCCGCTCCCACAGCAGCGGGGAGGCGGCGGCGGGGGTGGGGGCGATGCCGGAGAGGGAGACGGCGCCGCCGAGGCCGAGGCCGGTCGCCCCGGCCAGGAGCCCGCGCCTGCTGACGGGGGGACGTCCACTGGAAGCCTTCATGGCGGCCAGCTTCACCGGACGGAGGTGAACCGCGCCGGACCCTCGGCGTGAACTTTCCCGCGCGTCGGCCGGACGCGCTGGAGTCGGCGGCCGAACTGCGGCCGGACGTCGCGCTGGTGGGCATCCGGATGCCGGGGGCTGGACGGGCCGGAGAAGGCCCGGCGGATGTCCGGCTCGTACGCCGGGGAGAGGGGTTACCCGGTGCCGCAGTGGCCCGGTTCATGCGCAGAGCGCGTCCACGGAGCCGAGGGGATGCCCCGTGGACGCGCGGAACCTGCGAGGTGGGGGTGGCTTCCGGACGTAGTGTCCTCCAGCCGGTAGTTCGATCGTCGACCGAGGTAGTGCCCAGCGGCAGACCCTGATCCGTCTCGATCTGTCGCCACTGCCTCCTGCGGTCGAACTTCCTTCAGCTACCTCGCAGGTCCACCTCCCATCATGCGCCTCCTGCGCCGCGTGCACCAGGGGTGAAAGGCTCGAATTCGGGCAAATTTCGCAAGCTGTGGGGCCCTGGCCGGGTGCTACCAGCCGTCCACGAAGCTCAGCGTCCGGTGGTACGGCCCCTCCGGCCCGGTGCTGCGGTAGTCCTCGATGCTGCTGCCGGTCCGTACGGTGCGGTCGCCGTCGTGGCGCTGGGCGGTGGGCCGCAGGGTGTGGTCCACGGTGGAGCGCTCGGTGACGTGGTTGCCGGTGGCCGTGGTGGCCTCGCGGTGGTAGCCGAGGTCCATCGCGGTGCGCTGATCGGTGTTCCCGGCCGCGTCGCGGGTCACCTTGTACGTGACGTCCAGCGGCTCGCCCTCGTGCACGGTGGTGGTGTGGTGCGGTCCGCCGCCCCAGGCGGCGGTGGTGCGGGTGAGGTCGGTACCGTTGCGCAGGGTTACGTCGTTGCCGCTGTCGCGCAGTTGCTGGGCGGAGCTGAAGGCGAGGTCGTCGCGGACCTCCGTGGTGATCCGGCCGTGCGAGGTCTGTACCCAGCCCCGGGCGAGGTCGTGCCGGGCGGCGGTGACGGTCCAGTCGCCGCTGCCGCCGCCGTGGTCGGTGAGCTCGGTGCCCACGGTGGCCTCGGGGGCGACCCGGTAGTCGGTGAGCCGCCCGGAGGTGCGGTCGGTGCCGTGGTCGACCTCGGCGAACAGGTTGACCTGGCCGGTCCAGACGTCGTTGCTCTGCGCCTCGCTCGCGTTGACCGTGATGCCGACGGTGTGCGGGCGCCCGTCCAGCAGTAGGCCGACGTACGGGGTGAGGTCGAGCCGGTAGGCGGGCAGGTCGAAGCCGAAGATGCCGGGGATCGGCCGCCACAGCAGCGGGTCCCAGCCGCCGGTGTAGATCACCGGGTAGGGCCAGACCGCGCCGGCCACCCGGCCGTCCACGGTGAGCCGCAGCTCGCGGAACGGGCCCTTGCCGCAGGCGCCGATCGACGGGTTGGCGGCGACGAAGGCGTCCGGCGCGGAGGCGTAGGCGAACTCCTCGCAGGCACCGCCGCCCCGGGCGTAGACCTCGGCGGTCAGCCGCTCCAGGTTCTGCGGGAAGGTGAGCTCGCGACCGGCGGTCGGGGCGGCCTGGGTGAGTGCGAACGGGCCGGTGGTGAGCAGCCGGTCGGCGCCGGGGGCGGCGGGCCAGCGGTCGTTCGCGGTGTAGAAGGTCAGGCTCGCCGTGATCTTGTAGACGCCGGTGTAGGTGGCGTCGGTGACATTGGCGAGGTCGAAGGAGAAGGGCTGCGGCCCGGCCGTGAACAGCGGGGCGTAGCGGGTGAGATCGCGCTCGACGTTCCACTGGATGCCGTCCTTGGAGGGCTCCGGGGTGGAGGAGAGCAGGACCTGTACGCCGCCGACGCGGACGCTGAAGATCCGGTCGAACTGCCGCCCGGCGACCTGCCCGTGGAGGTCCATGACCACCGCCGACCAGGGCCCGGCGCAGTCGGCGGGCGGGGTGAGGGTGGTGGTGTAGGGGGTGTCGGGCGGGTTGCCGTACCCGTTGCGGAACTCGCGCTCGTGCATCACCTCGACGGTGCAGGAGCGGGTGTCGGGGCGGGTGAGCGGCTTGGTGGCGGTGACCGGGTCGTGGTAGCCGGTGCCGAAGTCGGCGTGGGCGGGCCCGGCGGCGGTGAGGGTGCCGGTGAGGGTCAGGACGGCGGCGCCGACCAAGCGGGCGGCGCGGCGCAGGACGGTGCGGCGGGCGGTGGTGCCGCCGGCGTCGGCGCGGCGGGCGTCGGTGCGGCGGAGCAGCGGGCGCAGGGCCAAGGCGGATCCCCGGGGTCGGGCGACCCGTCGGCGCGCGACGGGCCGGGTGGGTGTCCGGGCATCCTTCCGGCGGTGGCATGTGAGCGTCAAGAGCTGCCGTGGGGGCTTCTCGTGGGGCTCTCACGGCTCCTCCGGTGCTCGTGCCGGCTTCTCCGGTGCTCCTCCAGCGCCGCCGCCTCCTGCCGGATCAGGTTGCGCAGCACCGACAGCGGCGGGCGCCGGTCGTCCGTCCGCCACTGCATCTCCAGCGGCAGGGCGGCCCGGCCCTCCAGCCGTACGGTGGCCACGTCCTCGGTGAGGTGGCCGGCCATCGAGCCGGGCACCAGTGAGAAGGCGCGGTTGCGGGCGAGCAGGTAGAGCCGGGAGCCGACGATCCGCGGCGGGCTGACCAGCACCGGCGGGTCGATGCCGTGCTCCGCGCACAGGCCGAGCACGTGGTCGTAGTAGCGGGGGTGCTGTTCGCGCGGCCACAACAGCAGTGGCAGGTCACGCAGTTCAGCCAACCGCAGACCGGTCCGGCCGGCCAGCGGGTGGTCCCGGCCGAGGGCGACCCGCACCGGCTCGTCGGCGATCCGCTCCAGCCGGTAGCCGGGCACGTCCTCCAGGAACCGGCCGAGGCCGATGTCGGCGAGTTCCACGGCCAGGGTGGTGGACACCTGCCCGGTGTCGACGGCGAGTTCGGCGGTGGTGAGCGCGGGCAGCTCCTGCTCGGCCCGGCTGACCACGGCGGGCAGCAGCCGGTTCACCACACTCGGGGAGGCGACGATCCGGGCCGTCCTGAGCCGGGACTCCTCGTGCAGCCGGACCCGGGTGAGCAGCGCGTCGGCCTGCTTGAGCAGCCGGGCGCTCTCGGCGGCCATCACCTCGCCCGCCCCGGTCAGGGCGACGGAGCGGCGGCTGCGGTCGAACAGCTCGACGCCGACGGTCCGCTCCAGGCGGGCGACCTCCTGGCTGACCGTCGGCTGTGAGATGTGCAGCCGCTCGGCGGCCCGGCCGAAGTGCAGCGTCTCCGCGACGGTCAGGAAGACCTCCAGCTGACGCAAGGTGAAGCCCATGGCGGTCAGCCTAGTACGAACTGATAGGTGAAGGGCTATCAGAAGCCCCAGGACTCATTCTGGATTCCGATGTGCACCGTCCATACGCTGATCGCACGTTGCCCCGTCGCAGTGGCATCTCACAGGGAGCTCGCATCATGACCGGACTGCCCACCAGCACCCCCGCCATCAAGGTCTCCGAGGAGGTCGCGCAGGCCGTCGCCGGCGGCCGCCCCGTGGTCGCCCTGGAGTCGACGATCTTCACCCACGGCCTGCCGCGGCCGCGCAACCTGGCCGTCGCGCTGGATGCCGAGCGGCAGCTGCGGGAGGCGGGCGTCGTCCCGGCGACCATCGGGGTGCACGCGGGCGTGCCCACGGTCGGTCTGAGCACCGAGCAGATCACCGAACTGGCCGCCACCGACGGCCTGGACAAGGTCAGCCTGCGCGACCTGCCGGTGGTCGCCGCGCTCGGCCGGCACGGCGGCACCACCGTCGCCGCCACCGCCTTCCTGGCCCACCGCGCGGGCGTCCGGGTCTTCTCCACCGGCGGCCTCGGCGGCGTCCACTTCGGCGCCTCCGAGAGCTTCGACGAGTCGGCCGACATGACCACCCTGGCCGCCACCCCGGTCACCGTGATCAGCGCCGGGGTGAAGTCCATCCTCGACATCCGGGCCACCCTGGAGCGCTTCGAGACCTTCAACATCCCGGTCATCGGCTACCGCACCACCAAGTACCCCGGCTTCTACATCACCGACTCCGGCCACGAGATCAACTACGCCGTCCAGTCGCCCGAGGAGGCCGCCAGGGTCATCGACGCCCGCGACCGGCTCGACCTGCCGCAGGCCGTCCTGATCGCCAACCCGGTCGACCCGGCCAAGCAGCTGCCGCCGGAGGAGCTGGACGGCATCCTGGCCCGCGCCCGGGCCGAGGCCGAGCGCCGGGGCGTCACCGGCAACGCCTCCACGCCCTTCCTGCTCGACTACATCCAGCGCGACACCGACGGCCGCAGCCTGGAGGTCAACATCGAGGTCTACCGCGGCAACGTGCGCCTCGGCGGCGAGATCGCGACCGCCCTGGCCGCCGCCGCGTCGACCGGGGCCTGACCCGTGCTCGGGGTGCTCGGCGACCTCGTCGAGGACATCGTGGTCTGGGTCGACGGCCCGCTGCGCCACGGCACCGACTCCGGCGCCCGGATCTTCCGGCGGCGCGGCGGCAGCGCGGCCAACGTCGCCTGCTTCGCCGCCGGGCAGTACCCGGCCCGCTTCCTCGGCTGCGTCGGCCCGGACCCGGTCGGGGACGGCATCGTCGCCGAACTCGGCGGCCACGGCGTGGACGTACGGGTGCGGCGACACGGCCGGACCGGCAGCATCGTGGTCCTCATCGACCAGGACGGCGAGCGGACCATGCTGCCCGACCGCGGCGCCGCCACGCTGCTGGAACGCGTCCCGGACGAGTGGCTGACCGGCCTCACCCACCTGCACGTGCCCGGCTACTCCTTCGACGGCGAGCCGGTCGGCGCCACGGCGGTGGACGCGCTCGCGCGGGTCCGGCAGGCGGGCGGCACCACCTCGGTGGACGCCTCCTCGACCGGCATGCTGGAGCAGTTCGGACGGGAGCGGTTCCTCGCCCTGCTGGACGAGTTGGCGCCGACCCTCCTGTTCGCCAACCGCTCCGAGTCGGCCTTCCTCGGACTGCTGGTGGACGGCCTGCCCGGGCCCGAGCGCGCCCGGCTGGCGGCCACCACGGTGGTCACCAAGTCCGGCGCCGAGGCGACCACCGTCGATGTGCCCGGCGAGGGCCTGTTCACCGTGCCGGTCCCGCCGGTCGCGGAGGTGCGTGACCTCACCGGGGCCGGGGACGCCTTCGCGGCGGGCTTCCTGGCCGGCTTCCTGGACACCGGGGACCTGCACCTGGCGGCCGGGCTCGGGCACCGCAGCGCGGCCCGGGTGCTGGCCTCGCCGGGGGCCTCGCTCGGCGGGTGTTAGCCGCGGGGCGGGCGGCTGGCGGGGTGGACAGGCCGCTGCGCGGGCCGCCTGCTCGTGCGGGGCCGGCTACGTGCGCCGGGAGGGCTACTCGTGCAGGGCGTCCTTGCGGAGGAAGCGCTTCAACTTCTGCCACGTCCAGGCGTTGATCACGTCCTCGGCGGTGAGCCAACCGCGCTGCGCCGTACCGATGCCGAAGCGCGGGTAGGCGAGGTGGCCGGTGGCGTGCGCGTCGCTGTCGATCGAGAAGCGCACGCCGTGCCGTTTGGCCCGCAGGATGTCCTCGTCACGCAGGTCGAGCCGCTGCGGGGAGCTGTTGATCTCGATCGCGGTGCCGGTACGCGCCGCGGCCGCGAACACCGCGTCCAGGTCGACGTCGATCGGCCCGCGCCGGCCGATCCGGCGGGTGGTGAGGTGGCCGATGACGTGCACGTACGGGTTCTCGCAGGCGCGGATCAACCGGCGGGTCTGGGCGGCGCGGTCGAGGGTGAAGTGCGAGTGCACGGAGGCCACGCAGACGTCGAAGCCGGCCAGGAACTCGGGCGGCCAGTCCACCCCGCCGTCCGGTCCGATGTTCAGCTCGGTGCCGTGCAGCAGGCGCAACTTCTTGTGCCGGTCGGCCAGTTGGCGCAGCTGCTCGCGCTGGGCCAGCATCTTCTCGTCGGTCATCCGCTGCATCACCAGGTCCGGCGCGTGGTCGGTGACGGCGTAGTAGGAGTAGCCGCGCGCGGCCGCCGTGTCGATCATCTCGGTGAGGGTGGCCAGCCCGTCGGTCAGGTCGGTGTGGGTGTGCAGATCGCCGCGCAGATCCGACTCCTGGATGAGGTCCGGGAGTTCACCGTTCAGCGCGGCCTCGATCTCGCCCCGGTCCTCGCGCAGTGTCGGGGGGATCCAGGGGAGGCCGAGCGCGGCATAGACCTCGTCCTCGGTCTCCGAGACGACCTTGGCGCCCTCCTCCTTGCCGCCCGCCTTCGCTTCGCCGTCCTTCCCGGCTCCGCCGTCGACTTCGAACAGGCCGTACTCGGAGAGCTTCAGCCCGGCCCGCACCGCCATCGTGCGCAGCTTGATGTTGTGCGCCTTCGACCCGGTGAAGTAGACCAGCGCCGCACCCCAGTCCTCTTCGGGGACGACCCGCAGGTCCACCTGGACGCCCTGGGTGGTGCGGACCGAGGTCTTGGTCGGTCCGCTGGCGATCACCTCGGTCACGTACGGGAGTTCGGTGAGCGCTGCCATCAGCGGGGCGGAGTCGGCGGCGGTCGCCAGGACGTCGATGTCGCCCACCGTCTCGCGCATCCGGCGCAGCGAACCCGCGTACGCGCAACGGGTGCAGCCGGGGACGGCCGAGAGCGCCTCGACCAGTTGCTCGGCCAGTTCGGTGGCGGTGTCGAGCAGGGTCCGGCCGCCGGACCGCCGCATCAGCTCGATGCCGTGCAGGATCTTCTCGCCGCTGCGCTCGCCGAACCCGGCCAGGTCGGACAGCTTGTCGGCGCGGACGGCCTCGGCGAGTTCGTCGACCGAGGCGATGCCGAGGTCGCGGTAGAGGGAGAGGGCGCGCTTGGGGCCGACGCTGGGGACGGCCATCATCTCCCTTACGCCGGACGGGATCTCGGCGCGCAGAGTCTCCAGGGCGGCCATCTTTCCGGTGGCGAGGTACTCGGCGATCTTCTCGGCGGTGGACTTGCCGACGCCGGGGATCTGTTGCAGTCCCTTGACGTCCAGGTCGGCCAGGTCCTCGGGGTGGCCGCCGACCGCGCGGGCGGCCTTCTCGTAGGCGCGGGCCCGGAAGGCGTCCCCGCCGGTGATGTTGATCAGGTCGGCGTACTCCTGGAGCAGCTCCCTGACCTGGTCGTTGAGCCGGGGCATGGGGCAAGTCTAGGTTCGGCGGCCGCTGCTCGCCGTGCGGTCGGGCAGTCGGGCGGTCGGGCAATTGGTCGGTCGGTCAGTCGTACGCGACCGTCAGTAGCAGGACCACGGTCAGGCCGCCGCCGGGAGTGGGCTCGACCGCGAGCCGGCCGCCCGCCGCCAGCACCAGGCTGTGCAACGCCGGGCCCACCGGCCCGGTGGCGCGTACGCCCGCCAGCAGCCATTCGCGGGCCTCGGGCGGCTCGTACGACCCGCGGTCGGAGATCCGGATCTCCACCCGTTCCCGCCGGCGCGCCGTGGTACCCCGCCCGGCCGTCGCCCGGGGGGCCGTCGGGCCTGTGCGCGCGACCTCGGCCCGGACCAGCACCCGGCCGCCCAGCGGGCTGCGCCGGATCGCGTGGTCGACCAGCCCGGCTATCGCGGCCTCCAGCCGCCGGGCGTCCCCGGCCACCACCGGCAGCCCGGGCGCCACCCGGACCGTGACCGCCGTCGCCCGGCCACCGCCGCGCACCACCCGGCGCACCACCTCGGCGACCTGGACGTGCCGCGCCCGGGGCTCGCACCCGGCGTGCCGGCCGGTCCAGCGCAGCCGCTCCATCTCGGTGCGGGAGAGCGACCGGGGTGAGGCCATGGCGACCGGCGGGACCTGGCCGAGGCCCTCCGGCGTGACCTCGACGCCCTTGTGGTCGGTGCCGCCCGCGCCGCCGAGCGCTCCTAGCGCCCGGGCCCCCGAAGCGACGTAGCCCCAGAGCTTCCCGTGTGCCATCGCCCTGCCCCTCGTGCGTGACCGGCGGCCGTCATCGTTTCCGCGGCCGACCGGGACGGGCCGCATCCGGGCCCTGCTGCCAGCCTGCGCCTCCTCCGCCCGGGTGACAATCCGGCTCCAGGACGCAAACCGGGCACCGGCCCCCGCCGAGCGGCAGGCCGGGCACCCGCCGACCGGCGGGGCCGCCCGCTCCACCGCAAAGAACCCTTCGCAAAAAACCCTTTGCAAACTTCTCTTTGTGGTCCTACGCTCCTGGCCATGACCGAAGAAGGCGGCTGGAAGCACAGCGAGGACCCGCACATCGCCATCACCGCCAAGGGCATGCGGGCGATGGCGCACCCCGTGCGCATGCAGCTGGTCGGGCTGCTGCGCAAGCACGGCCCGTCCACGGCGACGAGGCTCGCCGCGCAGCTCGGGCTCAACTCCGGGGCCACCAGCTACCACCTGCGCCAGCTCGCCGCTGCGGGCTTCGTCGAGGAGGACCGGGAGCGGGGCAACGCCCGTGAGCGGTGGTGGCGTTCGGCCCACCGGCTGACCGTTTGGACGGGGGACGACATGGCGGACGAGGAGCCCGACACGGCTGTCGGCATCCTGCGGTCCGTCCTGGCCGCGCACACCCTGACCGGCCAGCGCACGCTGGACGCCTTCGAGACCATGCCGCGCGAGTGGCGCCGGGTGACGGACTTCAGCGACCTGATCCTGCAGCTCACTCCCGCCGAGGCCGAGCAGCTGACCGGCGAGCTGTCCGACGTGATCGGGCGCTACCGCCGGATCGACGTCGGTGAGCCGGTCCCGGAGGGCACCGAGCAGGTCTCCGTGATCGTCCACGTCCTGCCGGACCCGAGCACCACCACGACCGAGGGGGAAGCCGTATGACCACCACCGCCGTCGACCCACCCGTGCGTAGCTTCCGGCCGCTGGCCGGGGTGCTCGCCGCCACGGCGGTCTCCCTGACCGGGACACGCGTCTCGGCCATCGCTCTGCCGTGGTTCGTTCTGGCGACCACGGGCAGCGCCACCATGACCGGCCTGGTCGCCTTCGCCGAGATGACGCCGTACGTGCTGGTCAAGGCGCTGACCGGGCCCCTGGTCGACCGGCTCGGGCCGCGCGTGGTGTCCTGGACGACGGACGCGGTGAGCGCCGTCGCGGCCGGCCTGGTTCCGCTGCTGCACGCGCGCGGACTGCTGCCGTTCTGGCTGCTGCTCGCGATGGTCGCGGTGATCGGTGCGATGCGCGGCCCGGGTGACTTGGCCAAGTCGGTCATGGTCCCGGAGGCGGCCGACCGCGCCCGGGTGCCGATGGAGCGCGCCACCGGGCTCTCCGGTGTCACCGAACGGCTGGCCTCCACCGTCGGTCCGGCGGTGGGCGGTGGGCTGGTCGCGCTACTGGGCCCGCTGGCCGGGTTGGCGGTCAATGCGGGCACCTTCGCGCTCGGCTCGCTGATCATCGCCTTGGCGCTGCCGCGCGGCATGGGGCGTCCGGCGGTGACAGGTGCGGCCGCGTCGTTGTCCGGGCCGACGGGGGAGGGGGAGCACGGCGGCTATTGGCGGATGTTCCGCGAGGGCTTCGCCTTCCTGCGGTCCGAGCCGCTGCTGCTCGCCGTGATCGTGATGGTCGGCATCACCAATCTGCTCGACGCCGGCTTCACGACCGTCCTCGTCCCGGTGTGGGCGCGGGAGTCCGGCAACGGCCCGGCCGCCATCGGTCTGACCGCCGGCGTCATGGGCGCCACGGCAGTCGTCGGCAGCCTGATCGCGGCGGCCGTCGCCTCGCGCCTGCCCCGCCGGACGGTCTTCTTCGTCGGCTTCCTGCTGTGCGGCGCGCCTCGCATCCTGGTGCTCGCCCTCGGTGTGCCGATGTGGGTGGTGGTCACGGTCTTCGCAGTCGGCGGCTTCGGCTCCGGTTTCCTCAATCCGATCCTCGGCGCGGTTCTCTTCGAACGGGTGCCCCGCCACCTCCTCGGCAGGGTCCACGCCCTCGGCGACTCCCTCGCCTGGGCCGGCATCCCCCTGGGCGGTCTCCTCGCGGGCGGCGCTGTCGCCCTGGTCGGCCTGATACCCAGCCTGCTCACGGTCGGGGGCCTGTACTTCGCCACCACGACGCTGACCGGGCTGCGGCCGGAGTGGCGGGAGATGGACCGATCGCGGAGGCACGGGGGCACCGCAGCTGTCGGGCAGGCTCGCACATAGTCCACCGACCATCCGATCGACTATCCGATCGACCGTCCAGGGCTGGGCGACCGGCCCATCGGGGGAGCAGGAGGCTGACCAGGGCTGCGAGGGCGCACCAGGTGGAGACGAAGGCGAGTCGCCAGAGCAGGGCGCATGGGACGGCGCCCGCTCCGGTCAGCAGGCCGAGGCGCCCTAGCAGAGGGTCGCCGCTGAGCAGATAGGGAACCGACGGTGGTGAGGAGGTAACCGATGAGCAGTGGAGCCGGGTGCGGGAGGCCAACGGCGTAGCCGAGGGTGTGGCCGTGCGGTGCGGCCGTCACCTGGGTGGGTGGCGACGGCTGCGGTGAGCGGGATCGCGACCGCTGCGCCCAGCAGGGCCAGCGAGGCGAGCACGCGGCGGCGGGTCGGGCCGGCCGGGTGGCCGGGCTCGGTGGCAGCGAACCACACCCCGGCGGGGACGAGGAAGGGCGGTAGCGGCAGGGTGATCACCGCCCAGGCGGTCCGGGCGGCCTCGGCCAGCGCCGACGCCGGCCCGCCGTCCGTACCGAGCCAGACCAGCGCCTCGACCAGCTGATGCACGTCCAGCACCAGCGGAAGCGCGGAGAGCGGTAACCGCTGCGGTCGGCCGGACCGTCGGGCGCGGGCCGGGCACGCCACCCCGAGCCCGCGACCACCCGCGGGCCACGGCGTCCGCCTGCGCGCTCCAGCACATCGGTCCGCCTACTCGCCACTCCTGTCCCGGCCCTTCGCGTCCCTGTCCGTCCCGTCCCGGCCCCTTGCCCCCCGGTCCTGCTCGCTCTTGTCCCCGGGCTCCTCCTCCGGCAACGCCCCGATGCTCTCCAGGGTCTCCCGGACGGTGCCCGGCATCGCCGGGTGCCGTCCGATCACGATCACCCCGATCACGATGGCCAGCAGCCCGGCCGCCTGCCAGGCCAGCGCCCCCGGGGTCACCCGCAGCCGGTCGCCGAGGAAGCCGACCGCGCAGGCGATCCCGGCCAGCGGCTGGGCGGCGGTCAACGCGGGCAGGGACATCCGCAGCGGCGCGGCCTCGAAGGCGCTCTGCACCAGCAGCAGTCCGATCACGCCCGCCGCCACCACCGCGTACGGCTGCCAGGTACGCAGCACGGCCGCCAAGCCCTCGTGGTCGAGGCGCTGGGTCGTGGTGCGGGTCAGCGCGTCCTGCAGGCCGTAGAGCAGCCCGGCGGCGAGTGCCAGCAGCGTGGCCTCCTCGAACAACGGCAGCCGCCGGGCGAGCGAGACCAGCAGCAGGGTCAGCCCGACCACGGTGCCGACCACCAGCCAGTGCCGCAGCTCCCCGGCCGGTGGCCCGCCCCCGGTGGGTTGCCCGGCCACGATGAACGCCGTCACCCCGAGGCCGAGCAGCAGCACTCCGGCCCAGCCGGAGCGGCCCAGCGTCTGACGGGTCAGCACCCGGGAGAGCGCCATGGCGAAGAGCAGGTTGGTCGCCAGCAGCGGCTCGACCAGGGACACCTGGCCCTGGTTGAGCGCGAGCGCGGAAAGGAGCAGTCCGCTGACCATGAACCCGGTGCCGACCAGCCACTCGGGCATCCGCATCAGGTCCAGCAGCAGACGCCAGTGCAGCAGGTCGGTACGGGGGGCCCGCTGCGCCGCGTGCTGCTGGAGGACGAAGCCGAGTCCCAGACAGCAGGCCGCGCCGAGGGCGAGGAGGAAGACCGCCACGGAGGGACCACCAGGTTGTCGCTGCCCCCGCGCCGCGCCGGCGGGTCCGGGTGCGGTCGGCGGTCGCGGCGCGCTTCCGTCAGCGTACCGCCCGGGGCACCGGCCAGGCCGATCGGACGCGGGAAGACCGTGGCTCGGGGCCCGGGAAAGGGCGGCCCGGGAGCCGGCGACACCGCGACACGGGGGCCAGGCACACGATGGCTCGGGCGTCGCAACGGCCGCGCTTGCCGCTACGGGTGGGGCAGGCGCACGCTGGTGTGAGCGGCCGCCACGGGCCCTCCGTCCGTGCCGGTCCCGACAGGCGCGACGGGGGCCGGCGCCAGGAGGTGTGGCATGCACAACCAGTGGGACGTGGAGCTGAGCTTCGAGGAGGACGGCGTGCACACGGCGTGCAACGCCAGGCTGGTCGGTGCGAGGGCGCCGGGCCTGAGCGCGCACGGCGAGGCAGTGAAGAGCGCGGACGACCGTCCGCTCGCCAGGATCGGCGAGGAGTACGCGGCCTCCCGTGCGCTGGAGGAACTGTCCCGCAAGCTGCGGGCCCAGGCCACCGGGGAGATCGAGGACGAGGGGCACCGCCCGGGCTACCTGATCTACTGACCCCGGCGGCTCTCCGCCTTGTCGACTCATAAGCCCTGCCGAGGGGTCGGGGCGGCCGTACAGGCGCGGCCGCCCCGACCCGGGCACAACGGGACCGGCTCAGCTCCAGGGGTTGGCCGGCTGGTCGCCGATGGCCGTCCAGAAGCGGGTGTCGGCGCCGAGGCTGCCGGTGGCCCGGAGCGACCAGCGGTGGCCCGGAGCGACCGGCCCGCACCGCCGTGGAACTCGGCCATCCGCCAGTCACCGCCGAAGGAGTCCGCGTACAGCTCGTGGGCGACCTCCCGGCTGGTCGGCGCGGTCGCTGCCACCTCGCCGCCCGCGCAGCTGTGGAAGCCGGTGTCCGGGATACCGTCCGGGGCCGGTCGGCCGTTCACCTGGCTGCAGGGCACCGGCAGTTCGGTCCCGGGGCCGGTGTCCCCGAGGTACGGGTTGTTGAGGAAGCCGGTCCCGGCGCGCACCGGGCTGCCGGCGTGAGCAGCGGCGCCGCGACCTGGATCACCTCGGCGGGCCGCCCGGTCCGGTGCTCGGCAACCGCCGCGAGCCGCAGCAGAGACCCCGGCACTCTCGCCGCCGGGCCCCACCACGCCCCGTTGAACGCCCCCCCACCACCCCCGGCGCCCCCACCGCCACCGGTACGATCGCCGCCCGCGCCGCCGTTTCCAGCGACGCCCGCCCCTGATGCCGAGCCGCCCCACCCCGGGCCGCCGACACCGCCTATGTGACATACGACGTCACGGCCGCCAACACAGCCGCCAACACCGGCTCGGCCAGGAACATCCCCGATGACGACACCGACCCAATCGGCGGGCTCCGTCGCCGACGACGCATCCCGCGCCGGGTCCCCGCGCCCCAACGGCCACGCCAGTTTTCAGCACCGGAATCGCGCACACCACCGTCGGCGCCATCACATGAACAGCACTCACCTGCGATCCGCCGCGCGCCGTGGTCTCGGTCACCCGGCAACGCCGGGTGGGGCTGAGTAGTCTGCTGCGGTGACGGACAGCGAACTGATCGTGGACCTTCGCGGCCGACCGATCGAGACACTCGACGACTTCTGGGACGCGGTGAGCGAGCCGTGCGGGCTGCCGACATGGTTCGGCCGGAACCTGGACGCGTGGTCGGACACGATCGAGACCCGCGGCATCTCCGAGGTGATCGACAGCCACGACGTCCTCACCGTGCACGTCGACCAGCGGGGACTCTTCGCAGGGAACCGGCAGGCGGCCCAGGTCCTGGCCGAGATCTTCGACGGGGAGCAGAACCGGCTCGTCGTCCACCCGCTGACCTGACGGACCCGTTGAGGACGGCCGGGAGTCGAAGAGCGGCTTGACGGGCGATCGCGAGTTCGGCTGCCCCGGAACCGGGCAATGACATGGAAGCCTGACAGGCGGGCTCAGGCGGGCTCAGGCGGGCTCAGGCGGGGTCGGCCGCACGCGGTGACCGACCGTGTCGGCGGGCTGGTGGGATGACGGCCCGGATGCGGCTGGGACGAAGGCACCCGCGGGTCGTGCGGGCCGATTACGCGCGACTGGCCAGAGGGCCGTCGCAGATGCGCTGTACGCGGCAGCGCGGCCCCGAGACCGGAGCCGCGCGGCATGCTCCGGCGGGCGGTGATCGGCTTGATGCCCCGCGTCCACGGCAGGAGGCGGTACTCGTCGAATCCGCCGCCGCTGCTGCCGCGCCCGCCGCAGCGGCGGCGGATTCGGCCCCGGGCGTCCGTCACCGACGACGGCGGCCCCGTCCCCACGGTCTACCCGACGAGCCCCCGGGGGGAC